>NZ_JBIAGB010000013.1:0-213869 GCF_042869575.1 Streptomyces sp. NPDC006925
CAGGGATCTCGACAATCCACATTCTCGCTGGTCAGAGGCACTTTCTGCTTATGTGATCACCCATCGGACACCACGCCTCGTGAAAGCCGGAGGCTCATCGACCGACAGGTCGCCGTGCTGGGCTGCGAGGCAGCGGTCGGGTTCGACTACTCGGGGGTGGTCACCGGGGAACGCTTCACTGTGGCTCCTCGCGATTCGGTTGTACGGGAAGTGAGCGACCTGCTCCGTTATTTCGACCTTGTCATGCTCCACCACGACCACAACGAGCGGGGCAAGGTGGAAGCAGTGCGGGAAGAGCTTGCCGGTGACGCGTCTCGAATCGTCCCGCTGGTACCCGTGAGGGAGACCGAGGCATGGATGCTGACCGACCCGGAGGCCCTACGCGAAGCCGCGCCCACGCGCGACACGGCCTGGCAAGTACCGCACGACGTGGAGAAAGTCGCCGATCCCAAAGCCGTTCTGAACGACGCGCTCGGCCGTCGCCGCGACGCTGAACGGGACTTCGACCGGCTGGGACAGACTGTGGCCCTGGAGAGCCTGACCAAGGTCTCCGCGTACCGCCGCTGGGTCTGCGACCTGCGTGCGGCGATGGAGCAGCAGCGCTTCTTGTGAAGGTCGGCCGCCCCGGCGTGCGGGTGCACACGAGGGCGGCCGACGCCGCCGGGCGCGCTTTCGGCGTAGAAGGGCCCGTCCAACACCCTCAGTTGGTGAAGATGTTGCCCTGGTTGTGGCCGCGGGCCCCCTGGGCGCCCATGCCGTACTGGGCGCGCAGCCCGCCGCCGAGTTGCGCGTGCTGCGGCGGAAGCAGCTCGCTGGGCTGCACGAGGGCGTAGCCCTGGCCCATGAAGGAGAGCTCCCAGCCCTCACCGGTGCTGCCGCGGCGGCGCCAGACGCCCTGCGAGGAGGTCTGGGCCTGCATCTGCACCCGCAGCCCGCTGGACCAGGCGACGACCGCGTCCGAGTCGGCGTTGACGTAGGTGTCCGGGGTGACGTTCAGCAGCAGCGGCTGTCCTGAGGTCATCAGCGCCACCTTGCCCTGCCCGGTGATGTTGAGGTTGTAGGCCCCGGTGCCGGAGATACCGAACTGGCTGTCCACCGAGATCACCTCGTGGTGCAGCGTGGAGTCCATGGCCAGGACGTAGGCCGCGTCCACGGTCAGCCCGTCCCGGTCGATGTCCACCACATGGACGTACTGCGCCAGGTTGGCCAGGAAGACCGTCCCCTGGCCGGAGCAGCGCATCAGCGGCACCTGCTCGCGGAAGGAGCCGCGGTGCCCGCCGCGCGCCTGGTACTCGGCGTCGAACTCCAGCAGCCCCTGGTAGGCGACCATGGCGCCCTTGCGGGCCAGCACGTCGTCATGGCCCCCCAGTTGCACCCGCAGCAACTGCGGGTTCTGCACCGCGTAGCGGTCCTCGGTGGCGACCTCGGCGTATCCGAAGAGCGAACTCTGCACGGCTGTTCTCCTTCCCCCTCAGCCCCGGACCCGGATGCGGTCGGTGCTGTCCTCGCTCGGCTGGACCACCACGAAGCCCTGTCCGGAGAAGGCGATCTGGTACGCCTCGCCGCTGCCCCGGCCGATGAGCGCTCCGGCCTTCATGCTGCGCTTGCTCTTCATCTTCAGCCCGCTGGACCAGGCCACCAGTGCGTCCGGGTCGACGTAGGTCTCGTCCTCGCCGCGCCCGCAGTCCACGACCACGGGGGTGCCGCGCGAGGTCAGGGCCGCCCAGCCGGTGCCGCGGACGGAGACGTTGAACAGTCCCTGACCGGCGAACTTGGCGAGCCCCTTGACCCGCTCGACGCCCCACTGGAGGTGCGCGTCGAAGGCGAGCAGGTTGGTGCCGTTGATCGACAGCGCCTCCTCGGCGAGGTTGACGCAGACCACGTCGGCGCCGTAGTCGGCCAGGTAGAGCAGGCCGTCGCCCCGGCAGAGCATGAGTGGGTTCTGCTCGCCGGTCAGCCACTGGGAGGCCATCTGGCGGACGGCGGGCGGATTGGCCTCGTACTGCACGAAGCCCTCGTAGGCGACCATCGAGCCCGGCCGCGCGAACAGGTCCTGGCCCGACTGCATGGCCACCTTGACCATGTGCGAGCCGTGGTTCTCCATGCGTGCTGCCACGGGAGCGGGCGCGAAGCCCGCGAGCGGTGCCGGCTGGTTCATGACGGGCTCCCCTAGACCTCGTACGGCTGGACGACGATGAAGTTGCCGGGTGCCCCGCGGAACTGGAGGTTCACGGTCTCCCCGCTGTGCCCCGGATAGGCGTTGCGGTGCAGCCGCACCTGGCTGGTGACGATGACCTGTGCCGCCGCCGACCACGCCACGACCGCCTGCGCGTCGGCGAAGGTGGTGGGGGTGACGGGGAGGACGACGGGGGTCCCCCGGGTCTTGACGACCACGGTGCCGGTTCCGCTGAACTGCATCGTGAACAGCGCGCCCCCGGGGATGCCGTGGCCCTCGATCCGGCGCACCTCGTGGTGCAGCGACTCGTCGAAGGCGAGCACGTTCTCGGCCGAGACGCACAGTCCGTCGCCCTGCAGCTCGACGGGGTGGACGTGTGCCGCGTCCTCGGCGAAGAAGACCTGCCCGCGACCGGTGCAGCGCATCAGCTGCATCTCCTGGCCGGTCGCGTTGCCCACCACGCGCCCGGTGAAGCCGGCGCCCTTGTAGGAGAAGTCGACCTTCCCCTGGTAGAGCACCATGCTGCCCTGTTTGGCGAGCACGGGCCGGCCGTCGACGCCGATGTCCGCGCGGACGAGGGAGGGGTTCTGCAGGGTCCAGCGCTGGCCGTTGGGCGCCTCGTGGAACTTCTGCAGCACCGCACCGATGCCCGCGGCCGGGCCCTGCGGCACCTGAGGGGCGCCGTAGCCGCCGGGTTGCTGCTGTGCGAACGGGTTGGAGAGCTGCTGTCCGCCGGGCGGCCCCGGCTGCTGCGGGGGCGGCGGCTGGTGCTGCTGGTAGGGCTGAGGTGCTTGAGGTGTCTGTGGGGCCTGAGGTGCCTGGGGCATTCCACCGGGGGCGAACTGCGCTCCGCCGGGCGGCCCCGGCTGCGGGGGTGGCGGCGGCGGACCGCCGTGCTGCTGCTGGAGCGGACCCACCACGGTCGGGGCGCCGTGGATGTCCGGAGCGGACGGCGGGGGTGACTGGGGTTGCTGGGGTGGCTGAGGAGGTTGCGGCTGCTGCGGTGCCTGCTGCTGCGGCAGCTGCGGCTGCTGCGGGACCGCTTGGGGCTGCGGAGCCTGCGCCGACGTGGACGCCGGTGCCGGTGCCGGTGCCGGTGCGGGTGCGGGTGCGGACGCGGGGCCCGCCGGAGGGGCGAACCCCGGAGCGGGCTGCGGCGGCGGAGCGCCTCCGTCCGGCGGCGCGAAGCCCGGCACCGCGCCGGCCCCGGGAGCGCTCTCCTCCTCCTCCTGCTCCTCCAGCACCTCGCCGCCGAAGTGCTGGAGCAGTGCGTCGAGCCCGCCGTCGAACCCCTGGCCGATCGCGGCGAACCGCCAGACGTCGTCCTTCCGGTAGATGTCGCCCAGCATCACGGCGCGCTCGGTGCTGAACTCCGAGCCGTCGAAGGGGTAGCGGGCCACCTCCTCGCCGCCCGCCACCAGGCGGATGTAGCCGGGGCCGATCCCGGACATCTGCCCGGCCCCGTCGAGGGACGCCGTGAACGACAGCCGCTGCACCTGCGCGGGAACCCGCTCCAGCGTCACCCGGAAGGACTCGGTGTCCCCGGCCTGCGCACCCAGCAGCTGCAGGGACTCCTCGGGTGAGGCGGGCTGGTTGAAGAAGACGAAGTAGCGGTCGTCCGAGAGCTGCTCCTGCCCGTCCAGCCCGAAGCAGCTGATGTCGAAGGAGAGACCGGCTCCGGCGATCTGCACTCCCACGTACAGATCCGTACCGGCCGTCAGGTCACTGATCCTGGCCTTGTGGCCGCGTTGGAATTCCCTGGACATACGTAACGACCGTCCCCCATCCCGTGTGGTGCGTGCGCCGGGCCTTCCGGCCTCCTGCGGACCGCCCGACCTCCACGAGGGGATCGCCGGACGGCTCCCACAGGCTAATGGGTACCGACGACGGCGGTACCGGTCGAGTTCCCCCGGCGTTCTCGGCGCGCGGCGCACGCCGGGCTTGCGTGGATTCGTGCCGGGCTCGCGATTCCCGGTGCCGCGCCGCACGCCCCCGCCGCGCCGTCCCCCCGCGCCGGGCCTCGCGCCGTCCCCCCGCGCCGGGCCTCGCGCCGTCCCCCGCGCCGGGCCTCGCGCCGGGCCTCGCAGTACCGGGCGCGGGCGGACGCGTCCGGCACGGCGAGCTCCGGCACGGCCCGGACCGTCGGGCCGGCTGTGAACGAGGTGTTCGGCGGCCCGGCGGATCCCGCGCGGCGACCCGGCGCCTTCCCGGGACCGTGTTCCGGAGCTGTTCCGGTCCGGGCGCCGCCCCTCGGCTCCGGAGCGCCGCGGAGGAGCGGAGGAGGCGCCGACCGAGCGGTGAGGACGCGGCTACGTGCTGAGACAGGGAGCCGGGCCGCTGTGGGTATCGCCACAAACACCGCAATCGATCTCTCCGGGATGGCACGCTGCAGAGCACGGTCCTTGAGGTGAGGTGTTCTGCCGCCTCGGACCGCCGCTCCCGGCCGACGGCCGGGAGGCCCGATGCGGCGGACAGGAGTCGACGCGCTCCGTTCCCCGCCCGTACGACACCCGGGAGCAGGCGACCGCCCGTGACCGCTCTTGCCCGCTGGTGCCTGAGGCGCCGCCTCCTCGTCCTGCTGCTCTGGCTCGCCGCGCTGGCCGGTGCCGTGACGGCCTCCTCGCTTCTCGGCAGCGCCTACTCCGACGACTACGGTGCCCAGGGCACCGAGTCCGGCCGGGCGGCGGAGCGGATGGAGAGCGCGTTCCCCGACCGGGGCGGAGCCGGTGACACGATCGTGTGGCACTCGGAGCAGGGCACGGTGCGCGCCACGGCCGTCCAGGATCGGATGACCGAGGCGCTGCACGAGGTCGAGGGCCTGCCCGGTGTCGAGTCCGTGGAGTCGCCCTACGGCGCCGGGGGCGGTGGCGCGATCAGCCCCGACGGCCACACCGCCTATGCCGCTCTCACCTTCGAGGGGCCCACCGACGAGCTGGGCGGGCAGACCGTGCAGCGCGTCCTGGACACCGTCCAGGAGGCATCCGGGGACGGCCTGCAGGTCGAGGCGGGCGGCTCGGGCGTGGCGGTCGCCGAGGCCCCCACGGCCCACCTCGCCGAGGGCATCGGACTGGCGGCGGCGGCCGTCGTCCTCTTCCTCGCCTTCGGCTCGCTCGCCGCCACGGCGCTCCCGCTGATCACCGCGGTCGTCGCCGTGGGCACCGCGACGGCCGCTACCGGGCTGCTCAGCCGGCTGATGACCGTCGCCGATTTCGCGCCCATGCTGGGCATGCTCATCGGACTGGGCGTCGGCATCGACTACGCACTGTTCATCGTCACGCGGCACCGGCGCGGGCTGCGTGCCGGACTGCCGGTGGTCGAGGCCGCACGCCGCGCGGTGACGGTCTCGGGACGTGCGGTGGTCTTCGCGGGGGCCACGGTCTGCATCGCGTTGCTGGGCATGTTCATCCTGCGGCTCGGCTTCCTCAACGGAGTGGCGATCGCCGCCTGCCTGACCGTGCTGCTGAGCGTGGCCGCCTCCGTCACCCTGCTGCCCGCCCTGCTCGGCTTCATCGGCATGCGCGCCCTCAGCCGCCGGGAGCGCCGTCAGCTCATCGAGCGCGGTCCCCGTCCCGACCGCCCGACGGGCTTCGCCATGCGCTGGTCCGCCTTCGTCGAACGACGACCCAAGCTGCTGGGCGGGGTCGCGGCGCTGCTGATGGCCGTGCTGGCGCTGCCCGCACTCGGACTGCACCTGGGCACCTCGGACCAGGGCAACGATCCGGCGGCCAGCACCACGCGCAAGGCCTACGACATGCTCGCGGACGGATTCGGGCCGGGCACCAACGGTCCGCTGACGCTGGTCGGCGAGCTGGACGGGGCCGGCGACAAACTGGCCTTCGACCACCTGCGCGGCGACATCCAGCACACCCCCGGTGTCGCCCAGGTCAGCGGGCCCGAGTTCAACGGCAGCGGCGACACCGGAGTGATCACGGTGGTGCCCGACAGCTCCCCGCAGTCCCGGTCCACCTCCGACCTGGTGGACCGGCTGCGCGGGGACGTCCTGCCGAAGGCCGAGGAGGGGTCGACGATGGAGGTCCTGGTCGGCGGGTCCACCGCGGGCCACGACGACTTCGCGGACATCATCGTCGGCAAGCTCCCGCTGTTCGGCGGCGTGGTCATCGGCCTCGGCTCGCTGCTGCTGCTGGTGGCCTTCCGGAGCATCGGCATCCCGGTCAAGGCGGCGGTGATGAACATCGCGGCGGTCGCCGGAGCCTTCGGCGTGGTGGTCGCCGTCTTCCAGTGGGGCTGGGGCAGCGAACTGCTCGGGCTGGGCAGCGCGGGCCCCATCGAGCCCTTCCTCCCGGTCATCATGATCTCGGTGCTGTTCGGGTTGTCCATGGACTACCAGGTCTTCCTCGTCAGCCGGATGTACGAGGAATGGCGGCTGACCGGCGACAACCGGCGGGCGGTGCGGGTCGGCCTCTCGGAGACCAGCAAGGTGATCAACTCCGCGGCTGTGATCATGATCTCCGTCTTCGGCGGGTTCGTGCTCAGCGGCGACCGGCTCATCGCCATGTTCGGCATCGCGCTGGCCGCGGCGGTGGCCCTGGACGCGTTCGTCCTGCGCACACTGCTGGTACCGGCGCTGATGCACATGCTCGGGGGCGCCAACTGGTGGCTGCCCAAGTGGCTGGACCGGCGGCTGCCGCGGCTGAGCATCGAGCCGGACATCGAGCCGGACCCGAGTTGCGAGGAGGAGGCGCCCGTGACCACTCCCGTACCGGTGGTCGGGCAGCGTTCCAGCTCTCTCATCGGTCTCTCAGAAACCGCCCCTACCGTGGCCGCCCATGGCTACCGAAAGCACCAGGACCACGCAGAACACGACCGATAGGTCCCCGGACGAGGAACCGGCCGACGAGGCCGCAGCGGCGGAACAGCGCAGTCCGGCGGCCGAGGAGAAGGGCGGGCGCGGCCCGCAGCGCGACGGCAAGAAGTCCCAGCAGGAGGCGCAGGAGGACGCGGCCCTCCCGACCGCCGCCGGGGCCGGGGACGGGAAGGAACCCGACGCCACCGCGGACGCTCCCGACAGCGACACCGACCGTGACGACCTCGGAGGTGGCGACGACGGCGGCAACGGGGAGGACGGCGGCAACGGGGACGACGGCGGCGACCCGCAGGCCGCGGACTCCGCGTCCGGCCGACGCCAGGACTGGGCAGGCGGTGCGGTGGCCGTTCTCAGCGCCGGGCTCGGCCTCGCCTCGCTGACCGGCACCTCGTTCAGCGACATGCTGCGCGAGCGCAAGAGCCTCATCGGCCAGATCGAGAGCAGCGCCCAGGGGTCCGGCGGCTCCGCGTCCGACCAGGTCAACGCCCTCTACGGAGCGCCCTGGCACGCGGCGGCCGTGGTCAACGGGATCTTCGCCGTGCTGGCCGTCGCGGTCGGCGCCCTGCTGCTGGCGGCACTCACCGGCCGGAGCCGGGCGCGCGGCTGGGTCAAGGCCGTAGCGCTGGGCGGGGTGCTGCTCGGCCTGGTCGGGCTCCTCGTCGCCGGAGGCATGTACTTCGACCTGTTCGCCGCGCAGCCCGAGGTCCCCGCTGCGCCCGGCCAGTGAGCCCTGGGTCCTGCGGCCCGGGCCGGTGAGCACTCGGTGTCCCCGTGGTCTCCCTCGCTCCCGGCCGGGGCCCGGACCCCGTTCCCGCCCCGTTCCGGACCGCGGACCCAGTGCGCGGTGCCTCCGTCTAAGGCCCCACGGGCGACCCGCTCCGGGGTCCTAAGGCCCCCGGAGGGTCAGAACCGGGCAGTTGCCCGATGTGCCGGAACCCCCTCAGAGAGGACTGTGGAAGCACAGTTCGCAACCACTCCCCGAGGGGGCCATCGAGATGCTGTACGACCTCAACTACATCCACCACCAGAGCCGGATGGACGACCTGCGCCGCGAGGCCGAGCACGAGCGCCTGGTCCGCGCGGCCAAGGCGGCACGCCGGGAGCGGGGCCGCGCGGGTGCGCGTTCCCGGCTCGGCCGCAGGAGCCGGGACCGGGGCGAGGGCGAGCGGGTGTGGGTCCCGGCCGCGTGAGCGTGTCGCACGCCGCCCGCGGCAGGGGTGCCGCGTGCGGCGGACCGGCGGCCGGCCACCGTGCGGCCGTGCCCTGGGCGTTCGCTAGCGGTGAGGCCGCGCATAAGGCAGATGCCTTATGACGGTGCCGGATGCGATGCTGAGTGACGTGCCCCTGCAAACCGGTGTCAGTCCCGTATTCGTCGGCCGTACCGCCGAACTGACCGCACTCACCACTGCCCTCACCCGCGCCGGTACGGGCGCTCCCCAAGCACTCCTCCTCGGCGGTGAGGCGGGCGTGGGCAAGACCCGGCTGCTGGAGGAATTCCTCACCCGGGTCCGCGCTGCCGACGGGGCCACCACCCTCGGCGGCTGCCTGGAACTGGGCGCGGACGGCCTCCCCTTCGCGCCCTTCACCACGGCGCTGCGCGGACTGCGCAGCGCCGTGCCGCCCACCGCGCTGGCCGCCGCCGTCGAGGGCCGCGAGACCGAACTGGCCCGGCTGCTGCCGGACCTGGCGGTGCCAGGACCGGCTACGTCGCAGCGCGAGGAGTACGACGACGGCGCCGACGGCGGACGCGCCAGGCTCTTCGAGGCCACGGCCCAGCTGCTGGAACGACTGGCCGCCGACCGTACCCTCGTCGTCGCCCTCGAAGACCTTCAGTGGGCCGACCGCTCCACCCGGGAACTGCTCGGCTACCTCTTCCGCTCCGTACGCACCTGCCGGCTCGTGCTGCTGGCCACCTACCGGACGGACGACATCCACCGCCGCCACCCGCTGCGCCCCTTCCTCGCCGAGCAGGACCGGCTGCGGACCGTGCTGCACCTGGAGCTGCCCCGGCTGACCCGCAGCGAGGTGCGCGACCAGATCGCCGGCATCAAGGGCACCGAGCCCGCCGGGGAGCTGGCCGAGGAGATCTTCTGCCGCTCCGAGGGCATTCCCTTCTTCGTCGAGGAGCTGACGGCCACCGAGGCCGCCTGCGCCATCAGCAACTCGCTGCGCGACCTGCTACTCGTCCGCGTCGAGGCACTGCCCGAACCCGCCCAGCGTGTGGTGCGGCTGGCGGCGGGCGGCGGCTCGGCCGTGGAGCACGCCCTGCTGGCCGCGGTCGCCGGGCTCGGCGAGGACACGCTGCTGGAGGCGCTGCGCTCGGCGGTCGGCGCCAACGTGCTGCGCCCCACCGCCGACGGCTCCGGCTACCTGTTCCGGCACGCCCTGCTGCGCGAGGCGGTGCGGGAGGACCTGCTCCCCGGCGAACTGGCCCGGATCAGCCGCCGCTACGCCGAGACGCTGGAGGGCGAGCCGTCCCTGGTCCGGGCCGAGGAGCGGCTGGCGCGCCTGGCGCACTACTGGCACCGCGGCCGGGACGCGGCCAAGGCGCTGCCCGCGGCGCTGTCCGCCGCCTGCGAGGCCCGGGACCGGCACGCGTACGCCGAGGAGCACAGCCTGCTGGAGCGGGTCATCGAGCTGTGGGACGAGGTGCCCGAGGAGGACCGGACCGCCCTGCCCGCGCTGCGGATCCCGCGCACCTTCCCGAGCGCGGACGCCCCGGAGGACCCCGACAGCCACCGGGTTCCCGCCTTCCGGCCGCCCGGCTTCCTCGAAGTGCTGGCCGAAGCGCTCGTCGCCGCCCGGGTCAGCGGTGACGTGGCGCGGGCCAAGGTCCTCGCCCGCCGAGCGCTGGCCCGGCTGGACGAGGCGAAGGACCCGCTGACGGCCGCCTGGTTCCAGCTCAAGAGCGGGCTGCTGCTGGAGGACATGGGCAAGGGCGACGGCTGGGCGCAGATCGCCAAGGCCCAGGAACTGGTCCGCGGGCTGCCGCCGTCGGCGGTCCACGCGGAGGTGCTCTCCAGCGCCGCGAGCTGGGGCATGATCCACCGTCCCGGGCGGGAGGCGCTGGCGACCGCCGTGCGCGCGGTCGAACTGGCCCGGGTGGTGGGCGCCACCACCATCGAGCTGGACGCCAGGGTCACCCTCGGCACCCTGCTCGCCGAGTCGGGCGACCTGGAGGAGGGGCTCGCCGAACTGGCCCGGGCGCGGGACGAGGCGGACGAGGCCGGCGTCACCAGCGTGATGACCTGCGCCGCCATCAACATCGCCGTGGAACTGGAGGCGGTGGGGCGCTCGGCGGAGGCCGCCGAGGAGGCCGCCGGAGCCGCCCGCGTCGCCCGGGACCGCGGGCGCCCCAACTCCTACGCGGGAGCCCTCGCCGGACAGGCCGAGGCGCTGCTCTCGACCGGGGACTGGCAGCGGGCGGAGGATCTGCTCGAACGGGCCGCGGCGGCGGCCCGCGTGGCCGACGTACGCGCCTGGGTGGCGCTGCTCCGCGCCCGGCTGGCGCGCGACCGGGGAGACCTCCCCGGGCTGGAGTCGGCCGTCGAGGAGGCCGCGGCCACCATGGGGTCGTCCCCGGCGGGCGAGCCGCAGCGGATGGTGGCGCTCCGGCTCTTCACGATGGCGCTGGCCGCCGAGCGGGGCGAGGTCGCCGCGGCCCGCCGTGAGCTGGCGACCGCCCTCCAGGAGGGCTTTCCGCCGGGCACTCACCCGTACGCGTGGGCGCTGCTGTACGCGGCCGCGTCGTACGAGGCGGAGCTGCGCGGCCTGCCGGACGCCGAGCGGGGGCGGGGCGAGGTGCTGGCCGAACTGCACCGCGCGGCCCGCAGGCTGCCCCGGCCCGCACCGGTGTGGGAGGCGTACGCGCTGCTGCTGGAGGCCGAGCTGAAGCGGGCGGCGGGGGACGGCGATCCGCGGGCCTGGGAGGCGGCGGTGCTGGCATGGGAGCCGGTGGACCGCCCCGGGCCGCTGGCCCGTGCCCGGCTGCGCTGGGCCGAGGCGCTGCTGGAGGACGCGGACGCGCGGCGTGGCGACTGCCCGGCCCCGCGGGAGCTGCTGGGGCAGGTGCATTCCGCCGCGGTACGACTGGGCGCGGCGCCGCTGCGGGCCGAGGCCGAACAGCTCGCGGCCCGCGCCCGGATCGTGCTCGGCGGCGGCGCGGACTCCGGCCGCCCGGCGGCCGACCGGCCGGCATCCGCGCCCGCCGACCCGGCGGAGGCGTTCGGGCTCACCCGGCGCGAGCGCGGCGTGCTGGAACTCGTCGCCGAGGGCCGCAGCAACCGGCAGATAGCCGAACGCCTCTACATCGCCCCGAAGACGGCGAGCGTGCACGTCTCCAACATCCTCGCCAAGCTGGGCGTGGCCACCCGCGGCGAGGCGGCGGCCATGGCGTTCCGGCTGCGGCTGGTGAGCCCGAAGGGGCTCAGCTCCGCGGCGGCTCCGGACGGGGACGCCACGGCGGACGCTCCGCGGACGGCGGCTGCTCCGGGCGCCGCAGTGTCCCCGAGGGCTCCGGCCGCCGCTCGATCCGTTGCTCGGGTGGACGGATGAGCGCCCGGCCGGAGGACAGGTCGATCGGCCCCTTGCCGGGGTCGCCGACGCCCTCCTGAACCCGGGTGTGCTCCAGCCGCCGCTGCTCGTCGTCCGTGTGCTTGCTGCCCGGTGTGAACAGCTCCTGCATCAGGTTGAACATCTGACCATCCTCAATGCACCTCGAGTCGCAGGATGCGGTCGTCCCCCTTCTCCGGCGAGCCGCGTCCGTCCGTCTCGCTCGTGACCAGCCAGAGTCCGTCGCCGCCACCGCTGCTGCGGTCCGCGACCACCGTCCGGAGCCGTCCGTACTTCCCCTTCAGGAACGCCTGGGGGGCGGCGGCGGGTTCCCCGCCCTTGAGCGGGATCCGCCACAGCCGCTCCCCGCGCAGCCCCGCCATCCACACCGACCCCGCGGCGACGGCCAGTCCGCTGGGGGACGCCTCGTCCGTGCGCCACTGCTCGACGGGGTTCTCGAACCTCTTGTCGTCGCTCCTGCCCTCGGCGTCCGGCCAGCCGTAGTTCCCGCCCGGCTCGATCAGATTGAGTTCGTCCCAGGTGTCCTGCCCGAACTCGGAGGCCCACAGCCGCTTGCCGCGGTCCCAGTCCAGGCCTTGCACATTGCGGTGCCCCCGGGAGTAGACGACCGAGTCCGGGTCGGGGCTGCCGTGCCCCGCGGGTTCGCCCTCGGGCGTCATCCGCAGGATCTTGCCGCCCAGCGACTTCTCGTCCTGGGCGAGTCCGCCGTCGCCGGACTCGCCGGTTCCGGCGTAGAGCATCTTGTCCGGGCCGAACGCGATCCGCCCGCCGTTGTGGATCTGCCCCTTGGGGATGCCCTTGAGGATGGTGTCCGGTGCTCCGAGCTGGTCCCCCGGCTCCTTCGCGGGGTCGTAGAGCATCCGCACGATGCGGTTGTCGGACGCGGAGGTGAAGTAGGCGTAGACCATCTTCCCGGCTTCCGCCCCGTCCGGCGGGACGGCCAGTCCCAGCAGCCCGCCCTCGCCGCCCGGCTCCACCCCGGGAACGGTGCCCACCTCGGTCTTCTTGCCGCTGTCGCCGTCGATGCGCAGGATCTTGCCGGTGTCCCGCGAGGAGACCAGCAGATCCCCCCCGGACAGCGGTGCCAGTCCCCAGGGCGAATCGAGCCCCGTCGTGAGCGTTTCGACCACCTTCACCGAACCCTTGGCGGGGGCGGCGCTCGGCGACGGTGCCGCGGCCGAACCGCTCCGCCCGTCCGAGGGCTCGTCCCCGCCACCGCCCCCGCCGGAACATCCCGCGCTCAGCGCCAGCGCGCAGACCGCAACGATGCGCAAACCTGCCGTACGTCTCACGTTTCGGCTCCTCGTCCTCGACCGGTGTCCTCGACCGGTGTCCTCGGGGAGAGTCCTCGGCCGGCCCTCGGTCAGTCCTCGACTAGCGGACTCCTCAGGGGACCACATCCTCTCCCGGCCGCGCCGCCGGGGCGCGGGTCGTCCCGCCGGATTCTCCGCCCGGCGCCGGAGCGGCCCGACGGGTCAGTCCCAGGAGCCCTGCGCGGCGGGGAGCCCGTCGACCTCGGCCAGGTCCTCGGCGGTCAGCGCCAGTCCGGCGGCGCGTGCGTTCTCGGCGGCCCAGTGCGCCTTCTTGGTGCCCGGCACGGGGATCACGTGCCGGCCCTGCGCGAGCACCCAGGCGAGGCCGACCTGCGCCGGGGTGGCGTTGCCGTGACGCCGGGCCACCCGGCGCAGTCCGGCCACGATGGGCTGGTTGGCGGCCATCATCTCGGCGGTGAAGCGGGGGTGCCGGGCGCGCACGTCGTCCGGCTCGAAGCCGCCCCCGGTGGTGAGCGCGCCGCTCAGGTAGCCGTTGCCCAGCGGCATGGCGGCGAGGAACCCGACACCGCGCGCCTCGCACCAGGGCAGCAGGGTCTCCAGCGCCTCGCGGGACCAGACCGACAGTTCGGCCTGCACCCCGCTCACCGGGAACACCTGCTGGACGCGTTCGAGCTGCCGTATGGTCCCGTCGTGGATACCCGCGTGCGCGCGTCGATCCGCGCGGGCGCCCACGGCGCAGAAGCCCAGCGCGCGTACCTTGCCTGCCGTCACCAGCTCGGCCATCGCACCCCAGGTCTCCTCGATCGGTACCTCGGGATCGGCCCGGTGCAGCTGGTAGAGGTCGATCACGTCGGTCTGCAGCCTGCGCAGCGAGGCATCGCAGGCGCGCCGCACGTAACCGGGGCGGCCGTTGGCGACGATGTGCTGCTCACCCACGAGCAGTCCGCACTTGGTGGAGACGAACGCCTCCGCGCGCCGCTCCTTGAGCGCGCGCCCGATCAGCAGCTCGTTGGTGAAGGGGCCGTACATGTCGGCCGTGTCCAGCAGCGACGTCCCCGCGTCCAGTGCGGTGTGAACCGCCCGCAGCGAGCTGTCGCCGCGCTGCTCGGAAGTGGAATAGGCCCAGCTCATCGGCATGCAGCCGAGGCCGACGGCGCCCACGCCGAGCGCCGCCGCGCCGATTGTCCTGCGCTCCACCTGGTACCCGCTCCCTCCCGGACGGCCCCCAACGTAACGGTTGCCTCCGGCGCCACACACGTTCGCTCCCACCACAGCTTCCCCCGAGCTCCGTCCGTTCCGCCGAGTCCGCCGAGTCCGCCGAGTCCGTCCAGCACCCCGGCGTCTCTCGCCGCTTGCCGGCGTTCCCCGGCGTTCCGCGAACTCCGGACGGGAGGTGCCCCGGATCCGCCGGCGCGGTGCGACTAGTCTCTCCCCATGGTCGATGCGAAGGAGATCTGGCTCGCGCTCCCGCCGGAGAGCGTCGAGGGCCTCCCGGACAACCTGACGTACCGGTACTGGGCCGGGGAGCAGGAGTTCCCGGCGGACCCGGCCGACTGCGCCTTCTACGTCGTGCCCTATTCGGTGCATGCCGAGGTCGCCGTACGGCCGCTCGCGCGGATGACGGGGGTGCGGGTCGTCCAGACCCTCACCGCGGGAATCGACCACATCGCGCCCGCCATCCCGCGCCTCCCCACCGGAACACGCGTGTGCAACGCCCGCGGCGTGCACGACGCGAGCACCGCCGAGCTGGCCCTCGCACTCACCCTCGGATCCTTGCGCGACCTGCCCGGATCCGTCCGCGCGCAGGACCGCGGCGTCTGGCGGTCCGCCTTCCACCCGGCGCTCGCGGACCGCACCGTGCTGATCGTCGGATACGGCGCGGTGGGCGAGGCCGTCGAACGGCGGCTGCTGCCCTTCGAGGTCGCCGCCGTGCACCGGGTCGCCCGCTCCGCGCGGCAGGCGCCGCTGGGGCCGGTACGGCCGCTGCGCGAGATCGGCGAACTACTGCCGCAGGCGGATGTCGTGATACTGGCGACCCCGCTCACCGAGCAGACCCGCGGCCTGGTGGACGCGGACTTCCTCGCCCGGATGAAGGACGGGGCGCTGCTGGTCAACGTCGCGCGCGGGGCCGTGGTCGACACCGCGGCGCTGCTCGCCGAGACCGGCACCCCGGCCTCGGCCCCGGGTGCGGAGGACGGCGTTCCGGGGCGGCTGCGGGCGGCGCTGGACGTGACCGACCCGGAACCCCTCCCGCAGGACCACCCGCTGTGGCGGGTGCCCGGTGTGCTGATCACTCCGCATCTCGGAGGGCCGACTTCCGCCTACTATCCCCGCGCCAGGAGACTCCTCGCCGCGCAACTGAGGCGCTGGGCGGCCGGTGAGGAGCTGGCGAACACGGTGGCCGTGGCGTAGGGCCCGTAAACCCCCCGAGGCCGCGAGAGGCAACGCTACGGATCCGTATGACTGCACCCTGTACCGAGCTTCCCTCTTATGGTTACGTTCCGTATTGGGACTATGTCCCTGAGTGACGAACCTGGTGTATCGTCCCGATCGGGGGGCGAAACCCGGACACGAGGGGGGCGACGGGCGAATGTACGATCAACGGACGAACTGCCGTGCGGGCCGCGGGGACGGCGCCCGCGAACATTCCAACTCTCCAGCGGATTTCCCGCGTTGCGGGGCTCCGGCGCAGGTGTCCCGGAACGGCCGGACGGGCGCGGCAACGCGACCCCCGTCTCCACGGGTGGCGCGATGACCACCCACGAAGCGGCCCCCAGGCGGGGCCCGTGCTGGACCGGCACACCGACCGCCCGCCCCACCGGCACTGCCCGGAGCGAGGCACCGCCGCCCGCGCCGCACCCCGCGTATCCACCGCACCCGCGGCAGCGGCGGCACCCCCGGCCGACCTCGGCGGCCCGCCCGTCGCGGACCGTGCCACGGACCCGAGCGGCGACACCGACGCTGCCGCCCACCGCCCGGCCGCGCGGAGGAGGCTCCGACAGCGGCGGACGCAGCACACTGCTGCCGCAGTTGGCCCTCATCGTGGTCTGCGCCGCCTACGCCGTGGGCGCGGCCTTCGGCTGGGGGTCCGAGACGGTCGCCGTCCTCATGGGCGACTTCGGACTCAGCGTCGCCGCGCTGCTCGCCGGTGGCTCGTGCCTGTGGTACGCGCGCATCCAGCGGCGGGAGGCGGCCGGCCATCTGTCCGCCCCCGCCCGCGCCCGGTTGGAGGCCAGCCGCCCGGCCTGGGTGCTCTTCGGCCTCTCCTCGCTGATGGCGGGGTTCGGCAACGCGGTGTGGGGCTGGTACGAACTGGTGCTGCACCAGGCGGTGCCGCGCCCCTCGCTCGCCGACTTCTGCTTCCTGCTGTTCGCCCCGCCGGCCATCGTCGGGCTGCTGGTGCTCGCCAAGCGCCCGGTGACCCGCGCCGGCTGGGTCTGCCTCAGCCTCGACGCCTGGCTCATCGGCGGCTCGCTGCTGACCCTCTCCTGGTCGCTCGCCCTGGCCCACACGGCCTACTGGGAGGGGGACTCGGTCGCCAGGGCAGCGCTCAACCTGGCCTATCCGCTGCTCGACATCGTGCTGGTCAGCATGGTGCTGGCGCTGCACTTCCGGCGCTCCTCGGCGCACCGCAGCGCCATCAACACCGCCATCGGTGCGCTCGCCCTCACGGTGCTGTGCGACGCGCTGTTCACCTCCCCGATGCTGCGTGAGCACTACTCCTCGGGGCAACTGCTGGACGCCGGGTGGTTCGCGGGCTCGCTGCTGCTGGCCTACGCACCCTGGGTCGGCCGGGCGCGCAGGAGCCGCGGTGCTGCGGCGTCCGACGCCGCCGCGCAGCAGCCCCTGGCCGCCACCGACCGGCAGGCCGAGGCCCGGGCCACCAACCCCAGCCGCCCCATCTCGGGATCGCTCAGCGCGCTGACCCCCTACCTGGCGGCGGCCGTCTGCACCCTGGGCATCCTCTACAACTCGGTGGACGGCCGCGACATCGACCGCGTCGTCCTCTACACCGGCTGCACGGTCGTCCTCGCGCTGGTGCTGCGCCAGGGCATCATGCTGCTGGACAACATCACGCTGACGAAGGAACTGGCGCAGAAGGAGAACCACTTCCGCTCCCTGGTCCAGGGCTCCAGCGACGTCATCATGATCACCGCGGCGGCGGGCGCGCTCCGCTACGTCTCCCCCGCCGCGGCCGGGGTCTACGGGCGCAGCGCCGAGGACATGGTGGGCTGCGAGCTCTCCTCCCTGGTGCACCCCGAGGACCTGGGCCAGGTGAACCACGAGCTGCGCCGCTTCCTGGCCACCTCCGCCGACCGGGAGTCCAGCACCCGCGTCGAGTGCCGGTTCCGGCACGGCGACGGGCACTGGCTCAATGTCGAGTCCACGGTCAACCGCTACCAGGGCGGGCTGATCTTCAACAGCCGGGACGTCACCGAGCGGGTGCGGCTGCAGGCGCAGTTGCAGCACAACGCCTCTCATGACGCCCTCACCGACCTCCCCAACCGGGCGCTGTTCACCGAGCGGGTCCGGCAGGCCATCGGCGGTCGCCGCGGGGGCGACTGCGGTACCGCCGTGCTCTTCATCGACCTGGACGGCTTCAAGGCGGTCAACGACACCGTCGGCCACCAGGCGGGCGACGAACTCCTGGTGCAGGCGGCACGGCGGCTGCACGACTCCGTGCGCTCCGGCGACACCGCGGCCCGGCTGGGCGGCGACGAGTTCGCCGTCCTCATCCGCGGCGACGGCGAGCCGGGGCGGATGCCGGACGCCGAGCGCGAGCTGCGCATCCACGACATCGCCGACCGGCTGCGGGTCACGCTCTCCGACCCGTACCGCGTCGAGGGCACGGAGCTGCGGGTCGCCGCCTCCATCGGCATCGCCTTCGCCGAGCCCGGCATCACGCCCGGTTCCCTGATGCGGAACGCGGACCTGGCGATGTACCGCGCCAAGCAGGCGGGCAAGGGCCGGGTGGAGCTGTACGCGCCGCAGATGCAGGCCGAGGTGGTCAAGCGGGCCGAGCTGGCGGCGCGGCTGCGCAGCGCGCTGCACGACGGCGAGTTCGCGCTGCTGCACCAGCCGATCGTCGAGCTGGCCAGTGGCAAGATCACCGCCATCGCGGCCGAGGCCCGCTGGCGGTCGGCCCAGGGGATCCTGTTCACCCCGGCGGAGTTCCTGCGTACCGAGGGCGCCTCGGCCCGGGAGGCGCGCGGGGCCGGTGGCGAGCGGGCCGCCGAGGTGAGCCGATGGCTGCTGGAGGAGGCGGTGCAGCAGGCCGCCGCCCGCCAGCGCGCCGGGTACGGCGCCCCGGTGACCGTGCGGCTGCCCGCGCGGCGGCTGACCGAGCCGGGTATGGAGCCGCGCAGCATCGGCGCCCTGCTGGCCCGGCACGGGCTCGCGGCAGCACCGGGCCCCACCGGCGGTACCGCCCTGGGCGCACCCGCGGCCAACGCGGGGGTGCCGGGTGCGCCGGGTGCGCTGATCCTGGAGCTGTCGGACAGCGATCCGCGGATCCCGCTGGACGAGCTGGAGCGGCGGCTGACGGCGCTGCGTCGGCTCGGGGTGCTGATCTCGCTGGACGGCTTCGGCAGCGGTTATGCGGCGATCTCCGCGCTGCGCAGGCTGCCGGTGGACATCCTGCGGCTGGACCGGGGGCTGACGGACGGGATCCTGGAGTCCACCCGGCAGCGCAAGATCACCTCCGGGCTGCTGCGGATCGCCGGGGACCTGGGGCTGACCACCGTCGCGGAGGGGGTCGATCTGCCGGAGCAGGCCACGTTGCTGCGCGAGATGGGCTGCACCCACGGCCAGGGGGCGGTCTTCTCCGGTCCGCTGGACGAGCACCGGCTGCGCACCGCGCTGGCCCGCGGGGTCTACGCGGTGCCCGAGTCCACCCGCAGCGGCGGGGTCTCCGGGTACGGCGAGGAGCACCCGGAGGGCCGGGGCGCGGCTGTGACGGTGTCGGCGACGGTGCCCCTGGCGCGCGGCGCGGGGGCACTGCCGGTGGGGCAGGAGGGTGCGTCGGACCCGTTGACGCACTCGCCCGCCTCGCCCAAATGCTGAGACGGCCGTCCCACTCACTTGACACTCGGGGCTTGACGGGGAGAGGGTCAGTGCCATGCGCACCCGAATTCTCGTACTTGGACAGCGCGTCGGCTGACCGCGGGACCCATCCGATCCCGCGTCCACCAGCGGCGCGCTCCCCTCGCTTGCCTCACGGCACGGGGGGTTTTTTGTTGCACCAGCACCTGAGCACGAACCAGCGGTGAACCGAAGAAACCGCCCAAAACGAGCGTCAACCCTCACTCTCCGAGAAGAGATAAGCCGATGACCGATCAGGCCACCGGGGCCCCGAAACCGCAGCCGCGGGCCCGCAACAGCGGACAGTCCAACTCCGTGCCGGCCCAGGCAGCCCCCCGCATCACGGGCGCCCAGTCCCTCATCCGCGCTCTCGAGGAAGTCGGCGCCGACACCGTATTCGGCATCCCCGGCGGCGCCATCCTGCCCGCCTACGACCCGATGATGGACTCCTCCCGGGTCCAGCACGTCCTGGTCCGGCACGAGCAGGGGGCCGGGCACGCGGCCACCGGCTACGCGCAGGCCACCGGCAAGGTCGGCGTCTGCATGGCCACCTCGGGGCCCGGAGCCACCAACCTGGTCACCCCGCTCGCCGACGCCCACATGGACTCCGTGCCGCTGGTCGCCATCACGGGGCAGGTCGCCACCTCCCTGATCGGTACGGACGGCTTCCAGGAGGCCGACATCTGCGGCATCTCGATGCCGGTCACCAAGCACAACTTCCTGGTCAAGGACCCCGACGACATCCCCAGGACGATCGCCGAGGCGTTCCACATCGCCTCCACCGGCCGTCCGGGCCCGGTGCTGGTCGACATCGCCAAGGACGCGCTCCAGGGGGAGACCGCCTTCCAGTGGCCGCCCACCACCGAGCTGCCCGGCTACCGGCCGGTCACCAAGCCGCACGGCAAGCAGATCCGGGAGGCCGCCAAGCTGCTGGCCGAGGCCCGCCGCCCGGTGCTCTACGTCGGCGGCGGCGTCCTGAAGGCCGGCGCCACGGCGGAGCTGAAGGTGCTCGCCGAGCTCACCGGCACCCCGGTGACCACCACGCTGATGGGCATCGGCGCCTTCCCCGACAGCCACCCCCAGCACCTGGGGATGCCGGGGATGCACGGCACCGTCGCGGCGGTCACGGCACTGCAGAAGGCCGACCTGATCATCGCGCTCGGAGCCCGCTTCGACGACCGGGTCACCGGCAAGCTGGACTCCTTCGCCCCGCACGCCAAGATCGTCCACGCGGACATCGACCCCGCCGAGATCGGCAAGAACCGGGCGGCGGACGTGCCGATCGTCGGGGACGCCCGCGAGGTGCTGGCCGACCTCGTCGTCGCCCTCCAGGCCGAGGCGGCCGAGCACCCCGACCGGCGCGGTGACCGCTATGCCGAGTGGTGGACCCTGCTGGACCGCTGGCGCACGACCTACCCGCTGGGCTACGACCTGCCCGAGGACGGTTCGCTGGCTCCGCAGCAGGTCATCCAGCGGATCGGGGAACTGGCACCCGAGGGCACCATCTTCGCCGCGGGCGTCGGCCAGCACCAGATGTGGGCGGCCCACTTCGTCACCTACGACCAGCCCGCCACCTGGCTCAACTCGGGCGGACTGGGCACCATGGGCTACGCGGTCCCGGCGGCGCTGGGCGCCAAGGTCGGGATGCCCGACCGCGCGGTGTGGGCGATCGACGGCGACGGCTGCTTCCAGATGACCAACCAGGAGCTGGTCACCGCCGCCCTCAACGGTGCGCCGATCAAGGTCGCGATCATCAACAACGGAGCGCTGGGCATGGTCCGCCAGTGGCAGACCCTCTTCTACAACCAGCGCTACTCCAACACCGTCCTGCACAGCGGTGAAGAGGGCGAGCCCGGCCGGGGCACCCGCGTGCCCGACTTCGTCAAGCTCGCCGAGGCCATGGGCTGCGTCGGCATCCGCTGCGAGGACCCCGCCCAGCTCGACGCGGTCATCGAGAAGGCCAACGCCATCAACGACCGGCCCGTCGTCGTGGACTTCATCGTCCACGAGGACGCCATGGTCTGGCCGATGGTGGCGGCCGGCACCTCCAACGACGAGGTCATGGCGGCCCGCGGGGTCCGTCCCGACTTCGGCGACAGCGACGACTGACCGGGAAAGAACGGAAGGCACCGAACGATGTCCAAGCACACGCTCTCCGTGCTGGTGGAGAACACCCCCGGCATCCTGGCCAGGATCGCCTCGCTCTTCTCCCGCCGCGGCTTCAACATCGACTCGCTCGCGGTGGGTGTCACCGAGCACCCCGACATCTCGCGCATCACCATCGTGGTGAACGTCGAGGACCTGCCGCTGGAGCAGGTCACCAAGCAGCTCAACAAGCTGGTCAACGTCCTCAAGATCGTCGAGCTGGAACCCGCCTCCGCGGTCCAGCGCGAACTCGTCCTGGTGAAGGTCCGCGCGGAGGGCGAGACCCGCTCCCAGATCGTGGAGATCGTCCAGCTGTTCCGCGCCAAGACCGTCGACGTCTCCCCGGAAGCCGTCACCATCGAGGCCACCGGCAGCGCCGACAAGCTGGAGGCGATGCTGAGGATGCTGGAGCCGTACGGCATCAAGGAACTGGTGCAGTCCGGCACCATCGCCATAGGGCGCGGCGCCCGCTCCATCACCGACCGGAGCCTGCGTGCGCTGGAGCGCACGGCCTGACCCCGCCCCCGACCCCTCCGCCCGCCCGGCCGTCATAGGTTGGGCAGCACCCATCATCAGCACAAGGAGAAACCCCAAGTGGCCGAGCTGTTCTACGACGACGACGCCGATCTGTCCATCATCCAGGGCCGCAAGGTCGCGGTCCTCGGATACGGCAGCCAGGGCCACGCCCACGCGCTGTCCCTGCGCGACTCGGGCGTCGACGTCCGGGTCGGCCTGCACGAGGGCTCGAAGTCGCGTGCCAGGGCCGAGGAGCAGGGCCTGCGGGTGACCACCCCGGACGAGGCGGTCCGGGAAGCGAACGTGGTCATGGTCCTGGTCCCGGACCCGCTCCAGGCCAAGGTCTACGAGGAGTCCATCGCCCCCCACCTCGAGGACGGCGACGCGCTCTTCTTCGGCCACGGCCTGAACATCCGCTACGACTTCATCAAGCCCCCGGCCTCGGTGGACGTCTGCATGGTCGCCCCGAAGGGCCCGGGCCACCTGGTCCGCCGCCAGTACGAGGAGGGCCGCGGCGTGCCGTGCATCGCGGCCGTGGAGCAGGACGCGAGCGGCGGTGCCTTCGCGCTGACGCTGTCCTACGCCAAGGCCATCGGCGGCACCCGCGCGGGCGTCATCAAGACCACCTTCACCGAGGAGACCGAGACCGACCTCTTCGGCGAGCAGGCCGTGCTCTGCGGCGGTACGGCCGCGCTGGTCAAGGCGGGCTTCGACACCCTGGTCGAGGCCGGCTACCAGCCGGAGATCGCCTACTTCGAGTGCCTCCACGAGCTGAAGCTGATCGTGGACCTCATGTACGAGGGCGGCCTGGAGAAGATGCGCTGGTCCGTCTCCGAGACCGCCGAGTGGGGCGACTACGTCTCGGGTCCGCGGGTGATCAACGACCAGACGCGGGCCGAGATGAAGAAGATCCTCGGCGACATCCAGGACGGCTCCTTCGCGAAGAACTGGATGGCCGAGTACAACGCCGGTCTGCCCCGGTACAACGAGTACAAGAAGGCCGACGAGGAAGGCCTGCTGGCCACCACGGGCAAGAACCTGCGCTCCCTGATGAGCTGGGTCGACGAGGAGAAGTGACCCTCGTCCGGCGGTGAGCAGCCGTCCCGGCCGCGCCCGCGCCTCCGCGGAACCGGAGCGCACCCGCGGCCGGGACGGGCACGTCCGCGTCCGGGGTTCCGCACGGACCCCCGGGCGCGGACGCGCAGCGCGACGGGCGGGCGCCGGGTGCGCCCGCCCGGAGCGGAATCCGCCGGAATCCACCCGAACCCGTCCCGCCCCACGCGCCGGGTGTTCCGTTCCGCGGCCCCGAGGGCACGATCAGGGGCGGAGGCCCGCCCCGCAGGCGGTGTGGACCGATCGGCCACATCGGGGCGGTGCCCTCGATAGACTGCGGGTCCACAGGCTCACAGCGTCGTGCGTCTGCTCCTCCCGCCCCGCAGGGAAACGCGCCGTCCCAAGAATTTGGAGACCACGTGAGCAAGCCCGTAGTACTCATCGCCGAAGAGCTGTCGCCCGCGACCGTCGAAGCGCTGGGGCCGGATTTCGAGATCCGGCAGTGTGACGGCGCCGACCGGGGCGAACTCCTCCCCGCTCTCGCCGATGTGGACGCCGTTCTCGTCCGCTCCGCCACCAAGATCGACGCCGAGGCCGTGGCCGCGGCGCACAAGCTCAAGGTGGTCGCCCGCGCCGGAGTCGGACTCGACAACGTGGACGTGCCCGCCGCCACCAAGGCGGGCGTGATGGTGGTCAACGCCCCCACCTCCAACATCGTCACCGCGGCCGAACTGGCCTGCGGCCTGCTCATCGCCACGGCCCGGAACATTCCGCAGGCCAACACGGCGCTCAAGAACGGCGAGTGGAAGCGCAGCAAGTACACCGGCGTGGAGCTGAGCGAGAAGACGCTCGGCGTGGTCGGCCTGGGCCGGATCGGTGTGCTGGTGGCCCAGCGGATGTCCGCTTTCGGGATGAAGGTCGTCGCCTACGACCCGTTCGTGCAGCCGGCGCGGGCCGCGCAGATGGGCGTCAAGCTGCTCTCGCTGGACGAGCTGCTGGCCGTCTCGGACTTCATCACCGTCCACCTGCCCAAGACCCCGGAGACCCTCGGACTCATCGGGGACGAGGCGCTGCACAAGGTCAAGCCGAACGTGCGCGTGGTCAACGCGGCGCGCGGCGGCATCGTCGACGAGGAGGCGCTGGCGGCGGCCATCAAGGAGGGCCGGGTCGCGGGCGCGGGGCTGGACGTGTACGCCTCCGAGCCGTGCACCGACTCCCCGCTCTTCGCCTTCGACCAGGTCGTGTGCACCCCCCACCTGGGGGCCTCCACCGGTGAGGCGCAGGAGAAGGCCGGTATCGCGGTCGCCAAGTCGGTGCGGCTGGCCCTGGCGGGTGAGCTGGTGCCCGACGCGGTCAACGTGCAGGGCGGGGTGATCGCCGAGGACGTGCGCCCGGCGCTGCCGCTCGCCGAGAACCTGGGCCGGATCTTCACCGCGCTGGCCGGCGAGGTCGCCGTCCGGCTGGATGTGGAGGTGTACGGCGAGATCACCCAGCACGATGTCAAGGTGCTGGAGCTGTCCGCGCTCAAGGGCGTGTTCGAGGACGTGGTGGACGACACGGTCAGCTACGTCAACGCGCCCCTGTTCGCCCAGGAGCGCGGGGTCGAGGTGCGGCTGACCACCTCCAGCGAGTCCGCCGAGCACCGCAACGTGGTGACCGTGCGGGGCACCCTCGCCGGCGGCGAGGAGGTCTCGGCGTCGGGCACGCTGTCCGGCCCCAAGCACCTCCAGAAGCTCGTCGCCATCAATGAGCACGGTGTGGACCTCGCGGTCGCCGATCACATGGCGTTCCTGCGCTACAGCGACCGGCCCGGTGTCGTCGGCACCGTCGGCCGCGTCCTGGGCGAGGCGGGCGTCAACATCGCGGGCATGCAGGTCTCCCGCGCCGAGGAGGGCGGCGAGGCGCTCGTCGCGCTGACCGTCGACGGCACCATCGGCGCCGCGGCCCTCTCCGAGATCGCCGACGAGGTGGGCGCCACCCACGCCCGGGCGGTCAACCTGACCGAGTGACGCGGGCCCCGCGCCAGGGGCCCACGCAGGCAGAACGGAAGGGCCGCACGGAGACCGCGTGCGGCCCTCCGTCGCGTCCGGGCCCGCACCCCCTCCGGTGCCCGACCTGCCTTCGCGTCGGGCGCTGTCGCGGGTACGGGCACCGCGAACGCCGGCCGCCGGGGCCCTGGCCCTGTTCCGGTCCCGTCCGGCGCCCTCGTGGCAGCAGGGCCGCGGGGAGGTCACAGCCGGGCGGCCTTGAGCGCCATGTGCAGGAGCAGGCGGTCCTCGCCCTCGTCCAGGTCGAGGCCGGTGAGGCGTTCGACCCGGGAGAGGCGGTAGTAGAGGGTCTGCCGGTGGATGCCGAGCGCTGCGGCGGCGCGGCCCGCCTGGCCCGCGCAGTCGAGGTAGACCTCCGCGGTACGGGCGAGCTCGCGGTGGGTGGCGCGGAGAAGGTCCTGCACAGCGGGATCGGGTGCGGTGCCAGCGGTGCGGGGGATGCCGGTGAGCATCCGATAGGGCCCGATGGCGTCCCACTCGGCCAGGGCGCCCGGCCGGGGTTCGGCCGCCGCGGCGCGGGCCGCGGCACGGGCTTCGTACCAGGCTCCCGACAGGTCCGACAGCCCGCTGCGCGGGCTGCTCAGCCCGGCGGTCGGTGCCGGAGCCCCGGTCTCCGGGTCGGCGCTCCCGGCCCGGCCCGGCGCGCGCAGCAGCCGGTCTGCCGCCGACCGGGCCGCCTCCAGGCCGTGCGGGGTGCGCAGCCGCACGAGCGTGGCCAGCGCCCCGTCCCGCACGCACTGGGCCGCGAGCCGGGGGAGGGTGGCGGGGAGCGGTCCGCGGACCGCGGTCGCGTCCTCCTCCGGCCAGGGCAGCACCGCCACCAGCACCAGTGGCCCGTACGCGGTCTCGCCCAGTGCCGTCCGCAGCCCGGCGACGGCCTCGTCCCGTGCGGCCCCGCCGCGCTCGGCCAGGGCGGCGTGCAGCAGTTCCCCGGTCTGCTCCTCGGCGCGGGAGTCCGCGGCCAACTGGGCGCCGGTGCGCTCTGCGACCGCCATCGCCGCGGCCAGCCGGGGGTCGGTGAGTTCCAGCGTGCCGTCGTCCAGCAGCCAGATGTAGCCGTGCACGACGCCGCGGTCGCGTACCGGCAGGCAGATCCGGCCGTGCACCAGGCCCGCGGCCGGGTCCGGCGGCACCTCCTGGCCGGAGGCCGGGGGAGGGATGCGCACGGGGCCGCTCGCCCGGGCGATGCCGTAGCTCTCGAAGAAGGCGCGCACGGCGGGGGTGGAGCGCCGCTGGAGGATGGTGCGGGTGCGTACCGAGTCGAGCGCGGGGCCGCCGTTCTGCCCCTCGTCGCCGTCGGCACCGCCCTCGTGCGCCCCGAAGGCGATCAGCGAGAAGTCCCGGCTCTCCAGCGTGGCCGGGGTGCCCAGCAACTGGGAGACCTCGTCGATCAGCGCCTGGTAGTCCTCGCGCATGCCGTGGCCTCCTGTGCCTCGCGCCGTGCCGTCTGTCCCTCGCGGCCGTGCCGTACCGCGCCGCCGCAGCGGCCCGCGTGTCCCGTCGGTCCATTCTCATACATCTGTCTGAGAGCCGGGCCACGGACGCGTGACACCTGTCGATGGCCCCGGTGGTGGAGCGATCCTTAACTTCTAGGTGGCTTCCGCGTCACGCCTCCGCTGCGCGTGCGCCATCGAGCCACCCGCAAGAAGACTCCGTGGAGGTGCCCCGTGCTGGGACCCGTGCTCCTCGCCGCCGCGCGCAGCGACAGCATCCGCCGCCTCGTTTCGGCCGCTCCGGTGACCCGCCCGATGGTGGACCGGTTCGTGGCGGGCGAGCGGCTCGATCCGTGTCTGGACTCCGTCGCGGCGCTGGCCGCGCGCGGTATGCAGGTGACCATCGACCACCTGGGCGAGGACATCACCGACCGGTCGGAAGCTCTCCGTAACCGCGACGCCTACCTCGCGCTGACCGACGCGCTGGCCGCCGCCGGGCTCGCCGAGCAGGCCGAGATGTCGGTCAAGCTCTCCGCCTTCGGCCAGGCGCTCCCGGGCGGGCACGACCTGGCGCACGACAACGTGCTGCCCGTCGTCGAGGCCGCTGCCGCCGCCGGTACGACGGTCACGCTCGACATGGAGGACCACACCACCGTCGACTCGACGCTGGCGATCCTCGCGCAGCTGCGCGAGCGCTTCCCCGGTACCGGTGCCGTGGTCCAGTCGTACCTCTTCCGTACCGAGGAGGACTGCCACGCGCTCGCCGGCGAGGGCTCCCGGGTCCGGCTGGTCAAGGGCGCCTACAAGGAGCCCGCCGAGGTCGCCCACCAGGACAAGCACGAGGTCGACCGGGCGTACGTGCGCTGTCTGAAGATCCTGATGGCCGGTGACGGCTACCCGATGGTGGGATCCCACGATCCCCGCATGGTGGCCATCGCCCAGAATCTGGCCGAGCGTTACGGTCGAAAGCGGGACGAGTACGAGTTCCAGATGCTCTACGGCATCCGCGCGGCCGAGCAGGAGCGGCTGGTCGCGGACGGGCATCGGATGCGCGTCTACGTTCCGTACGGCACCGACTGGTACGGATACTTCATGCGGCGGCTGGCGGAGCGCCCCGCGAACATGGGCTTCTTCCTGCGCTCGCTCGTCACCAGCAACTGAGAACACCGCATCCGGGCACCCGACCGGCGCCCCACCGACCGTCCGAACCACGACCCGAGGAGCAACCGTGGACGCTGTGACCCAGGTCCCCGCCCCGTACAACGAGCCGGTGCACACCTACGCGCCCGGCAGCCCCGAGCGCGCGCGCCTGGAGGCCAAACTCAAGGAGCTGGGCGACAGCCCCCGCGAGCTGCCGATGACGATCGACGGCGTCAAGCGGATGGGCGGCGGCGAGCGTGTCGACGTCGTCCAGCCGCACAACCACCGGAAGGTCCTGGGCACCTACGCGACCGCCACCCGGCAGGACGCACAGGACGCCGTCGACGCGGCGCTCGCCGCGGCCCCGGCCTGGCGTGCGCTGTCCTTCGACGACCGGGCCGCGATCATCCTCAAGGCCGCCGAGCTGCTCTCCGGCCCCTGGCGCGAGACGATCGCCGCCTCCACCATGCTGGGCCAGTCCAAGACGGCGCAGCAGGCCGAGATCGACGCGCCCTGCGAGCTGATCGACTTCTGGCGCTTCAACGTGCACTTCGCCCGTGAGCTGATGACCGAGCAGCCGCTGGTCCAGCCCAACGGGATCTGGAACCGCATGGACCACCGCCCGCTGGAAGGCTTCGTCTACGCGATCACGCCGTTCAACTTCACCGCGATCGCGGGCAACCTGCCCACGGCCCCGGCGCTGATGGGCAACGTGGTGGTCTGGAAGCCGTCCCCCACCCAGACGCACTCCGCCGTGCTGCTCATGGAGCTGCTGGAGGAGGCCGGGCTGCCCAAGGGCGTCATCAACCTGGTGACCGGCGACGGCAAGGAGGTGTCCGAGGTCGCGCTGCCGCACCCGGACCTGGCCGGCGTCCACTTCACCGGCTCGACCGCCACCTTCCAGCACCTGTGGAAGTCCGTCGGCGAGAACATCACGAACTACAAGTCCTACCCGCGGATCGTCGGCGAGACCGGCGGCAAGGACTTCATCGTCGCCCACTCCTCGGCCGACCCGGCCGTGCTCAAGACCGCCATCACCCGCGGCGCCTTCGAGTACCAGGGTCAGAAGTGCTCCGCCGCCTCCCGCGCCTACCTGCCCCGCTCCCTGTGGGAGAGCGGCTTCAAGGACGACCTGGCCACCGAGGTGCGGGGGCTGTCCATGGGCGATGTGACGGACCTGTCGCACTTCATCGGCGCCGTCATCGACGACCGGGCCTTCGCCAAGAACAAGGCCGCCATCGACCGCGCCGCGGCCGATCCGTCCTGCGAGATCCTGGTCGGCGGCAGCTGTGACGACAGCACCGGCTACTTCGTCTCGCCGACCGTCATCGTCTGCTCCGACCCGGAGAACGAGGTCTTCAAGGCCGAGTACTTCGGCCCGATCATCGCGATCCACGTCTACGAGGACGAGAACTGGGACGCGATGCTGGACCAGATGGAGTCGGCCTCGGCGTACGCGCTGACCGGCGCCGTCCTGGCCAAGGACCGCGCGGTGCTGGCCGCCGCCTCGGAGAAGCTGCGGTTCGCCGCGGGCAACTTCTACCTCAACGACCGGCCCACCGGGTCCATCGTCGGCCAGCAGCCCTTCGGCGGTGCGCGGGCCTCGGGCACCAACGACAAGGCGGGCTCGAAGTTCAACCTGATCCGCTGGTCCTCGCCGCGTGCGATCAAGGAGACCCAGGTCGCGCCGACCGACTACCGGTACCCGCACATGGGCTGACGCCCCCGTGGTCCCTGTGCGATGAGGGCCCGGCCCCCTTCTCCGCCCGTACGGAGGGGGCCGGGCCCGCCCCTTTTCCGCTCTTCCCCCCGTCTTCCCACCGGCCCGCCGCGACGGGGCCGGTGTGGGGCTCGTCTCAGATAGTAGGAAGCCCAACTATTTGGCGAGACATCACGGGCTCCGGCTCCTATCGTTGTAGGAAGCCGATCGTCCCGCTCGACCGAGCGCTTCGCGGGTGCGACACCGTGCGTCTCCGGCAGGTGATCCCTGCCGCACCGGTTGTCCCCGCACCGTTGGCTGTCCGGCAGATCTCTCCTCGCGTCTTGCGTTCCACGCCGTGCAGAAGGAGTTGCATTCCTATGGCCACGCCCACAGCCACCCACGTCCCCGCCTCCCGCGTCCGCCGCTCCCGTGCGGCGGCCCGTCTCCGCGAGGAGGACCGCCGCAAGGCAGCCGAGGCCCTCCAGCGGGCCTTCGACCGCCGCTGAGCGACCGTCGCCGAGCGGCACCGCCGAGACGCCGCTGTGTCGCCGTCCGGCCGGGTCCGTGCTCCGCGGTCCTCCGCGGGGACGGTGCCCGGCCGCGGCGGAGCGCTTCAGCGGCGGCGCACCGCGAAGTGATCGATGCGCCGCCCCGACTGCGCCAGCGCCGTCACCGAGAGTGCGGGCCGTGGCCCGGGACGGGACTCCACCGCGAGGAAGGAGAACCCGGTGTAGCGAACCCGGGACCACTCCACGCGGTCCTGCTCGGCGCTCCGCTCCCCGGTCCAGCGGATTCCCGGAACGCTGTCCCGGTCCCGGACCTGCCCCTCGTGGCTGTCCGGTGCCCGGAAGTCGTACAGCTTGCGCCCGCCCCCGCCCGCCGTGACGTACACGGTCCCGTCCGCCACCGGGTCGGTGGTCTCGCCGCTCCGCAGTGCGCGGGTGGGCCTGCCGCCGCGCAGCGGGTCGGTGCGCTCGTAGACGTGGTTGTGCCCGTTGACCACGAGGTCGACGTGGTGCCGCTCGAACAGCGCCACCCATCTCTCCCGTACCCCGCCGTCCGAGCCGTGGGTGGCGGTCGAGTACGCGCAGTGGTGGAAGAAGACGACCACGAAGTCGACACCCCGGTGGGCGCGCAGCCGCTGCAGTGTCCGCTCCAGCCACCGCGTCTGCGTCCCGCCGGTGCAGCCGCGGTTGGCCGGGATCTCGTAGGAGACGTCGTTGGCGTCCAGGGCCACCACGCCGACGTTCCCGTACACGAACGAGTAGATGCCGGGCGCCCGCTCCGGGTCGGGCCCGTCGCCGGGCAGTGACCAGCGTGCGGTCTGGCCGCCGTAGCCGTCGGGCGAGTACCAGGCTTCCATGTCGTGGTTGCCGGTGGTCACCATCCACGGCACCCGGCGGGCCACCGGTTCGATCTGGGCGAGGAACCGGTCCCACGTCCGCGCGTCGTAGCGGTCGGTTTCCTCGCCGTGCCCGGTCCCGTCGGCGTAGCAGATGTCGCCCGCGTGCAGATGGAAGGCCGGGTCCCGGTCGAGCAGGAGCCGGCCGGCGGTGCGCGCCTCGGGGCTGACGCCCTGGTCGCCGAAGGCGGTGAAGACGAAGGGCCGGGTGCCGTCGGCCGGGGCCGTGGTGAAGGAGTCCACGGTGTGTGACCGCTCGGGCGCCGCGGGGTCGAAGCCGTCGTGGCCGACGCCGTAGTAGTACGTCGTGCCCGGGCGCAGCCCCTCCAGACCGACGTGCAGGTAGAGCTGCTCGACACTCGGCAGCGCGCTGCTCAGTGCGGGGGTGTGCAGCGCGCGGGCCTCCGCCGCCACCTTGCCGCCCAGGTCCCACGGTGCGGTGCCCACCCGCAGGTAGGGGCGCCGGACCGGGAGCGGTACCTGCCAGGAGATCCGCATCTGCGACGCCGGGTCGGCGCCGAAGGCCAGGTGGCGGCCGGACGGAGCGACCAGCGCGCCGTCCACGGCGGTCCGGGGCAGCAGCGCCGCGCTGCCGCCGGGAGTGCTCACGCCGCCGCGCAGCATCCCGGCGTCCGCGCGCAGCGCCGCGGCGCCCGCCGCCAGCAGTCCGCCGCCGCGCAGCACCCCGCGCCTGGTCGGGCCGTTCGGCAGGACGGGACGGGCGCGTCGGCCGAGCTTCTCGCGCAGGTAGGCGTGCTGCTCGGCCATGCTCATGCGTGCGGCGAGCCGAGCGGGCACACCCAGGTCGGGCAGGTCGTTCGCGGCCATGGGGGAAAGGTCCCCACGGGGTCCAACTGGCGGGCGACAGGGGCGGATACGTCCGCTGAACAGCGTGCGTCAACCGGTGCAACCGCAGGCGTCGTCCGTCATGCGGACAGCTTTATGTCACAGCCTGGGACGGGGAGTAGTCTCTGGCGCATGTCTTCAGGAACGGCCTCCCGCACGGACCGCACCATCGACCTCGCAGTGATCTCCGGAGACGGAATCGGCCCGGAGGTCGTCGCCCAGGGCCTCAAGGTCCTCACCGCCGTCCTCCCGCCGGACGTCGCCCTGGAGACGCACGAGTACGATCTCGGCGCCAAACGCTGGCACGCCACCGGGGAGACGCTCACCGACGAGGAGCTGGAGCGGCTCGCGGGGCATGACGCGATCCTGCTCGGCGCCATCGGCGACCCCGGCGTCCCCTCCGGGGTGCTGGAGCGCGGGCTGCTGCTCAAGCTGCGCTTCGCCTTCGACCACTTCGTCAACCTGCGCCCCTCCACGCTCTTCCCGAACACCGAGTCCCCGCTGGCGGGCCGCCCGGAGATCGACTTCGTCGTCGTCCGCGAGGGGACCGAGGGGCCCTATGTGGGCAACGGCGGCACCATCCGCAAGGGCACCCCGCACGAGGTCGCCAACGAGGTCAGCGTCAACACCGCGTTCGGTGTGGAGCGGGTCGTGCGCGACGCGTTCGCCCGGGCGCAGGCGCGCCCGCGGAAGAAGCTCACCCTGGTGCACAAGAACAACGTGCTGGTGCACGCCGGCCACCTGTGGAAGGACACCTTCGACCGGGTCGGGCGCGAGTACCCCGAGGTGACGACCGACTATCTGCACGTCGACGCGGCCACGATCTTCATGGTGACCGACCCGGCGCGGTTCGACGTGATCGTCACCGACAACCTCTTCGGCGACATCATCACCGACCTCGCCGCCGCCGTCAGCGGCGGGATCGGGCTCGCGGCCTCGGGGAACATCAACCCCACCCGGCAGTTCCCGTCCATGTTCGAGCCGGTGCACGGGTCGGCACCCGACATCGCGGGCAGCGGAAAGGCCGACCCGACCGCCACCGTGCTGTCGGTCGCGCTGCTGCTGCGCCATCTCGGCCACGAGGCCGAGGCCGCCCGGGTCGAGGCGGCCGTCACCGCGGATCTCGCCGAGCGGGACGTCGCTCCGGTCCGCACCACCGACGAGATCGGCGACGCGCTCGCGGCCCGTGTGGCCGGCTGAATCGTCCGCCGGGTCGTCCGCGAGGTCCCCCGCGGAGCGGTCGGCACCGCCGGGGCTCCGCGGTCCGGGCACGGACTGCCACCGGCTGCCGACCCCGTGATCCGGCCCGTCCCGCCGTCGCGGCGGGACGGGCCGCGCGTGCACGCTTCTCGCACCCCTGTCCGAAAGCGTTCGACCGGCGCGCGATAATCGGAGAGTGGACAGCCCCGGGAGGCAGCTCCCGAGCCCCGGTATCGCGCTGTCGAGCGCGGTGGTGCCGGGGCAGCAGCGCGCTCGGAGCGACTGCGCCGCGAGGGCAGCCGCACCGGAGGCCCGTACCGGTGGGGAGCCCGGCCGCGGGGTCCGCAACGACACGAGCTAAGGACGCGGACATGACGACCCCCCGTATCGCATTCGACCTCGAACCGACCGCCGAGCCGCTCGGTGCCGCCGAGCGGGAGGCGGTGCTGGCGAACCCCGGTTTCGGGCGGTACTTCACCGACCACATGGTGACCATCGAGTGGACCGAGGACCGCGGCTGGCACGACGCGCGTCTGCAGCCCTACGCTCCGCTGTCGATCGACCCTGCCAACATGACGCTGCACTACGCGCAGTCGATCTTCGAGGGGCTGAAGGCGTACCGGCAGCCCGACGGCTCGGTGAAGGTCTTCCGGCCGGACGCCAACGCCCGCCGCTTCCAGCGCAGCGCCCGCCGGCTGGCGATGCCCCAGTTGCCCGTGGAGACCTTCGTCGAGGCGTGCGACCTGCTGGTGGGTCAGGACAGTGCGTGGGTGCCCGGCGGGGGCGAGGCGTCCCTCTACCTGCGGCCGTTCCTGTTCGCCACCGAGGTCGGGCTGGGGGTGCGGCCCGCGAACCGGTACACGTTCATGGTCATCGCGTCCCCGGCGGGCGCCTACTTCCCCGGCGGCGTCGAGCCCGTCTCGGTGTGGCTCTCCGAGGAGTACGTGCGTGCGGCGCCGGGCGGGACGGGCGAGGCCAAGTGCGCGGGCAACTACGCCGCCTCGCTGGTCGCCCAGGCGGAGGCCGCCGAGCACGGCTGCGACCAGGTGGTCTGGCTGGACGCGGTGGAGCGCCGCTACGTCGAGGAGATGGGGGGCATGAACCTCTACTTCGTCCAGGGCTCCGGCGCCGGCGCGCGGATCGTGACCCCGGAGCTGACCGGCACGCTGCTCCCGGGCATCACCCGCGACTCGCTGCTGCAGATCGCCGCCGACCTCGGGTACGCGACGGGGGAGGTGCGGCTGACGACCGACGCGTGGCGTGCGGGCAACGCCGACGGCTCGATCAGCGAGGTGTTCGCCTGCGGGACCGCCGCGGTGATCACGCCGGTCGGTCAGGTGAAGTCGGCGCGCGGCGAGTGGAAGGTCGGCGACGGCGGCGCCGGGGAGATCACGATGCGGCTCCGGGAGGCACTGCTGGCGGTCCAGACCGGCCAGGCGGAGGACACGCACGGCTGGATGCACACCCTCGGTTCCTGACGGGTAGGTCCTCGCGGACATCGTGGGGCGTGTCACGGTAAGCCCGGAACCGACCTGACGTACATGTACCTGACATGCAGGGGTCGAACTTCCGTAGCTGAAGGGCCTTTTGGCAGCGCTGTCATGACGATGTCATCGACCGCCTCCAGGGAGGGCCGAGATCCAGATGCCGCGTCCCCAGCCGACCCAGCAGGATCAGGACAGCCAGCAGGAGATCAGACGAGCGGCGGCGGCGCTGGGCCGCCGCCGTTTGCTGACCGTCACGGGCGCCGCCGCGGTGCTCGCCTTCACCACCGACCTGCCCGGCAGCGCGCAGGCGGCCGAGGCGGACGCGCGGACCGCTGTCCGTGCCGACCCCTTCACCCTGGGCGTCGCCTCCGGCGACCCGCAGCCCGGCTCCGTCGTGCTGTGGACGCGCCTCGCGCCGGAGCCCTACGAGCCCGGCAGCGGCCTGCCGAAGGCGCGGATCCCCGTCCGCTGGGAGCTGTCCCACGACCGCCGCTTCCGCCGGGTCGTGCGCCGCGGCACGGCCCTCGCGCACCCCGAGCTGAACCACGCCGTGCACGTGGAGGCCGCGGGCCTGGGCGCCGATCGCGTGTACTACTACCGCTTCCGGGCGGGGAAGTGGCTCAGCCCGGTGGGCCGCACCCGCACCGCACCGGCTCCCGGCGCCGACATCGGCGAACTCAGGCTGGCCGCCGTCTCCTGCCAGGCGTACCACCACGGCTACTTCACCGCCCACCGGCACCTCGCCGAGGAGGACGTGGACCTGGTCTTCCACCTCGGCGACTACCTGTACGAGTACGCCGTCGACGCGCACGGCGGCGCCCGCGGGTACACCGACCGGGAGCTGCCCTCCCGCTTCGACCGCGAGACGGTCTCGCTGGAGGAGTACCGGCTGCGGTACGCGCTCTACAAGTCGGACCCCGACCTGCAGGCGGCACACGCGGCGCACCCCTTCCTGGTCACCTGGGACGACCACGAGACGGAGAACAACTACGCGGACGACGTCCCCGAGGACGGCGGCTCCTCGGAGGAGTTCCTGGTGCGCCGGGCGGCCGCCTACCGCGCCTACTGGGAGAACCTGCCGCTGCGCCGGCCCCAGCGGCCCAGGGGCCCGGACATGCGCCTCTATCGCAGGCTGCGGTTCGGCAGGCTGGCGCAGTTCGACATCCTCGACACCCGGCAGTACCGCTCGGACCAGGCCTACGGCGACGGCTGGCACCACCCGGGCCCGGAGTCGACGGACCCGGCCCGCACCATGGTCGGCGCCGCGCAGGAGCGCTGGCTGCTCGACGGGTGGCGCAGCTCGGACACCGTCTGGAATCTCGTTCCGCAGCAGGTCACCTTCTCCGAGCGGCGCAGCAACAGCACGTCCGCCTACAAGGTCAGCATGGACGCCTGGGACGGTGCCCCGGCCTCCCGTGACCGGCTGCTGGCGGGCGCCGAGGCGGCCGGGGTGGAGAACCTGATGGTGCTCACCGGGGACGTGCACAAGGGGTACGCCTACGACATCAAGCGGGACTTCGGCGACCAGGACTCCCGCACGGTGGGGACCGAGATCGTGGCCACCTCCGTCACCAGCGGCAAGGACGGCGAGGACCGGCCGTCCAACTGGGAGACCTATCTGGCGGCCAACCCGCACATGAAGTTCTACAACGGGCACCGGGGCTATGTGACCGTGCGGCTGGACAAGCGGCAGGCACGGGCGGACTTCCGCACGGTCGCCGTCGTCACCGAGCCGGGATCGCCGGTGCGCACTGCCGCCTCCTTCGTGACCCGGGTCGGCGAGCAGGGCCTGCACGAGGTGTGAGCGGGCGGAGCCGACCGCCTGAGCGGCGGGTTTTCGCATCGTGAGACGGGAGAGGGTGCGGGGGTCGGGTTGTGCGAGACTTCCTCCGTGCCCTCGTTCGTCATGATTATTGGCAGCAGGCGCGCCGGTCCGCAGTGACCGACTGCCGTGGAACGACCCGTACGGCAGCGGACACCGTGCCCCAGACCCGCGCGCAGACCTCTCGCACCCGCGAGGGGTTTTTTCGTTTTCCGGCCCACCTCAGCCGGAGCGGACGGCGCGAGGGATGATGGGGGCAAGTGGAGCGCTTCCTTCCGGAACCACTGAATCCAGCCCAGGAGCCACCAGCCATGACCTCCGACGCGGCAGGCGCCGCAGCAGCCACCGGCAGCCCGACGGGACCGCAGCCCCCGGACGACGGTTTCCACGTCTTCGACACCACTCTGCGCGACGGCGCGCAGCGCGAGGGCATCAACCTGACCGTCGCCGACAAGCTGACCATCGCCCGCCACCTCGACGAGTACGGGGTGGGCTTCATCGAGGGCGGCTGGCCGGGCGCCAACCCGCGCGACACCGAGTTCTTCGCCCGCGCCCCCGAGGAGATCGACTTCCGGCACGCACAGCTCGTCGCCTTCGGCTCCACCCGCAGGGCCGGCGTCCCAGCCCAGATCGATCCCCAGGTCCAGGCGCTGCTGGACGCGAAGGCGCCGGTGGTCACGCTCGTGGCGAAGGCCCACGACCGGCATGTGGAGCTGGCGCTGCGCACCACGCTGGAGGAGAACCTGTCGATGATCGCCGAGACGGTCGGCCATCTGCGGGAGCACGGCCGCCGCGTCTTCGTCGACTGCGAGCACTTCTTCGACGGCTACCAGGCCAACCCCCGCTACGCCGAGCAGGTCGTGCGCACCGCGTACGAGGCGGGCGCCGAGGTGGTCGTCCTCTGCGACACCAACGGCGGCATGATCCCCGCGCAGATCCAGGCAGTCGTCCGCACCGTGGGGGCCGACACCGGGGCCCGGCTGGGCATCCACGCGCAGGACGACACCGGCTGCGCGGTCGCCAACACCCTGGCCGCCGTCGACGGCGGCGCAACCCACGTGCAATGCACCGCCAACGGCTACGGCGAACGCGTCGGAAACGCCAACCTCTTCCCCGTCGTCGCCGCGCTGGAGCTCAAGTACGGCAGGCGCGTGCTGCCCGAGGGCGCGCTCGCCGAGACCACCCGCGTCTCGCACGCCATCGCCGAGGTCGTCAACCTGACCCCCTCCACCCACCAGCCCTACGTCGGCACCTCCGCCTTCGCCCACAAGGGCGGACTGCACGCCTCCGCCATCAAGATCGATCCCGACCTATACCAGCACATCGACCCCGAACTCGTCGGCAACACCATGCGGATGCTCGTCTCCGACATGGCCGGGCGCGCCTCCGTCGAGCTCAAGGGCAAGGAGCTGGGCTACGACCTGAGCGGCGACCGGGAACTGGTCGGCCGGGTGGTCGAGCGGGTCAAGGAGCAGGAACTCAAGGGCTACACCTACGAAGCCGCCGACGCCTCCTTCGAACTGCTGCTCAGGGACGAGGTGCACGGCGGCGCCGCGGGCACCGCGCCGCGGTTCTTCCGGGCCGAGTCCTGGCGCGCCATCGTCGAGCAGCGGCCCGACGGCATGCAGGTCAACGAGGCGACGGTGAAGCTGTGGGCCAAGGGCGAGCGCATCGTCGTCACCGGCGAGGGCAACGGCCCCGTCGACGCGCTGGACCGGGCCCTGCGGGCCGGACTGGAGCGCATCCACCCCGCGCTGGCACGGTTGAACCTGGTCGACTACAAGGTCCGCATCCTGGAGGGCGCGCACGGCACCTCCTCCACCACCCGGGTGCTGCTGTCGATGAGCGACGGCAGCGGGGAGTGGACGACGGTCGGCGTGGGCGACAACGTCATCGCCGCCTCCTGGCAGGCCCTGGACGACGGCTACACCTACGGGCTGCTGCGCGCCGGGGCCGAGGCGCACGACTGACCGCGCCCGACGCCGCCGTCAGCCGGCCGCGGGGGTCAGGGACTGGTCGAAGTGGTCGCGGACGTGGCCCAGGACCAGCTCCCTGTCCACCCCCGGCAGGCCCACCACCAGATGGGTGCCGAAGCCGTCCAGGAGGGCCCGGGTGCGGGTGGCGAAGCGGTCCGCGTCGACCGCGGCGAACTCGCCCCGGCCCGCGCCCTCCACCAGCAGCGCCACCAGGTCCCGATGCCAGCTCAGCTCCAGTTCGAGCTGACGGGCGCGCATCTCGTCGTCACCGGACTGGGATCGGTTCCACACCTCCAGCCACAGCGCCCAGTGCGGGTCGCGGTGGCCCTCGGGCAGATAGAGCGCCACCAGCGCGTCCAGCCGCTCGCGCGCGGGCACCCGGCGGGCGAGAGCGGCCCGCCGCGCCGAGCCCAGCTGCTCCTCGCTCCACTGCAGGGTCTGCAGCAGCAACTCGTCCTTGGTCTTGAAGTAATAGACGAGATGACCGCTGCTCATACCGACCTCGCGGCCGAGCGCGGCCATCGTCAGCCGGTCCAGGCCGCGTTCGGCGATCATCTCCATGGCGGTGGCCAGGAGCTGCTCCCGGGGCTGGGCAGCCCGCCGCCTGCCCCCGTCGGGGCGCTCGCGGTTGCCTCCGGTCCGTGCGACCACCCCGTGCTCCTCCCTCGGACTGTGCGCCCGGCGGCGCCGGTCGGCGCTGCGGCGCCCTCGGCTGCCGACCGTTCAGCCTAACCGGGCCCGACCCCGCCGGTGCCGGGCCCGCGACCCCTGCCGCCGCGCGGCCGGCTCAGACCCGCGGCTGCTGCTGGGTGATGCAGTGCACGCCGCCCCCGGCGGCGAAGACGGTGCGCGCGTCCACCAGCGTGACCGTGCGCCGCGGGAACAGGCGGCGGAAGATCCCGGCGGCGTGCTCGTCGCGCGGATCGCCGAACCCGCACAGCACGACCCCGCCGTTGCACAGATAGTGGTTGACGTAGCTGTAGTCGACCGGTTCGCCGTCCGCCGTGTGCGTCACCGTCGGCGCGGGCAGCTCGACGACCTCCAGCCGCCTGCCCCGCGCGTCGGTGGCCGACCGCAGCAGCTTGACCGTCTCGGCGCACAGCTCGTGGTCGGGGTGCGCCGGGTCGGGCTGGGTGTGGGCCACCACCACGCCCGGCGCGGCGAACGCGGCCACCAGATCCACATGCCCGCGGGTGCCGTAGGTGCCGTAGTCGGCGGTCAGCCCGCGGGGCAGCCAGATCGCCTTGCGGGTGCCCAGCCGCGCGTGCACCTCCGCCTCGACCTCCTCGTGCGTCCAGCCCGGATTGCGCTCGGGGCCCAGTTGCACGGTCTCGGTGAGCAGGACCGTCCCCGCGCCGTCCACGTGGATGCCGCCGCCCTCGTTCACCAGCCGCGAGCTGTGCACCGCGGCGCCCGCGCGCCCGGCCACGGCCGCGCCGATCTGCGCGTCCCGCTCCCACCGGGCCCAGGACTGGGCGCCCCAGCCGTTGAACGTCCAGTCCACGGCTGCCAGCCGGCCGCCCTGGGTGACGAACGTCGGCCCGATGTCCCGCATCCACGCGTCGTCCAGCGGCTCGGCGACCACCTCGATGTCCGGGCCGAGCTGCTGCCGTGCCGCCGTCGCGTCGGCGGGCGAGGCGACCATCGTGACCGGCTCGAAGCGGCGCACGGCGCGGGCCACCGACGCCCAGGCGGCGCGTGCCTCGGCCAGCACCGCCGGGTCCTCGAAGGTCGGGTTGGCGCCCGGCCAGGCCATCCAGGTGCGCTCGTGCGGCGCCCACTCGGGCGGCATGACAGGGGCGGCGGCGGACGTGGGGGTGCTCATGGAGGCAGCTTCCTTGCGGGGGTCGGCGGTCGGTCCCTGCCGCGGGTGCGGCCAGGGCGGCCGGGGCTGTCGGGGTGCTGTCGGGGCGGGGGTGCTGTCGGGAAGGGGCGGACGAGGGACCGGGGGAGGCGCGGCGGGAGGGTCAGAGGAAGTAGAGGCGGTTGAGCGAGACCCGCTCGGCCGGGTCGGAGCGCAGCGGCTCACCGTCCAGCGTCACCAGCCCGCTGTGCTGGTCGACCTCGACCGAGCCCAGTCGCGCGTTGTGCACCAGGTCGGCCGGACCGATCCCGCGGGTGCCCCGCACGGCGACCCGGCGACGGCGGGTCGGCAGGGTGTCCGCGCCGCGTTCGGCCGCGGCCGCGGAGACGAAGGCGACGGACAGCTCGGCGGGCGCCGCGCCGTAGGCCCCGAACTGCGGTCCCAGCACCAGCGGTTCACTGGTGTCGGTCGCCGCGTTGGGGTCGCCGGTGACACCCCAGGCGGGGAAGCCGGACTTGAGGACGAGCTGCGGCTTGGCGCCGAAGTAGGCGGGGTGCCACAGCACGATGTCCGCCATCTTGCCCGGCTCCAGCGAGCCGATCTCGTGCGCGAGGCCGTGCGCCAGGGCCGGGTTGAGGGTGAGCTTGGCGATGTAGCGCAGCACGCGCGCGTTGTCATCGGCGCCATCGGCCTCGCCGGTGCCGGGGATCGCCGCGCAGTCCTCCAGCGGTCCGCGCTCCGCCTTGAGCTTGGCCGCCATCTGGAAGGTGCGCCGCACGGTCTCGCCCGCGCGTCCCATGCCCTGCGCGTCGGAGGAGGTGATGCCGATGGCGCCCAGGTCGTGCAGGACGTCCTCGGCGCCCATGGTGCCCGCGCGGATCCGGTCGCGGGCCATGGCCGCGTCGCCGGGCAGGTCCGTCTTCAGGTCGTGCACCGAGACGATCATGCCGTAGTGCTCGGCGACCGCGTCCCGGCCGAAGGGCAGCGTGGGATTGGTCGAGGAGCCGATGACGTTGGGCACGCCCGCCATCCGCAGCACGTTCGGGACGTGGCCGCCGCCGCAGCCCTCGATGTGGAACGCGTGGATGGTGCGCCCCTCCAGCACGGCGAGGGTGTCCTCGACGGCCAGCGCCTCGTTCAGCCCGTCGCTGTGCAGCGCGACCTGGACGTCGTACTCCTCGGCCACCCGCAGCGCGGTGTCCAGCGCCCGGTGGTGCGCCCCCATGTCCTCGTGCACCTTGAAGCCGCAGGCGCCGCCCTCGGCCAGCGCCTCCACCAGCGGCGCGGGATGCGAGGAGGAGCCGCGGCCCAGGAAGCCGATGTTGACCGGCCAGGCGTCGAACGCGGAGAAGGCGTGCCGCAGCGCCCAGGGCGAGTTGACCCCCACACCCCACACCGGGCCGAACTCCTGGCCGATGACGGTCGTGGTGCCGGAGGACAGGGACGCCTCCATGATGCGCGGGGAGAGCAGGTGGACATGGGTGTCCACGGCGCCCGCCGTGGCGATCAGCCCCTCGCCGGAGACGATCGAGGTGCCGGTGCCCACGACGACGTCCACACCGTCGACGGTGTCCGGGTTGCCCGCCCGTCCGATCGCGTGGATCCGGCCTTCCCGGATCCCGATCGACACCTTCCGGATGCCCTGCACGGCGTCGATCACCAGCACGTTGCTGATCACCACGTCGCAGGTCTCGCGGACGGCGGCCGCCTTGAGATGCAGCCCGTCCCGGGCCGTCTTGCCGAACCCGGCCAGGAACTCGTCCCCCGGCTGCTGGGAGTCGGACTCGACGCGGACGACGAGTCCGGTGTCGCCCAGCCGCACCCGGTCGCCCTTCCGCGGTCCGTGCACCGCCGCGTACTCGCGTGCGTCCCCGCTCATGCCTCTCCCTCCTCGTGGCGCGCGTCCGAGTCGGCCGCGCCCAGATATCCGCAGGCCGCCGCGCGCCGCAGCGCCTCCGCGCGGGCCCCGGGTGCGTCCAGCGGCCCGTCCACCAGGCCGGCGAAACCGATGGCGATCCGGTCACCGCTCAGCGGCACCAGCCCCACCGTGCGGGTGCTGCCCGGATCGAAGCGCACCGAGGAGCCGGCCGGTACCGCGAGCCGCATGCCGTAGGCGGCGGCACGGTCGAACTCCAGCCGGGGGTTGGCTTCGAAGAAGTGGAAGTGCGAGGTCACGCTGACCGGCACCGCCGCGGTGTTGCGCACGGTCAGCGACAGCGTGGCCGGACGCGGCGCGTAGTCCGCGTCGGTGCCCTCGTCCGGCCCGGCGGGCAGTACGGCGCCGGGGCCCGCGTGCGCGTCCGCTGTGTGCGGGGCTCCGGTGCTGTGCCCGGCGACGTCATCGGTGTCACCGGCGTCGCCGGAGCCGGGGGAGCGGAGGGGGAAGGGGAGCACTGCCAGCCGGGAGCCGCCCTCGAAGACGGCCTCCACCTGGATCTCGGTCAGCACGTCGGCCACGCCGGGCAGCACGTCCTCGGGGCCCAGCGCGGCGCGGCCGGCCGCGATGGCCTCGGCGAGCCGGAGCCCGTCGCGGGCCGCCTCGCAGACGGTGTCCGCGATCAGCGCCGTGGCCTCCGGCACGTTCAGCCGCAGCCCTCGGGCCCGTCTGGCCCGCGCCAGCTCGGCCGTGCCGAAGATCAGCAGGCGGTCTCGTTCGGTCGGACCCAGCCGCACGCTCTCCCACCTTCCGGTCGTGGTGCATGACGCCGGTCGTACAGGACGTCACGTGTGTGCAGCCAGCATTTAGAGCAGCACTCAAATAGTCAAGTCTCTGCATCGACCATTGACCGCACGGCTCGCGATGTATCAGATTGAGCGCTGCTCAAACCAATGCCAGGACCCTCCAGGGAGCACCATGCAGATCGAGCAGCACGGCGTCGATGTCATCCCCGAAGCGGAACGCACCAGCAGTCCCCGCGACATCGTGAGCTTCCTCATCGGATCGAATCTGGCGCTCGGCGTCGTCATCTTCGGCTGGCTGCCGGTCTCCTTCGGACTCGGCTTCTGGCCCGCCGTCACCTCGCTGGTGGCCGGAACCCTGGTCGGCACGGTGCTGGTCGCCCCGCTCGCGCTGGTCTCGCTGCGCACCGCGACCAACCTCTCGACCAGCAGCGGCGCCCAGTTCGGGGTGCGCGGCAGACTGCTGGGCTCCGCGATCGGGCTGCTGCTCTCGCTCGGCTACACCGCGCTCACCCTGTGGGTCGGCGGCGACGCCATGGTCGGCTCACTCGCCCGGCTCTTCGGCCTGCCGGACTCGGCGGCCGGATACGCGCTCGTCTACGCAGTGCTCGCCGTGTGCACCGCCGGGTGCGCCGTCTACGGCTACAAGCTGCTGCTGCGGCTGAGCCGCGTCCTCGCCCTCGGCATGACCGCGCTGCTGATCGTCGGGGCGTTCGCCTACGCGCCGCACTTCACCACCCAGGCGCCCGCCGGGACCTCGTACCTGCTCGGCGACTTCTGGACGACCTGGCTGCTGTCGGTCGTGGCGGCCGGACTCAGCGGCCCGATCGCCTTCATCACGCTGCTGGGCGACTACACCCGCTACATGTCGCCGGCCCGGCACTCCTCCCGCCGGGTCTACCTCACCACCTGCGTCGGACTGGTCGCCGGACTGCTGATCCCCCAGCTCTTCGGCACCTTCACCGCGGTCGCCGTCGGTGCGGCCACCGACTACGCGGGACCGCTCGTGCGGGAGGCGCCGTTCTGGTTCCTGGTGCCGCTGCTCCTCGCGGCCTCGTTCGGCTCGGTGGGCAATGCCGGGCTGATGCTCTACTCGATGGGGCTCGACCTGGACGCCATCCTCCCCCGCACCACCCGCACCCGCGCCACCTACACCGTGGCGGCCCTGGCGACCGCCCTCGTCTTCCTCGGCCACTTCGTCTGGGACGCGCAGGACGCGATGACCTCGTTCGTGCTGCTGCTCACCGCCGTGGGTACCCCCTGGGCGGTGATCGTCCTGATCGGGCACGTGCGCTGCCGGGGGAGCTACGACGCGGAGGCGCTGCAGGTCCTCAACCGGCGCTCGGTGGGCGGCCGCTACTGGTACACCGCGGGCTGGCACCTGCGTGCCACGCTGGCCTGGGCCGTCGGTTCCGCTGTCGGACTGCTGGCCGTCGACACGCCTCTCTACACCGGCCCGCTCGTCCCGCACCTGGGCGGGTTCGACCTCAGCTTCCTCCTCTCGGCCGCCGTCTCGGCCACCGCGTTCCTCCTCCTGGCGGGGGGCCGAGCGGCGGCCGGCCCCGGCACCGCGGCCCCCGGCACCGCCGCCCCCGGTGGGCCGTCCGCTGTGGGAGCGCCGGGAGCGACCGCGCGTGGCCGGGCACCCTCGGCGGCCGCGCCGCGGCCCTGACCTGGCCCCGCTGGGCCCGCCGCCGGGCCGCCCGGGCCGCTCGGGGGCGCCCGGCGGCCCGGGAGGGCGCAGAACCGCCGGTCGGAAGCTGTGGAGACCCCACAGCCCGCCACGCCGAGCATGGGAGAGTTCCCTGTTCACCGGCCACGCTCCGGCAAGGTTCTGTCCAGCGCTGCCATGAAAACGCCACGGAGACTGTACGAATCTGACGACGGTGATCGGCGCCCGGGTTTCGTAGGGTCTATACATGACCGATCTGTCCCAGCCGTCGCCCCAGGCCGAACAGGCCCCGCCCGGTTCGCCCGGTTCCGTTCCGGCGCAGGACACGCGGGGCCGTGTCGCCGAGCTGCACGCGATCCGTGCGCAGGTGCACCGAGGCCCCAGCGAGCGGGCGACCGAGGCCCAGCACGCGAAAGGCAAGCTGACCGCCCGCGAGCGGATCGAACTGCTCCTGGACGAGGGCAGCTTCCGCGAGATCGAGCCGCTGCGCCGGCACCGCGCCACCGGCTTCGGCCTGGAGGAGAAGAAGCCCTACACCGACGGTGTGATCACCGGCTGGGGCACGGTGCACGGCCGGACCGTCTTCGTCTACGCGCACGACTTCCGGATCTTCGGCGGCGCGCTGGGCGAGGCCCACGCCACCAAGATCCACAAGCTGATGGACAAGGCCATCGCGGCAGGCGCCCCGCTGGTCTCCCTCAACGACGGTGCCGGGGCCCGCATCCAGGAGGGCGTCGCGGCACTGGCCGGCTACGGCGGCATCTTCCAGCGCAACACCAAGGCGTCCGGGGTCATCCCGCAGATCAGCGTGATGCTCGGCCCGTGTGCGGGTGGCGCCGCCTACAGCCCGGCGCTGACCGACTTCGTCTTCATGGTCCGCGACACCTCGCAGATGTTCATCACCGGGCCCGACGTGGTGCAGGCGGTGACCGGGGCCGAGGTGAGCCAGGACGGCCTGGGCGGCGCCGATGTGCACGCGGCGACCTCCGGCGTGGCGCACTTCGCCTACGACGACGAGGAGACCTGCCTGGAGGAGGTGCGCTACCTCCTCTCGCTGCTGCCGCAGAACAACCGTGAGAACCCGCCCGCCGAGCCCACGGACGACCCCGCCGACCGGCGCGGTGAAGCCCTGCTGGACCTGGTGCCCGCCGACGGCAACCGCCCGTACGACATGCGCAAGGTGATCGAGGAACTCGTCGACGACGGCGACTTCCTGGAGGTGCACGAGCGTTGGGCGACCAACATCATCTGCACCCTGTCGCGGATGGACGGCGAAGTCGTCGGCATCGTCGCCAATCAGCCGCAGTCGCTCGCCGGCGTGCTGGACATCGAGGCCAGTGAGAAGGCCGCCCGCTTCGTGCAGATGTGCGACGCCTTCAACATCCCGATCCTCACCCTGCTGGACGTCCCGGGCTTCCTCCCCGGCGTCGACCAGGAACACGGCGGCATCATCCGGCACGGGGCCAAGCTGCTGTACGCCTACTGCAACGCCACCGTGCCGCGTATCTCCGTCGTCCTGCGCAAGGCGTACGGCGGGGCCTACATCGTGATGGACAGCCAGTCCATCGGCGCGGATCTGACGTTCGCCTGGCCGACCAACGAGATCGCGGTGATGGGCGCCGAGGGCGCCGCCAACGTCATCTTCCGCAAGCAGATCGCCGCGGCCGACGACCCCGAGGCCATGCGCACCCGCATGGTCAAGGAGTACAAGGCCGAGCTGATGCACCCCTACTACGCCGCCGAACGCGGCCTGGTGGACGACGTCATCGACCCGGTCGAGACCCGCGAGGTCCTCGTGCGGTCCCTGGCGATGCTGCGCAGCAAGCACGCAGACCTGCCGTCGCGCAAGCACGGCAACCCCCCGCAGTGACACCGCGGGCGCCGGTGCACACCGCCGCGGCGCCCCGGGAATCGCACAGCAACCCGGCAGTGATGGGAGCACAGATGAACGAGAGCCCGAAGGAGCCTGGTAGTACGGGTCCGCTGACCGCCGAGGCGAACAGCGTCGTGCGCGTGGAGAAGGGGCGGGCCAACGCGGAGGAACTGGCGGCGGTCACCGCGCTGCTGCTCGCCCGCGCCGCCTCGACCCGCGCCGGGGAGCCGCAGCTCGCCGCCCGCCGCGGCCGCCCGAGCAAGGCGGGATGGCGCCGGCTGGAGCGCCAGCACGGCTTCCGCGCCCCGCACAGCTGGCAGGGCTAGCCACCGCTTCGCGCGCTGCTCCGTGAGGAGCCGCCACGCGGGGACGACGAAGGCGCGTGCCGGAATCCCGGGAGGGGATTCCGGCACGCGCCTTCGTCCGGGTGCGCAGACCGTCGTGCGGGTGCGCGGAGCGGCGGATCAACCCGCCGGGGCGTCCACCAGGGTGGTGCGGCGGGGATTGGCGGTCCGCTCGGGCAGCGCGGTGGCCGCCTCCGCCGACTCGGCGAGTCCGCTCACCGAGCCGCCGAGGGCGCCGGTGTCGCCGACGGTGTCGGCGTCATTCAGGTGTGCCAGGGTGGTGCGCCGCGGGTTCGCTATGTTCCGCATGGTCGCTGTGGACTTCACTGGGGCCCTTACCTCGCTCGGCTTGTCATTTCAACGTGGTATGTAAACGCCGAGGGTAGGCCCGCTATTCCCCACCGGAACGTGATCTAGGCAACGTCCGGCCTGTGAGTTTCCTCACGAACCCGTTACCAAAACAGACATAAGTAGTCGTTGAATCCGGATGCACAATCGGACACAGGTGGGCCAAGAGGGCAATGTGCCCGCAGGTCCGAGCGCGCGGGCGTGTCGCGCCCGCACCGGAATCGGCAGGTCCGATCCACAGAAATCCGGCATTTCGCGGCCGGAATTTCACGTTCAGTGTGGCGTCGAACACGCGCCGTAATCGACACCCAAGGGTTATCCACAGACCTTGTTGGAGATCCTGCACTGTGCTGGAATTCCACGGACCGCCGTAGGACGAAACAGACCGGAGCGCGTCGGGCGCACACGCGAGCGGCGCCGCGCGACGGTGATGAAGGGGACGCGCCGGTCATCACGACCGCCATGGGGGCCTCGGACCCCCACGACTCGATACCGTCCCGCCCGTCGCGAGCGGGGGGACGCCTGGTCCAGAGGTTGCGACGCTAGTGCAGGGACGTTTCAAGAGGGATGGCAGCGCTGAGGGAGCCCCGGAGGCGCACGGCTCGGCCGACCACGGGTCCCGGACGCAGCGCGCCGAGGACGGCGGGTCCGCGGGTGGTGAGCAGGGCGCGCCCGTCGGCGGGCAGGTGAGCGCTGCCAAGGGAGCCGGAAAGGCCGGAAAGAAGGAAAAGGCCGGCAAGGCACCCAAGGGCGGCAAGCCGGCCGAGGGCGACGCCGGAAGCGCCGGAAACGTCGAGAGCAAGGCCCAGGGCCCCCTCGAGGGCGGTCCCGACCTCGGCCCCCGGGTCGCTCTGCGCAACTGGCGCATCAGCACCCGCCTGGTCTCCCTCCTCGCGCTCCCCGTCATCGCCGCCACCACGCTCGGCGGGATGCGGATCTCCAGCTCGCTGCAGAACGTCGACCAGCTCGACAACATGAAGCTCCTCACCGAGATGACGGAGCAGGCCACCAACCTGGCGGCGAAGCTCCAGGACGAGCGGGACAAGTCCGCCGGTCCGCTGGTGAGCACCGGGGACGAGAAGGACGACAATGTCGTCGCCCCCCGGGAGCAGACCGACAAGGCGTTCCACTCCTTCCAGAAGGCCACTGCCGACATCGACGGCAGCGACGAGGCGATGGCGGGCATCCAGTCCACCGTCCTGGACATCGTCCGCCAGCTCCAGGCGATCAACACGATCCGCGAGCGCGCCTACGAGAACCCCGACAACGTCTCCCAGACGGTCAACGCCTACAACCAGGTGATCGACTCCCTGCTCTCCCTCTCGCAGGACATGGCGCAGGCGACGAGCAACTCGGAGATGATCCGCAGCACCCGCGCGCTGGCCGCCTTCTCCAGCGCCAAGGAGTACGCCTCCATGCAGCGCGCGATCATCTCCGCCGGACTGGCCCACCAGCCCAGCCCCAAGCTCTCCGAGAACGACCGGCTCTACGCCCGGACAGCGACCGACAGTGAGGACGCCGAGCTGGACAGCTTCGGCAAGGTCTACGGCGACAAGGCCGCCGACACCCTCCTCAAGCCGATCAGCGGCGGCGACGTCAACGTCCGGCTGGCCGACAACTACCGCGACCGGATGCTGCACAGCCCGGATGCGATCAGGAAGCAGAAGCGCACCTACGTCGACTGGATGGACCAGGACGCTTCCAAGATCGTCAGTATGGAGAAGATCGAACGCACGCTGCTGGAGAAGATGGAGCAGCAGGCGCGCGAGCTGCGCTCCGAAGCCCAGCGCGAGGCGTTCATCAGCGGTGCGCTCATCCTGCTCGTGCTGGGTATCTCGCTGGTCGGCGCGTTCGTCGTCGCCCGCTCCATGGTCCGCTCGCTGCGCCGCCTCCAGGACACCGCCCAGGACGTGGCCCGCAAGCGGCTGCCCGAGCTGGTCAAGCAGATGTCCGAGGCCGAGCCGCAGGACGTGGACACCTCCGTCGAGTCGGTCGGCGTGCACAGTCGGGACGAGATCGGCAAGGTGGCCGCGGCCTTCGACGACGTCCACCGGGAGGCCGTCCGCCTCGCCGGTGAGCAGGCGCTGCTGCGGGGGAACGTCAACGCGATGTTCACCAACCTCTCGCGGCGCAGCCAGAGCCTGATTCAGCGTCAGCTCTCGCTCATCTCCGAACTGGAGTCCCGCGAGGCCGACCCGGACCAGCTCTCCTCGCTCTTCAAGCTCGACCACCTCGCCACCCGCATGCGGCGCAACGGCGAGAACCTGCTGGTGCTCGCGGGCGAGGAGCCGGGCCGCCGCTGGACCCGCCCCGTGCCGCTGGTCGACGTGCTCCGCGCCGCCGCCTCGGAGGTGGAGCAGTACGAACGCATCGAGCTGAACGCGGTGCCCGCCACCGAGGTCGCGGGCCGGGTCGTCAACGACCTCGTCCACCTGCTCGCCGAGCTGCTGGAGAACGCCACCTCGTTCTCCTCCCCGCAGACCAAGGTCAAGGTCACCGGTCACGCACTGCCCGACGGCCGGGTCCTCGTCGAGATCCACGACACCGGAATCGGGCTGTCGCCCGAGGACCTGTCCGCGATCAACGAGCGGCTGGCCAACCCGCCGACGGTGGACGTCTCCGTCTCCCGCCGGATGGGTCTGTTCGTGGTCGGCCGGCTGTCCCTGCGGCACGGCATCCGCATCCAGCTCCGGCCCTCCGACTCCGGGGGCACGACCGCGCTGGTCATGCTCCCCGTCGACGTCGCGCAGGGCGGCGGCCAGGGCACCAAGGGCCGCCCGGGAGCCGGCATCCCCGGTGGCCAGGGAGGCCCGCCGCCCCCGCAGACCCGGGGCGGCAGCAAGGGCGGCAACCTCGCGGCGGCGCTCCAGCGCGGGCCGCAGAGCGGCGCCCCCGGTGGCCCGGGTGCTCCCGGCAGCGGCCAGGGCCCCGGCCCGGCCCTCGGCGCCGGTGAGCCGGCGCGGATGGACGCGCTGCCGCCGCGCGGTCAGGACACCGGCGGTGCCCGGCCCGCGCTCCCCGCCCGGGACGCCAACCGTCCCCAGCCCGGCTCCGGTGGCAGCGCCGTCGACTTCTTCGGAGCTCCGCCCGACCCGGGCCGCCCGGGGCAGGCCCCGGGCGGCCCGGACGGCGGCGCCACCCCGTCCGCACCCCGGCGCGGCCAGGGCGGCCCCGCCGCCGAACTCCCCGGCGGCCCCCCGAATCCCCCGTCCGCGCAGGGTTCGGGTACCGGGCAGTTCGCGCTGCCGCAGTCGGGTGATCCGGTCGACACGGGTGGGTTCGCGCGTCCGGGCGGTCCGCAGGACGGTCCGGGGAGCACGAGCGAGATTCCGCGGATCACCCCGGACGGCCCCGTCGGCACCGGTCAGTTCCCGCAGCCCGGCATGCCCCAGGCGGGCCCGGGCAGCACGGGGCAGTTCCCGCAGATCGGCCAGGGTGGCCAGGGCGGTCCCGGCCAGTTCCCGCAGTCGCCCTCGGCGCAGGGTTCGGGTACCGGGCAGTTCGCGCTGCCGCAGTCGGGTGATCCGGTCGACACGGGTGGGTTCGCGCGTCCGGGCGGTCCGCAGGACGGTCCGGGGAGCACGAGCGAGATTCCGCGGATCACCCCGGACGGCCCCGCCGACACCGGTCAGTTCCCGCAGCCCGACATGCCCCAGACGGGTCCCGGCAGCACGGGGCAGTTCCCGCAGCCCGGCGGCCCCGACGGCCCCGGGCACATCGGCCAGTTCGCCCGCCCCCAGACCGGCGGCGGCCCCGTCGGTCCGGCCTCGTTCCCGCAGGCGCCTTTCGGGGACGCTCCGGGCGAGCGCCCCTCGGACGGCGAGCAGAACCGCCCGAGCTGGGCCCGGCCCGAGCAGGGGCCCGGCGACGAGGACACCCCGCGCGGCCACGACGAGCCCGAGGGCACCGGCGAGTACGCCCGCCCCGGATACCCCGGAGCCGCTCCGGGCGCGGCGGGCCAGAACTTCCCCCACGGGCAGTCGGCAGCCGGGTCCGGCGACGGCATACCCTCCGGCCCCCCGGCCCCCGCGGACGCCCCGACGCCGATCTTCGCGTCGATGGAGTCCAACTGGTTCCGCGGCCCCGGCCAGTCCGCGCCGCAGCAGCCGATGCCCCAGCAGGGGCCCGGCGCCGGCCCGGCCGACGGCGGCACCGGCCAGTGGCCGGCCCAGCAGCAGGGCCCCGAGCAGCCCGCCCCGGCGGAATCCCCGGCGCCCCAGCGCCAGAGCGCCCCGAGCGCCCCCGGTGGCGCGGGCCAGAGCGGCCCGGCCGCCGACGAAAGCTGGGGTGCCTCACCCAACGACGAGCGCTGGCGGCGTGCCGAACAGCTCCGCCAGCCCGCAGCCGGCGGGGTCACCACCTCGGGTCTGCCGCGTCGGGTGCCCCGCGCCAACCTGGTCGCGGGCACCGCGCAGCAGCAGTCCTCCGCACAGGCCGGTCCCCAGGTCTCCCGCGCGCCGGACGATGTGCGCGGTCGGCTGACCAATCTCCGCCGCGGTATCCAGCAGGGCCGACAGGCCGGCACGGACCCCCGTGGCGCAGGTCCCACCTATCAGCAGGAGCGTTAGTTGAGTCCGATGAGCCAGGCTGCGCAGAATCTGAACTGGTTGATCACCAACTTCGTGGAGAACACCCCAGGGGTGTCGCACACGGTGGTGGTCTCCGCCGACGGCCTGCTTCTGGCCATGTCGGAGGGCTTCCCGCGGGATCGTGCCGATCAGTTGGCGGCGGTCGCGTCGGGACTCACCTCGCTGACGGCAGGTGCCTCGCGCATCTTCGAGGGCGGCAGCGTCAATCAGACGGTTGTGGAGATGGAGAAGGGTTTCCTCTTCATCATGTCCATCTCCGACGGCTCTTCACTGGCCGTCCTCGCCCACCCGGAGGCGGACATCGGCCTCATCGGCTACGAGATGGCTCTCTTGGTGGACCGTGCTGGAAGCGTACTCACTCCAGACGTGCGCGCGGAACTCCAGGGAAGCATTCTCAACTGATCATCACGCTCCCCCCACCTGAGCACCACAGTCCGTTCGCCGACCCCATGCCTCGCTCGGAGGAGCCATGACCCCGCCGCCCGCTTCGCACGATCCGTACGGTGCGCACAACGCGCATGCGCCGTACGGAGGAGAGGGCGACCAGCCTCTGGTGCGTCCGTACGCCATGACGGGCGGCCGTACCCGGCCGCGCTACCAGCTCGCCATCGAGGCGCTGGTGAGCAGCACGGCGGATCCGATGCAGCTGCAGGGGCTGCTCCCCGAGCACCAGCGGATCTGCCACCTGTGCCGGGAGGTCAAATCGGTCGCGGAGATCTCCGCGCTGCTCGCCATCCCGCTGGGAGTGGCCCGCATTCTTGTCGCCGACCTCGCCGAGGCCGGGATGGTGGCCATCCACCAGCCCGGCAGCTCCTCGGACCCGGGCGGTGCCCCCGATGTGACGTTGCTGGAAAGGGTGCTCAGTGGACTTCGTAAGCTCTAGCCCGCAGATGGACCCCGCCGGGCGGCAGCCGGCCCCGCCGGTCGGGCCGATGGGCTCCATGGGACAGGCCGGCCAGCAGGGGTACGGGGTGCCCGCCTCCGGGCGGTCGACGACCTCCGCGAAGATCGTGGTGGCCGGCGGTTTCGGCGTGGGCAAGACGACCTTCGTCGGTGCGGTCTCGGAGATCAACCCGCTGCGCACCGAGGCCGTGATGACCTCCGCCTCGGCCGGTATCGATGATCTGACCCATACCGGGGGGAAGACCACCACGACGGTGGCCATGGACTTCGGCCGGATCACCCTCGACGACGACCTGATCCTGTACCTGTTCGGTACGCCGGGCCAGGACCGGTTCTGGTTCATGTGGGACGACCTGGTGCGGGGTGCGATCGGTGCGGTGGTGCTGGTGGACACCCGCCGGCTGGCGGACTGCTTCCCGGCGGTGGACTACTTCGAGAACAGCGGGCTGCCGTTCGTGATCGCGCTCAACGGGTTCGACGGGCATCAGCCCTACGCGCCCGAAGAGGTCCGCGAAGCCCTCCAGATCGGCCCCGACGCCCCGATCATCACCACCGACGCGCGGCACCGCGCCGAGGCGAAGAGCGGGCTGATCACCCTGGTGGAGCACGCGCTGCTCGCCCGTCTCAAGTAGCGCGCCGCACCCGCCCGAACGGGGTGGGGCATCGTACGACCGGTGTCCCGGGAAGGCTGTGTTTTTCGCCATGCCCGGGAACCGTGCCGGCCTCACGTTCATAACGTTTCGACAGAGAATTACGACCGCGTGAACACGCCGGGCGCGCGAAGCGTCTCACTCTGCGTACGAATCCCGGGCCATTTGGCGCCGCACGGCCCCAATGCCCGTTTTTCCGCGGGCCGGAATCCTCGTCTTCCCTTGCCCTCCGTAATGCGCCAACTGTTTGGAGGGAGCGGTCGTGACGTGCTGGAATTCCCTGAACTCAGCAGTAGCGCAGGCGCAGGCTGTCAGGGGGCGCCGCGCACCGAGAGGTGAGAAGTCGAGTGAGGCGAACGACCAGGGGTACGTCGGGACCGGCACAGGGTTCCGCACGGCAGGGCACTGCGGAATCGCGGGGTAACTTCACCCCGCCGCAGCGCTCCGCCACGTCGCGCGGCCCGGATGCCTCGGCCTCCAAGCCGCCGCCCGCCACCGGGAGCGGCAGCAGATGGCAGGCGCGGAACTGGCGCGTTCCCACCCGGCTGAACGCGATCCTGCTCATACCCGTGCTCGTGGCGCTCGTTTTCGGCGGCTTCAAGGTCGAATCCGACATCTCCGCCTGGCAGGACGCCAAGGAGGCCCAGCGTACGGCGGAGCTGGTGGAGGCGGCGGCGAATTACGGCAACGCCCTCATCGACGAGCGGGACCGCACCGCCGAGCCGCTGCTGCGGGGGGACCGGGACGACCCCGCGGTCCGCAAGGCCCGTGCCGCGACGGACCGGGCCGCCGGGGAGTTCAAGAAGGCGGCCTCCCATCTCCCCGACAACCCGGGTCTCAAGCGTCGGCTCGCCGCGTTCGAGAAGGTGGAGCCGCGGCTGCCGGTGCTGCGCGAGTCCGCGTACTCCAAGGACATGAGCGGCGTGGAGACCGAAGAGGGCTACGTCACCATCCAGCACCCCTTGATGGAGTTCGCCAACGAACTGGGGCTGGGCACCGGCAATGTCACCTCCTTCGGCCGGACGGTCTATGCCATCTCGCTGGCCAAGGCGGCCGAGTCGCTGCAGCGCGGCCTGGGCACCCATCTGATGGTCAAGCCCGGCCCCACCCGTGCGGACAAGGAGGCCCAGACGACCGCGCTGGCCTCGTACCGCTACCTGGAGCGCATCGCGCTGGGCGAGTACACCTCCGGTGGCCGTCCGGAGGATGTGAAGCTGCTCAAGCAGGAGGCCGCCAAGGCGGAGGAGGCGGGCCGCAGGCAGGTGGAGGCGGCGCGCGAACACGCCGCGGCCAAGGGCGAGAAGTTCGTGGCCCCGCCCTCCATGGCCAAGATGGTCAAGGCCATCGGCTCCGGCGCCGGCCCGCGCGAACTGCGCACCAAGGGCATCACCACCGAAAGCTATTTCGAAACCGCCACCGGCACCTTCGACGCCTACCGCGCCGTCGAGTCGAAGCTGACCCGCGACGCGGTCGCCGACACTCAGGAGATCGCCTCCGACGCGCGTCGGAACGCGCTGGTGAACTCGGCGATCGTGCTGGTCGCGCTGCTGTTCGCGTTCATCATCGCCGGGCGGATGGCCCGTTCGATGAGCCAGAGCATGCGGACGCTGCGCACCGCGGCCTTCGACGTGGCCCAGCAGCGGCTGCCGATGCTGGTCGACCAGCTCTCGCGTACCGAACCGGGCCGCGTGGACACCCGTGTGCAGCCGATTCCGATCACCAGCCGCGACGAGATCGGCGAGGTGGCCCGCGCCTTCGACCAGGTGCACCGGGAGGCCGTGCGACTGGCCGCCGAGCAGGCGCTGCTGCGCGGCAACGTCAACGCGATCTTCACCAACCTCTCCCGCCGCAACCAGGGCCTCATCGAACGCCAGCTCGAGCTGGTGACGGAGATGGAGAACAGCGAGGCGGACCCGGACCAGCTCGAGAAGCTGTTCCGGATGGACCACCTGTCCACCCGTATGCGGCGCAACGGTGAGAACCTGCTGGTCCTGGCCGGCGAGGAGCCCGGCCGCCGGTGGACGGAGCCGGTGCCGCTGGTCGACATCCTGCGTGCCGCCTCCTCCGAGGTGGAGCACTACGAACGCATCGAGATCAGCGGCATCCCGGAGACGGAGATCCACGGGCAGGTCGTCAACGACCTGGTGCACCTGCTCGCCGAGCTGCTGGAGAACGCCGCGTCGTTCTCCTCGCCGCAGAGCAAGGTACGGGTGACCGCCACCCGGCTGCCGGACGGCCGGATGATGATCGAGATCCACGACAAGGGCATCGGCCTGACCGCGGAGGACTTCGCGGACCTCAACCACAAGCTGGCCAACCCGCCGACGGTCGATGCCGCCGTCTCCCAGCGCATGGGCCTGTTCGTGGTCGGCCGCCTCGCGGACCGGCACGGCATCCGTGTTCAGCTGCGCCCCTCCGGCGAGCAGGCGGGCACCACCTCGCTGGTGATGCTTCCCGACGCCATCACGCACGGCGGCGGTGGGGAGGAGGGCCCCGAGGAGGACTTCACCGTCTCCCGGATCGTTCCCGAGCATTCGCGCGGCCCGAACAGTGTGGAAGGCGCCCGCTCGGCTGCCGAACTCGGCTTCGACGATTCGCGCTACGGCTCCGGGAACCAGGCCCGGCTGCCGGGCGCAGACGACCGCCCAGGGCTCCACGAGGAGCGCCGGTCGGCCATCGAGGCGCCGCAGCAGCACCAGCAGCCCCGACAGGACACCTATCCGCAGGGGCAGCCCGGTGGCCAGGGGCAGTACGACCCGTATCAGCAGCAGGGCGGCTCCCCGTACCAGCCCGGGTACGAGCAGACCGGCGAGATCGCCGCGCAGCAGTACACCGGCGGCTATCCGGAGGCGTACGGCCAGGGGTACGCGCAGCCCTACGCGCCGCCTGCCGCGGGGCGTCCCCACGAGTCCGCCCAGGACGGCACCGGAGCCTATGCGGATCAGCAGCTTCCGGCTCAACAGCCAGGCCACGGTGGTCAGTACCTCTCCCACCGGCCAGAAGCGGAATCCGCACCTGGCGTTCCCCACGGGGATGTTGACCGTGTAGGTTTCGACCGTCCGGGTTCCCTCCCCGACAACTGGAGCACCACGACCGACGCGGGCCTCCCGCGCCGGGACGCGGGGCGGCAGCAGGACGGAGCGCCGGCGGCCCAGCAGCAGGCTCCCGCCCAGGGCTGGGAAGCCCCGGCCGAGGAGTCGGCCGGGCAGCCGTCGCAGGAGGAAACCGGAACCCACCGGTGGAGCGAGAACGACGAACACTGGAGCAGGGCGGGCCAGTTGCGCGCCCCGCAGTCCGGCGGCGTCACCTCCTCCGGACTGCCGCGCAGGGTGCCCAGGGCCAACCTGGTCGCGGGCGCGGCGGAGGAGCACTCGCAGGGTACTCCCGCGGTCTCCCGGGCGCCCGAGGACGTGCGCGGAAGACTGAGCAACCTGCACCGCGGCGTCCGCCAGGGACGTACCGCGGGCGACGGCAACCAGAATGACCGACAGGGCTTCGGCCCCGGCAGCACCTACGATCAGGAGCGTTAGTGTGAGCCCGATGAGCCAGGCGGCGCAGAACCTGAACTGGTTGATCACCAACTTCGTGGACAACACCCCCGGGGTGTCCCACACAGTGGTGGTCTCCGCCGACGGACTCCTGCTCGCGATGTCCGAGGGCTTCCCGCGCGACCGCGCCGACCAGTTGGCGGCGGTCGCATCGGGGCTCACCTCGCTGACCGCGGGCGCGTCCCGGATCTTCGAGGGCGGTGGGGTCAACCAGACGGTTGTGGAGATGGAGCGGGGATTCCTGTTCATCATGTCCATCTCCGACGGTTCCTCGCTGGCCGTCCTCGCCCACCCCGAGGCCGACATCGGTCTGGTGGGGTACGAGATGGCACTGCTGGTCGACCGCGCCGGCGGGGTCCTCACCCCGGATCTGCGCGCGGAGCTGCAGGGCAGTCTTCTCAACTAGGGCACAACTGGCCCACGGCAGTGCGGAACGCCGCCGGGCGCCATAAGGTGCCGTGAGCGCAACGGTCGTATGTCCGTGAGTCGGAGGAGGAATCGTGGCAACGCCCCCAGGAGGTCCGTCGTCGTACGGCAGTGGTCGTTCCGACCAGCCGGAGGACGTCCGATCGGCCGCGGCCCCGGGCGGGGACGCGCCCTTCCTCAACCGTTTCAACTTCCCCTCCGCGCCCAGCGAGTACGTCCAGCGGCCGTCCGACCAGCAGCAACCGCCCCAGGGCGGGCAGCCGCCGCAGCATGGGCGACCGCCGCAGCACGGCCGCCCGCCGCAGTACGCGGGGCCGCCGCCCTACGGTGCGCAGCCCCCGCAGCGGCACCCGCAGCAGCAGGAACCGCAGCAGCAGAACCCGCAGACTCGCATCCAGCCGGTGCAGCCCGGTCACGCGGACAGGACGGCCGGCACCCAGCGCGCCGCCGACCAGCCCCCGCCGCCGCCGCAGCCGCTGGTGCGCCCCTACGCGATGACGGGGGGCCGGACCCGTCCCCGCTACCAGCTCGCCATCGAGGCGCTGGTGCACACCACGGCGGAGAACGCTCAGCTCCAGGGCCAGCTCCCGGAGCACCAGCGGATCTGCCGCCTGTGCTACGAGATCAAGTCGGTCGCCGAGATCTCGGCACTTCTGACCATTCCGCTCGGCGTCGCCCGGATCCTCGTCGCCGACCTGGCCGAGGCCGGACTCGTCGCCATCCACCAGCCGGGCGGTGACGAGACCACCGCCGACGGTCAACCAGACGTGACACTGCTCGAAAGGGTGCTCAGTGGACTTCGGAAGCTCTAGCGCCGGGCCCGTCGGGGGTACGACAGCCCGCTCGACGACCTCCGCGAAGATCGTGGTGGCCGGCGGTTTCGGCGTGGGCAAGACGACCTTCGTCGGTGCGGTCTCGGAGATCAACCCGCTGCGCACCGAGGCCGTGATGACCTCCGCCTCGGCCGGTATCGACGACCTGACCCACACGGCGGACAAGACCACCACGACGGTGGCCATGGACTTCGGCCGGATCACCCTGGACCAGGACCTGATCCTGTATCTGTTCGGTACGCCGGGCCAGGACCGGTTCTGGTTCATGTGGGACGACCTGGTGCGGGGTGCGATCGGTGCGGTGGTGCTGGTGGACACCCGCCGGCTGGCGGACTGCTTCCCGGCGGTGGACTACTTCGAGAACAGCGGGCTGCCGTTCGTGATCGCGCTCAACGGGTTCGACGGGCATCAGCCCTACGCGCCCGAAGAGGTCCGCGAAGCCCTCCAGATCGGCCCCGACGCCCCGATCATCACCACCGACGCGCGGCACCGCGCGGACGCCAAGAGCGCGCTGATCACCCTGGTGGAGCACGCCCTGATGGCGCGCCTGCGCTGAGCACCGCGCTCCGCGGCGGGCTTGCGCCCGGCGGGACGCCGTGGCGTCCCGCGGGCCGGTCCCTGCGGCGGAGCCCTCCGGCGCCGGGGAGCAGCGGCCCCGCGGTGGGGTCGGAGCCGAAGGCGGCCGGGAGCCGGGAGAACCCGTCCCCGGGCCCTGCGACCGGTGGAATACGCTGGGGGTCTCAGCCATCGGACCCGCAGCGAAGGACCCCTGTGCGCATCGCAAGATTCTCCCTGGACGGAACCGTAGGGTTCGGCGTCGTCGAGGGCGAGCCCTCCAGCCCGGAGGGCCCCGTCCTGGACATCATCAAGGGCCACCCCTTCGCCGAGTTCGAGCGCACGGGCCAGAAGCTGCCCCTGAGCAAGGTCCGGATCCTCCCGCCGACCCTGCCCAACAAGGTCGTCGCGATCGGCAGGAACTATGCCGAGCACGCGAAAGAACTGGGCAACGAGGTCCCCGAGACCCCGGTCACCTTCCTCAAGCCGTCCACGTCGGTGATCGGCCCGAACGACCCCATCGGCTACCCGTCCTTCTCGAACGAGGTGCACCACGAGGCGGAGCTTGCGGTGGTCATCGGCCGGCTGTGCAAGGACGTGCCGCGCGAGCGGGCCAAGGACGTCATCCTCGGCTACACCTGCGCCAACGACATCACCGCGCGCGACGTGCAGCGCACGGAGAGCCAGTGGGCCCGCGCCAAGGGCTTCGACGGCTCCTGCCCGCTGGGCCCCTGGACGGAGACCGAGCTGGACGCCGCCGACGTCGGCATCATGTGCACGGTCAACGGCGAGCAGCGCCAGCTGGGCCGCACCAGCGAGATGATCAGGCCCGTCGAGGACCTGATCGTGCACATCACCCAGGCCATGACCCTGCTGCCGGGCGATGTCATCCTCACCGGCACCCCCGCGGGGGTCGGACCCGTGAACGTCGGCGACGAGGTCGCCGTCACCATCGAAGGAATCGGCACTCTCACCAATAAGGTGATCAAGCGTGACTAACGCGACCGCGGGCACGGACGTCCGCGTACGTTTCTGTCCCTCCCCGACCGGCAACCCCCACGTGGGGCTGGTCCGTACCGCCCTGTTCAACTGGGCGTACGCCCGGCACACCGGCGGCACCCTGGTCTTCCGCATCGAGGACACCGACGCGGCGCGGGACTCCGAGGAGTCCTACGAGCAGCTGCTGGACGCGATGCGCTGGCTGGGCCTCGACTGGGACGAGGGCCCCGAGGTCGGCGGCCCGCACGGTCCCTACCGGCAGTCCCAGCGGACGGACAGCTACGCGGACATCGCGCGCAAGCTGCTGGAGGGCGGCTACGCCTACCCGTGCTACTGCACGGCGGAGGAGCTCGACCAGCGCCGCGAGCAGGCCCGCAAGGACGGGCGTCCCTCCGGGTACGACGGCCGCTGCCGCGAGCTGACCGGTGAGCAGATCGCCGACTACGAGGCCGAGGGGCGCAGCCACGTCGTCCGCTTCCGGATGCCGGACGAGCCGATCACCTTCACGGACCTGGTCCGCGGCGAGATCACCTTCCAGCCGGAGAACGTCACCGACTACGGCATCCTGCGCACCAACGGCGCCCCGTTGTACACGCTGGTCAACCCGGTGGACGACGCCCTGATGGACATCACGCACGTGCTGCGCGGCGAGGACCTGCTCTCCTCCACGCCGCGGCAGATCGCGCTCTACCGGGCCCTGATCGAGCTGGGCGTGGCGCGGCGCGTCCCGGAGTTCGGGCACCTGCCGTATGTGATGGGCGAGGGCAACAAGAAGCTCTCCAAGCGCGACCCGCAGTCCTCCCTCAACCTCTACCGCGAGCGCGGATTCCTGCGCGAGGGCCTGCTCAACTACCTTTCCCTCCTCGGCTGGTCGATCTCCGAGGACCGGGACATCTTCTCGATGGAGGAGATGGTCGCCGCCTTCGACATCCGGGACGTCAACGCCAATCCGGCGCGCTTCGACCTGAAGAAGTGCGAGGCCATCAACGCCACGCACCTGCGGGAGATGCCGCTGAAGGACTTCATCGCCGCCTGCGAGCCCTGGCTGAAGGCCCCGCACGCGCCCTGGGGCGAGGCGGACTTCTCCCAGCAGGCATTCGAGGAGCTGGCCCCGCTGGCCCAGACCCGGCTGACGGTCCTCTCGGACATCACCGACAACGTCGACTTCCTCTTCCTGGAGCGGCCGGTCGAGGACGAGAAGTCCTGGCAGAAGGCGATGAAGGAGGGCTCGGCCGACCTCCTGCGCACGGCCCGCGCCCGGCTGGACACCGCCGACTGGCGGTCCGCCGAGTCGCTCAAGGAGGCCGTCCTGGCCGCGGGGGAGGAGCACGGGCTGAAACTGGGCAAGGCGCAGGCCCCGGTGCGGGTGGCCGTCACCGGACGTACCGTCGGCCTGCCGCTGTTCGAGTCCCTCCAGGTGCTCGGCAAGGACCGCACCCTGGAGCGCGTCGACGCGGCCCTGGCCAAGCTCGGTTCGTAGCAGCCGAGGTGGGGACGGTGCCCCGGAGCGGGCGCCGGTATCTCGTTTTGGAGCACCGTCCTCGATCAGGTAATGTTCTCTCTGTCGCCGAACGGGGCAGGCCGAAAAGGCCGGAAACCGGACGGCGGCCACCCAGACAAAATCCCCCAGGGGGTTGCGTTTCGGTGGGCTATGGTGTAATTGGCAGCACGACTGATTCTGGTTCAGTTAGTCTAGGTTCGAGTCCTGGTAGCCCAGCAAGATCCGCGTTCTGTTCGGAAGCGTTCACGTTCTGCGAGATCGAGGCCCCCGTTGTGTAGCGGCCTAGCACGCCGCCCTCTCAAGGCGGTAGCGCCGGTTCGAATCCGGTCGGGGGTACGGATTCCGTCCGGAGTCGGCAGACCCGGGTGGGATCACAGATAGGGCCCCCGTTGTGTAGCGGCCTAGCACGCCGCCCTCTCAAGGCGGTAGCGCCGGTTCGAATCCGGTCGGGGGTACTCGATCACGAAGGCCCCGCACCTCACGGTGCGGGGCCTTCGTCATGCTGCCTCCGCTCCGATCCGCTCCGCCCCCGGCCTTCCGCGGCCCGTCAGCACCGGTTCGTAACAGCACGGTCAGCGCCACGCTCGCCTCCACCTGGGCCGCCTGTCCGGAAAGCTCTCCAGCAGGTCCAGTTCGGCCGCCGCCGCGCGCGGCAGCCCGTGCGAACAGCGCGCCAGATGCGCCGCGTCGCCGGGGTGGCCGAGCCGGGTCAGCGCGGCGACGGCCTGGGTCGGCGCCTGTCCGGGCGGGGAGTCGGGGCCGGCCTGCTGCCCGCCGAGCCCGTCGAGCCGCGTGGTCACCTCGCGCGGTGCGCTGCCCGCGCCCGCGGCGCCGGCGCGGCCTGCCCCGCGGCGGCACGGGGCGGGGGAGCGCCCAGGCGGTCGTGCCCAGCCGCTCGTACCGGGAGAGCGACTCGTCGTCCACGGCCTCCAGCACCTCGCGGGGGGTTCCCGGTGTTCACGGCGATGCCGCGGATGCTGCACGAGCTGCGGACCGGGCCGGCGGCCGCCCATGGAAGCGCGCCCGTAGGACGGCAGCGGGACCGTGCCGCTCAGCGGCTGTCGGCCGCCTCCGGCAGAGCCCGACCCACCGGTGGCCGCGGACGGTGCGGTGGACCGGGACGCCGCACGGCGGTCCGGCGGATCAGATCCCGCCCGGCCGCCGCAGCGACTCGCTGAGCCGGGTCGCCGCGTCCACGATGGCCTGGGCGTGCATCCGGCCGGGGTGGCGGGTGAGCCGCTCGATGGGCCCGGAGACGGAGACGGCGGCCACCACCCGGTTCGACGGGCCGCGCACGGGCGCCGAGACGGACGCCACACCCGGTTCCCGCTCGCCGATCGACTGGGCCCAGCCCCGGCGCCGCACGCCGGACAGCGCGGTGGCGGTGAAGCGGGCGCCCTGCAGTCCGCGGTGCAGCCGCTCGGGCTCCTCCCAGGCCATCAGGATCTGCGCGGCCGACCCCGCCTTCATGGGCAGGGTGGAGCCGACCGGCACGGTGTCCCGCAGTCCGGAGAGGCGTTCCGCCGCGGCCACGCAGATGCGCATGTCGCCCTGGCGGCGGTAGAGCTGCGCGCTCTCGCCGGTCACATCGCGCAGGTGGGTGAGTACCGGGCCCGCTGCCGCCAGGAGCCGGTCCTCGCCCGCCGCCGCGGCCAGCTCGCCCAGCCGGGGACCGAGGATGAACCGGCCCTGCATGTCGCGGGCCACCATGCGGTGGTGCTCGAGAGCCACCGCGAGCCGGTGCGCCGTGGGGCGCGCGAGACCGGTCGCGGAGACCAGCCCGGCGAGGGTGGCCGGACCGGACTCCAGAGCGCTCAGTACCAGAGCCGCCTTGTCGAGAACGCCGACGCCGCTAGAGTTGTCCATGCGTCGATACTCACGTCTCAAACTGTGAAACGCAAGTTCAATTTTCCCGGCGAACCGCCAATCTTGAGGGACGGGCCGCCGCTGCGCGGGGGTCCCCCGGCCGCAGGCCGGGGGAGGTACTGATCTCGACATGTGGTCGGCGGCGCTGCCGACCGAAGGGAATGCGATGGGACGCACACTCGCGGAGAAGGTCTGGGACGACCATGTCGTCAGGCGCGCGGAAGGCGAGCCGGACCTTCTCTTCATCGATCTGCACCTGCTCCACGAGGTGACCAGCCCGCAGGCCTTCGACGGACTCCGCAAGGCGGGCCGTGCCGTGCGGCGGACGGATCTGACCATCGCGACCGAGGACCACAACACCCCCACCCTCGACATCGACAAGCCGATCGCCGACCCGGTCTCCCGGGTCCAGTTGGAGACCCTGCGGAAGAACTGCGCGGACTTCGGGGTGCGGCTGCACCCGCTGGGCGACGTCGAACAGGGTGTCGTGCACGTGGTCGGGCCGCAGCTCGGCCTGACCCAGCCCGGCACGACCGTGGTCTGCGGGGACAGCCACACCTCGACCCACGGCGCGTTCGGCGCGCTGGCCTTCGGTATCGGCACCTCCCAGGTCGAGCACGTGCTCGCGACCCAGACGCTGCCCATGGCGCCGTTCCGCACCATGGCGGTCACCGTGAACGGCGAGCTGCCCGAGGACGTCACCGCCAAGGACCTGATCCTGGCCGTCATCGCCAGGATCGGTACCGGCGGGGGACAGGGATATGTGATCGAGTACCGGGGCGAGGCCATCGAGAAGCTGTCGATGGAAGCCCGCATGACCATCTGCAACATGTCCATCGAGGCGGGCGCCCGGGCCGGGATGATCGCCCCGGACGAGACCACCTTCGCCTACGTCCAAGGCCGCGAGCACGCCCCCCGCGGCGCGGACTGGGACGAGGCGGTCGCCTACTGGAAGACGCTGCGCACCGACCAGGACGCGGTCTTCGACCACGAGGTGGTCATCGAGGCGTCCGAGCTCGCGCCGTTCGTCACCTGGGGCACCAATCCCGGACAGGGCGCGCCGCTGTCGCACGCGGTGCCGGACCCTGCCTCCTTCGAGGACGCCAGCGAGCGCTACGCGGCGGAGAAGGCCCTGGACTACATGGGGCTGAGCGCCGGGCAGCCGCTGCGGGAGGTCGCCGTCGACACCGTCTTCGTCGGCTCGTGCACCAACGGCCGGATCGAGGACCTGCGTTCGGCCGCCGCCGTGCTGCAGGGGCGCACGGTGGCCGACGGGGTCCGGATGCTGGTCGTGCCCGGCTCCGTACGGGTCGCGCTGCAGGCCGTCGAGGAGGGGCTGGACGCGGTGTTCACCGCCGCCGGAGCCGAGTGGCGGCACGCCGGGTGCTCGATGTGCCTGGGGATGAACCCCGACCAGCTCCAGCCCGGTGAGCGCGCAGCCTCCACCTCGAACCGCAACTTCGAGGGCCGCCAGGGCAAGGGCGGACGCACCCATCTGGTCTCACCCCAGGTGGCGGCGGCGACGGCGGTACTGGGCCACCTGGCCTCGCCCGCCGACCTGGCCGATGTACGCGAGCCGGCCGCGGTCTGACGGTCCGGGAAGCTCAAGGGAGACGCACTGATGGAAGCCTTCACCACGCACACCGGCCGGGCCGTCCCGCTGCGCCGCAGCAATGTCGACACCGACCAGATCATCCCGGCCCACTGGCTCAAGAAGGTCACCCGCGACGGCTTCGAGGACGGTCTCTTCGAGGCCTGGCGCAAGGACCCGGAGTTCGTCCTCAACCAGCCCGCCCACCAGGGGGGCACGGTGCTGGTCGCCGGTCCCGACTTCGGTACCGGCTCCTCCCGGGAACACGCGGTCTGGGCGCTGCAGAACTACGGCTTCAAGGCCGTCGTCTCCTCCCGGTTCGCCGACATCTTCCGGGGCAACTCGCTCAAGAACGGCCTGCTCACGGTGGTGCTGCCGCAGGAGACGGTGGAGGAGCTGTGGCGGCTGGCGGAGGCCGATCCGGCCACCGAGGTGACCGTCGACCTGGTGCGGCGCAAGGTGCTGGCGCCCGGCGTCGACGCGGACTTCGAACTGGACGAGAACGCCCGCTGGCGCCTGCTGGAGGGGCTTGACGACATCAGCCTCACCCTGAAGAACGAGGAGGCCATCGCGGAGTTCGAGACCACCCGGGCCGCCTTCAAGCCGCGCACGACGGCTGCCTGACCGGCCACGGCCCTGTCCGGGCACCGCAGGGCTGAGCACCCCTCAAAAAGCGCTCTTCGCGCCCCCGCCGCACCCGGCGGGGGCGCCTTGCTGTGGTGTGGCGGATGTACGCAGGCAGGGGCGCCGACCTCCCGGCCGGGGCGGCGCGGCCGTCCCGGCGCGCCGCCGCCGTGTGCCAGCTGTGCGCACACGCGTGCGCTGACGAATGACGTGAATTAGTCTTGACGCAGGCTCCTGTCGCACTACGAAAGAGTGCTGTTCGCGACTCGCCCGCACGCTTCGCCGGGAGGTGCCAACACGGCTCCTTCCCGGCGGAGTTGGGGCCCACACCTGCTACGTCCCCGCCGCACGCTGACCCGCTGGAAGCGACAACTCACCCCAGATGGCACAATCACCGCATGAAACGCGACGGTCAACTGGAGCTCTACGACCGACTCGCCGCCCGACTGAAGGAGGCGCACTCGCGGGTGCGCTCCCCGCACATCCCGCAGAGCGCACGGGTGCCGCTGGCCCGGAAGCTGCTCGTCATCACCGCGGCTTCCAAGCACGATCTCGCCGGTGCCGAACGGCGTCTGGAGCGCCTGATGACCGACATCGACGAGGGGCGGTACGGCGCCGCGGCAGGGGACGTACGCACGGACGGAACTCCGTGACGGGCGAGTTCGTTGCGGCACAAGGGTGATTCGCCCGTTTCGTGTTTGATTTGCGGTATATATCTGCCTAGCGTGCGAAAAAGCTGAACACATTCGTTCCGGCAATGTCTCCGAAGGGGAAGACGTGAACAAGGCGCAGCTCGTTGAAGCTATCCAAGATGACCTCGGTGGACGCCAGCAGGCCGCAGACGCGGTCGATGTGGTCCTGGACGCGATCGTTCGTGCGGTCGTCGCCGGTGAGCGAGTTTCGGTCACCGGCTTCGGCTCTTTCGAGAAGGTCGACCGCCCGGCCCGGTACGCCCGCAACCCGCAGACCGGTGAACGTGTCCGGGTGAAGAAGACCTCCGTGCCGCGCTTCCGCGCCGGTGCCGGATTCAAGGACCTGGTGAGCGGCGCGAAGAAGCTCCCCAAGAACGATGTCGCGGTCAAGAAGGCACCCAAGGGCAGCCTCTCCGGCGGCACGACCACCAAGAAGGCCACGGCCAAGAAGGCAGGTGCCAAGAAGGCGGCGGCGAAGAAGACCACGGCCAAGAAGGCCACGCCGGCGAAGAAGGCGGCACCGGCGAAGAAGGCCGCCACGGCCAAGAAGGCGGCGGCCAAGAAGGCCCCGGCGAAGACCGCCGCGGCCAAGAAGACCACCGCCAAGAAGGCTCCGGCCAAGGCCACCACGGCCAAGAAGGCCCCGGCGCGCAAGAGCACCGCCAAGAAGGCTCCCGCGCGCAAGACCGCCGCCCGCAAGACCACGGCCAAGAAGACCACCTCGCGTCGGCGGTGAGCCGCGTACCGCGGTTCGTCCGTACGCGACTCGCCCCCCGCGGTTGAGCGGGGGAAACGATCCCTCCCGCCGGCGGCGCACGCCACCAGCGGTGAGCGGACCACGCGGCCGCGCGCCGCGACGCCAGCGCCGGGCCGGGCTCCCTCGGGGGAGCCCGGCCCGCGGCGTGTCCGCGGCCTGCCGGACCCTGGCCTGCGCCTTCCCGGCCCCTGGCCTGCCGTTCCCGGCCATCGGCCCGGCGGTTCCGGCTGCGGGCTCCTGGCCCGCCGGTCTTTCCGGGCCCTGGCCGCGCCCTCCCGGCTCCGGTCCACGGCCCGGGTTCACACCCTCTTCTGCCCCCGGCTCCACGGCCTCCGGCCCCCTTACCCCTCCGGCCCCGCCGGACAGCGAGCGGATGGCGACCGGCTGGCGAGCGGTCCCGGGGCGACGGGACGCGCACGCTCTCAGGCACGCCCCCGAGGCTCCGAATGCGCCCGCAGCGGCGTACAGGGCGTACGAGAGCGCCGCAGCGCCCGGCGAGCACTCCGCGTGGGCGCCCCGGGCGCCCCTCGCCGGATCCCCCGCCGGGCAGCGCCCGCGGGACGCGGCGCCCCGCGGGCACTCCGCGCGGCATTCGGGGATTCCGTTGCCGGGCAGTACCGGCTACAGGGTCTGCAGGGTCACCACGGTGATCCGTCGTGCGTCGCCCTCGCCCTCGGTCTCGATCCGCACCCGTTGGCCGGGGCGGAGCAGCAGCAGCCCGCCCGCGTCGAACGCGGGGGCCTCGAAGGGGAGCGGTGTGCCGTCGTCCAGCAGCACACTGCCGGACCGGGACGCCGGATCGTAGGTGTACGCCGTGGCCTGCATACCCGCAGCCTAGCGGCCCGGGTCCGGGACGGGTCCGGCGAGCAGCGCGGCGGTGAAGCCGCCCACCCCCAGGGCGTTCGCCGCGGCCAGGTCGGCGGGCGTGTCCACGTCCTGCCGCACGCTGGGCACCCCCGCCACCGGCAGTTCCGCCGCCCCCGAAGCCCGGTGCCGGGCCCGGGAGAGGCCGCCGAAAGCCGGGGAAAGCGGGGTCCGGGGGAGAGCGGTGAGCAGCGTGGTGCCGATTTCCGCGGCGTCGGGAAGAAAAGCGCGCGGAAATCCGGTGGCCGTATTCAGGGCCCGTTCCAATTCCGCGGGCCGCAGTGCCGGCAGGTCGGCGTTGAGCGCGGCGACGGCCGTGCCGGGGTCCGCGGCGCGGGCTGCGGACGCTCCGTGCGCGAGCGCGGCGTTGAGCCCCCCGCCCGGTGGGTCGGGCACCGGGCTGGCGCCCAGGGTGCGCAGTTCGGCGGCGGCCAGCGGATCGTCCGTGACAACCACCACACCGCACACCGCCCGGCAGGCGAGCGCTGCCGTGACCGTGTCCTGCGCGAACGCCAGCGCGAGCGCGGGCAGGGCCGGGCCGCCCCGGACGCCCGCCAGCCGGCTCTTGGCCCGGGGAAGAGGCTTCAGCGGCACCACGAGAGTCCACGTCACGGGCGTCACATGTGGCTTCATCGGTCCCATTCTCACCTGCTGCCCGAGCGGCCCGGGAAGGGCGGGGTTACCGTGTGCCCTGCGGCCGGGCACGGACAGTGTGCTCGACAGCGAGGCAGTCCGCGGCGACACTTGTGCGGTTGTCGATGTGCCCCCAGAGGAAGGGCCCCACAAGGAGCCCCCTAAGGAGATGGTGTCCGGGTGTCCCGCCAAACCGTGTCCGCGCCGGGAGCGACCCCGCGACCACCTGCCGGAGAGGCCGGGCCGAAGGGGGCGCGCAGTGCCGGGGAGTGACGGCAAACCCAGGAAGATCGGCTTCTGGTACCGCCTGGCCGCGGTTCTGGCGAAACCGCCGCTCATCCTGCTCTTCAAACGGGACTGGCGCGGAATGGAGCACATTCCGCAGGACGGCGGCTTCATCACCGTCGTCAACCACAACTCGTACCTCGACCCGCTCTCCTACGCGCATTACCAGTACAACACCGGCCGGGTCCCCCGGTTCCTCGCCAAGGTGGGCCTGTTCAAGGGCGGCTTCGTGGGCGCCGTGATGCGCGGAACCGGGCAGATTCCCGTATACCGCGAGTCCGCGGACGCGGTGGGCGCCTTCCGGGCCGCCGTGGAGGCCATCGAGAAGGGCGAGTGCGTCGCCTTCTACCCCGAGGGCACCCTCACCCGCGACCCGGAGATGTGGCCGATGGCCGGCAAGACCGGGGCCGCCAGGGTCGCGCTGCTGACCAGAGCGCCTGTCGTCCCGGTCGCACAGTGGGGCGCCAACCTGGCGATGCCGCCGTACGCCAAGGAGAAGAAGCTGCGGCTCTTCCCCCGCAAGACGCTCACCGTGCAGGCCGGCCCGCCGCTGGACCTCTCGGCGTTCTACGACCGGGAGCCCACCGCCGAGGTGCTCCGCGAGGTCACCGACGTCATGATGGACGCCGTCAGCGAGCAGCTCGCCGTCGTCCGCGGCGAGCCGGTGCCCGCCGAGCGGTACGACATGCGCAAGGCGGCGGCCCGCAGGCGCGAGCAGCGCGCCGTCCGGAAGGACGCGCAGGAGACGCGCACCGCGGACGGACAGCACGAACCGGCCGGTGGAGCACCGGCCGCGGCCGAGGCGGCAGAGGGAGAGACGAACGCGTGAGCCGGCACGACGGGCGGCAGCAGGAACGCCGGAGGAAGGCCGCCGTGTTCGGCACCGGCTCCTGGGGGACCGCCTTCGCGATGGTGCTCGCCGACGCCGGGATCGAGGTGGCCCTGTGGGGCCGCCGGGCCGAGGTCGTCGAGGCGATCAACACCACGCGCCGCAACCCCGGGTACCACCCCGAGACGGAACTCCCCGCCGGGGTACGGGCCACCACCGACCCGGCCGAGGCCGCCCGGGACGCGGAGTTCACCGTTCTGTCCGTCCCCGCCCAGACGCTCCGCTCCAACCTCGAGTCCTGGCGGGAGCTGCTGCACCCCGGCACGGTGCTCGTCTCCCTGATGAAGGGCGTCGAACTCGGCACCGCCAAGCGGATGAGCGAGGTCGTCCAGGAGGTCGCCGGCGTCCCCGCCGAACGGGTCGCCGTGCTGACCGGTCCCAACCTCGCCCGGGAGATCGCCGCCCGGCAGCCGGCGGCCGCCGTCGCGGCCTGCGCGGACGAGGAGGCGGCTCGGGCCCTGCAGAGCGCCTGCCACACCCCGTACTTCCGGCCCTACACCAGCACCGACGTGGTCGGCTGCGAACTGGGAGGGGCTGTCAAGAACGTCATCGCGCTGGCCGTGGGCATCGCCGACGGGATGGGCCTGGGAGACAACTCCAAAGCGTCGCTGATCACCCGGGGCCTGGCCGAGACCACCCGGCTCGGCCTGGCGATGGGCGCCGAGGCGCACACCTTCGCCGGCCTCGCGGGCATGGGTGACCTGGTGGCCACCTGCTCCTCGCCGCTGTCGCGCAACCACACCTTCGGCACCAACCTCGGCCGGGGTATGACCCTCCAGGAGACCATCGCGGTCACCGAGCAGACCGCGGAGGGCGTCAAGTCCTGCCAGTCCGTGCTGGACCTCGCCCGGCGGCACGGGGTGGAGATGCCGATCACCGAGACGGTCGTGGAGATCGTCCACGAGGGCAAGCCCCCGCACGTGGCGCTCAAGGAGCTGATGTCCCGCAGCGCCAAGGCCGAACGGAGCTGACCGCACCGCAGCGGTCCCGTGCGGGCACGTCCGGCACCCGGCGCCACGAGGGGCCACCGCCTCGGCGCCGGGGGCACGACGCGGTAAAGTCCCAGCGATGAGCAGCCAGAGCCCCGCCCCCAAGCCCCGAGTCGCCGTCGTCTTCGGCGGACGCAACTCAGAGCACCAGATCTCCGTCCTCACGGCCGGCGCGGTGCTCGACGCCATCGACCGCGACAAGTACGAGGTGCTGCCCATCGGCATCACGGCGGACGGCCGCTGGGCCCTGACGGCGGACGACCCGGCCCGGATGGCCGTCGAGGGCCGCGAGCTGCCCACCGTGGAGCGGGTCGCCGACTCGGACACCGGCGCCGTGCTGCTGCCGGTCTCGCCCGGCAGCCGGGAGGTCGTCCACACCGAGCCCGGCCAGGTGCCCAAGGCCCTGGGCGAGATCGACGTCGTCTTCCCGGTCCTGCACGGCCCCTACGGCGAGGACGGCACCCTGCAGGGGATGCTGGAGCTGGCCGGGGTGCCCTATGTCGGCTCGGGCGTGCTGTCCTCCGCCGTCGGCATGGACAAGGACTACATGAAGCGGATCTTCGCCTCCTTCGGGCTGCCGGTGGGCCCCTACGTCACCGTCCGGCCCCGGGAGTGGGAACGCGACCCCGCCGCGGCGCGCAAGAAGATCGTCGACTTCGCCTCCGAACAGGGCTGGCCGGTGTTCGTCAAGCCCGCGCGGGCCGGCTCGTCCGTGGGGATCACCAAGGTCGCCGACCTGGGAGGACTGGAGGAGGCCGTGGAGACCGCCCGACGCCACGACCCGAAGATCATCGTGGAGTCGCTGCTGCGCGGCCGGGAGATCGAGTGCGGTGTCCTGGAGTTCGAGGACGGCCCGCGGGCCAGTGTCCCGGCCGAGATCCCGCCGGTCAGCAACCACGACTTCTACGACTTCGAGGCCAAGTACATCGACTCCGCCTCCGGCATCGTCCCCGCCCCGCTGAGCGCGGAGGAGACCGAGCGGGTGCGGGAGCTGGCGGTCCGGGCCTTCGAGGCCGCCTCCTGCGAGGGGCTGGTGCGGGCCGACTTCTTCCTGTGCGAGGACGGCGAGTTCGTCATCAACGAGATCAACACCATGCCGGGCTTCACCCCCATCTCGATGTACCCCCGGATGTGGCAGGAGGCCGGGGTCAGCTATCCCGAACTGGTCGACCGCCTCATCCAGGGAGCCCTCAACCGCCCCACCGGCCTGCGCTAGCCGTCGGGGGCGTCCGCACGGTCCCGGGAGGGCCGCGGCGCGCCCGCCGGGTGCGGCGCCGGCCGGGACCCGCCCCCCCCGGCGAGCCCGCAGGAGAGGCACTCGCCCGCAGGAGAGGCACTCAGGGGCCGGGTATCCGGGTGGTCAGTTCCCGGCGCCGTCCTCCGTCTCCCGCACCGTGGGCACCGTGCGCTTGACGGCGTCCGCGAGATCGGGGAGCACCTCGGCCTCGGGCCCGTAGTCGCCGGGTACCGTCAACTCGACGTAGGCGACGCGGTCCGTCGTGACGAAGCGGTAGCCGTCGTCCCGCTTCTCCACCAGCCAGGAGACCCCGTTCACCTCGGCCACCTCGGCGGTGGGGTTGTACTCTTCGGTGCCGGGGGTGAACACGGGGGGTTCGGGTACTCCGCAGCGCAGTGCGATGGCCGGATCGCCCCAGACGGCTGTGAAGTCGGAGACCTGGTCGGTCCGGCCGCGCCGCTGGTCGTAAACCCTTTCCGGCAGCGCGCCGTGCAGTGACCGGCACACCTTCGCCGCCCTGCCGGACGGGCTGGGCGGGGTGGGGCCGGCCTCGTCGGTGACCGAGCAGGCTGCCGTGGCCAGGGACGCCAGCGCGGCCACCGCCGCGAGCGGGGCGATGGAGACGGAACGAGAGGAAGCAGTCCGGCGTCGCATACTCACCGGGCGAGCATACGGGGGACTAGAGATGGACGATGGGGCAGGTCAGGGTGCGGGTGATGCCCTCAACCTGCTGGACCTTCGCGACCACCATGCGTCCGAGATCGTCCATCGTCTCCGCGCGGGCACGCACGATCACGTCGTACGGACCCGTTACATCCTCGGCCTGGATCACGCCCGGGATCTTGGAGACGATCTCTGCGACGGTCGAAGCCTTGCCGACCTCGGTCTGGATCAAGACGTACGCCTGTACCACGGAACCTCCTCGGGGGCTACGAGGATCATGCGGGGCGAGAGAGAACCGCCACCGTACCGCGTCACCTGCCCCTCCGGGAGACCACCGGGCCGCCCTCGTGGCGCCGGGTACCCGGGAACCGGCGGGAACCGGGGGGCCGCCGCGGCGCGTGAGGAGACTCGCGCCCCGGGCGGGTGGGCGGGGCACGGGAGTGCACGATGAGCGATGTGAGTGAAGGGGCAGAACAATGCGGGATGTGAACGGCAGTACCGCGTCGGAACCCGCACCCGCGGTGGAGGCCCCCCACGGCCCCGCGCGGGGGCGGATGCCGGGCACCGTGGGCGCACTGGGGGAGTTCGGGCTGATCCGGGAGCTGACCTCCCGGCTGACCACCACCCCTGCCGTCCGGATCGGCCCCGGGGACGACGCCGCCGTGGTGGCCGCGCCGGACCGGCGGGTCGTGGCCAGCACCGACATCCTGCTGGAGGGGCGGCACTTCCGGCGCGACTGGTCGACGGCGTACGACGTGGGCCGCAAGGCCGCAGCGCAGAACCTCGCCGACATCGCCGCCATGGGCGCCGTCCCCACCGCACTGCTGCTCGGGCTGATCGTCCCCGTGGACCTCCCGGCCAACTGGCCCACCGAACTGATGGACGGCATCCGCGACGAGGCCCAGGTCGCCGCCTCCGCCGTGGTCGGCGGCGACGTGGTGCGGGGCGAGAGCATCGCCGTCTCCATCACCGCGCTGGGCGACCTGCGCAACCGGGAGCCGGTCACCCGCTCCGGAGCCCGGGCCGGGGACGTCGTCGCCGTCACCGGATGGCTGGGCTGGTCCGCGGCCGGGCACGCGGTGCTCTCCCGGGGCTTCCGCTCGCCCCGCGCCTTCGTGGAGGCGCACCGCAGGCCCGAGCCGCCCTACCACGCGGGGCCCGCGGCCGCCGGACTCGGCGCGACCGCGATGACCGACGTCAGCGACGGCCTGGTGGCCGACCTCGGGCACATCGCCGAGGCCAGCAAGGTACGCATCGACATCCGCTCGGCCGACCTGGACGTCCCCGCGCAGATGGCCGACATCGGACAGGCCGTCGGCGTCGATCCGCTCCAGTGGGTGCTCACCGGGGGAGAGGACCACGCCATCGTCGCGACCTTCCCGCGCGACCAGAAGCTGCCCGCGCGCTGGCGGGTCATCGGCGCGGTGCAGGGCGCCTCCGCGCGGCCCCGGGTCACCGTGGACGGCGCCCCCTGGGCGAAGGCGGGCGGCTGGGACCACTTCTCGCCCGACGCGGACGGCTGAGTACCGTCGCACCATGGACGATGTGAACCCCACCGGTGTCGCGCCGCCCCGGGTGCTGACCGTCGCCGGGTCCGACTCCGGCGGCGGCGCCGGCATCCAGGCCGACCTGAAGACCATGCTGGCGCTCGGTACTCACGGCATGAGCGTGATCGCCGCCGTCACCGCGCAGAACTCGCTCGGCGTGCAGGGAAGTTGGGAGCTGCCCCTGGAGGCGGTACGGGCCCAGTACCGCAGTGTGGCCGACGACATCGGGGTGCAGGCGGTCAAGACCGGCATGCTGGCCTCGGCGCCCCTCGTGGAGACCGTCGCCGAGCTGCTGGCCGACACCGCGGCGCCGGTGGTCGTCGACCCGGTCGGGGTCTCCAAACACGGGGACCCGCTGCTGGCCGCGGACGCGGTGGGCGCACTGCGCGGCAGGCTGCTGCCCGTCGCCACCGTCGTCACCCCCAACCTGGACGAGGTCGCGCAGTTGACGGGCGTCGAGGTCACCGGCGAGGCGGGGCTGCGCGACGCCGCGGCCGCCCTGCTGGAGCACGGACCGCGCTGGGCGCTGATCAAGGGCGGCCATCTGCCCGGCGAAGCCGTCGACCTGCTGACCGACGGCACCGAGGAGCACTGGCTGCGCGCCCCCCGGTACGACAACCGGCACACGCACGGCACCGGCTGCACGCTGGCCAGCGCGCTCGCCTCGTACCTGGCCCGGGGGCTGCCGGTGCCGGAGGCCGCACGGGCGGCCAAGGAGTACACGACCGGCGCCATCGCGGCGGGCTTCGCGCTGGGCGCCGGACTGGGACCGGTGGACCACGGGTGGCGGCTGAGCGGACGGGGCTGAGCCCCCGGCGCCGCCCGGCATCCGGCGCCCGCCCCCGTGTCGCACCCCCGGTCCGTCCGGTGTGACGCCGGGAGCCGGGAGCCGGGAGCCGGGAGCCGGGAGCCGGTCCCGGAGCCGATGCCGGAACCCGGACGCCCGGACCGCGACAGGAGAGCAAAGGGAACCGGCCCGCACGAGGCGGGCCGGTTCCTGTGTTCGGCTGTCGGCGTGAGCCGCGCTGCGTTACGTCGAGGACGTCAGCGCGACACCTTGCCGGCCTTGATGCACGAGGTGCAGGCGTTGAGGCGCTTCGGCGTCCCGCCGACCACGGCACGCACGCGCTGGATGTTCGGGTTCCAGCGACGGCGGGTGCGGCGGTGCGAGTGGGAGATGTTGTTGCCGAACTCCGGCCCCTTGCCGCAGACGTCGCAGTTCGCAGCCACGGGTCACTCCAAAGACTTCAGATGCACGTACGGTGAATCCCGGCGACGCAGACCAAGATGACCGGCTGTGCCAGGGGGATCGTCGCCCGCCGGAGAGAAACGTCCGGACCAGGCAACCGGAGCAGCATACAACGGCCGGTCTCGAACAGCGAAACCCAGGCCCCCGCTCCGGTCCCGACCTGGGATTCCGTCCGGACTCCCACTAGCCTTCCGGCAGCGCCGCCGCCCGGCGTACCGGCGCCGGACACCGGCCGCCCGGCCCCGGCCGAAGCACCCCGGCCGCAGCACTCTGGAGGAGGTCCCGCACGTGCCGCAACCGCTCGACGCCGCCGCGGTACGCCGCTGGTGCGCCCTGGGCCGGGAGGCGCTGCGCGCCCACTGCGCACGCATGGACGCCATCAACGTCTTCCCGGTCGCGGACGGCGACACCGGCACCAACCTGTGCCTCACCTTCGAAGCGGCCTGCGAGGCGCTCCCGGCCCGCGACGCGGCGGACGGGGATCCGGGCGCCGGGGCCGTGCTGCGCAGCATGGCGCGGGCCGCCCTCCTGGCGGCCAGGGGCAACTCCGGGGCGATCCTCGCCGAGTATCTGCGCGGCATGGCACAGGGACTCGACGAGGGGACCGGTGTCCCCGCCGAATGGCTGCCCGGGGCGCTCCGGGGCGGCACGTACGCCGCGTACGCCGCCGTCGCGCACCCCGTGGAGGGGACGATGCTGACGGTGGCCGAGGCCGCCGCCGCGGCGGCCGAGGCGGGGGACGACCCCGCGGCCGCGGCGCGGCGCACGCTGGACGCCACCCCGGACCGGCTGGCGGCGCTGGCCCGGGCCGGCGTGGTGGACGCGGGCGGACTCGGGCTGACCGTGCTGCTGACCGCGCTGTGGGCGGCACTGGGCGAGCGGGTACCCGACGAGGAACCCGCCGCGGCCACCGGAGCGGAGTCCGCGGACGCTGCGGTGCCGGCGGCTCCGGCGGCCACTCCGGTCGCTCCTGCGGCGCTTCCGGCCGACGGCTCGCCGCAGGCGCCCTTCCGCCCCGAGTTCGAGGTGATGTACCTGCTGGCGGCCGAGGACCCCGCGGCCGTCGACACGCTCCGGGCCCGGCTGGACCCGCTCGGCGACTCCCTGGTCGTCGGCGGCGGGGAGGGGCTGTGGAGCGTCCACGTCCACGTCGCCGACGCCGGTGCCGCCGTGGAGGCGGGCCTGGCCGCGGGGCGTCCGCACCGCATCCGGATCACCCACCTGCCGACGGCGGGGGACGGTGCACCCTGCGGTCAGCGGCGCCCCGCTGACGGGCCCGGGCAGGCGCCGGACCCGGGGGCGCGGGTCGTCGTCGCCGTCGTGCCGGGCGAGGGGCTGGCCGCGCTCTGCCGGCAGGCCGGCGCCGTGGTGCTGTCCGCCGCCGACGCCGTGGCCGCGGTTGACGCGGATGCTCTGGTGGCGGCGGTAAGGGCAACCGGAGCCGGCGAGGTCGCCCTGCTGCCCAACGGCAGCGGACTCCACTCCGTGGCCGCCCGGGCCGCCGACGCCGTACGCGCGGCCGGCATCCGGTGCGCCGTCATCCCCACCCGCGCCGCCGTCCAGGGGCTGGCGGCGCTGGCCGTGCACCAGCCGGACCGCCGCTTCGACGAGGACGTCGTCACCATGACCTCGGCGGCCGGAGCCACCCGGTACGGGGAGGTGGCCGTCGCCGAACGCCGTTCATGGACCAGCGCCGGGATCTGCCAGCAGGGCGACGTGCTCGGCCTGGTGGACGGCGACATCGCGCTGATCGGCAGCGGGACCCGGCAGGTCGCCGCCGAGGTGCTCGACCGGATGCTGGCGGCGGGCGGCGAACTGGTCACCCTCGTTCTCGGCGCGGACGCCCCCGCGGGGCTCGCCGCGGCGCTGGAGCGCCATGTACGCGCGCGCCACCTGGCCGTCGACACCGTCGTCCACGAGGGCCGCCAGCATGAGGCGCAGCTGCTCATCGGGGTCGAATAGCCGCCGCTGCCCGCGCGCCTGGCGCGTGGCACCGGCCCTGTCACCCCCGTCCGGCAGGATGGAGCGGTGCCCTCGACAGAAACCAGGCGAAGCGAACCCCTCCAGGAGCCGCTGAAGGCGCTGCTCGGCGGAAACACCGCGAAGGCGATGTCCGAGCACCTCGGGCTGCGCACGGTCGGCGACCTGCTGCACCACTACCCGCGCCGGTACGCCGAGCGCGGCGAGCTGACGCGGCTGTCCGAGCTGCCGCTGGACGAGCACGTCACCGTCGTCGCCCGGATCCACGACGCACGCGTGCACAAGTTCAACCACGGCCGGGGCCAGCGCCTGGAGGTCACGCTGACCGACGGCAGCGGCCGGCTCCAGCTCGTCTTCTTCGGCCGCTCGGTCCACTACCACCAGGGGCAGCTGCTGCCCGGCAAGCGCGGCCTGTTCGCCGGGAAGGTCGGGGTCTTCAACCGCAAGCTCCAGCTCTCCCATCCGGACTACAAGCTGCTGGACGAGGAGAGCGACGAGCAGACCGTCGCGCAGTTCGCGGGCGCCGTGCTGCCGCTGTATCCGGCGTGCAAGCAGCTCTCCTCCTGGAACATCGAGCAGTCCGTCGGCACCGTGCTCGACGCACTGGAGGCCACCGCCTGGCAGGGCCTGGCCGACCCGCTGCCCGAGCCGCTGCGTGCGCAGCGCGGCCTCGTCCCGCTCTCCGAGGCGCTGGAGAAGATCCACCGGCCGCGCGGCCGGACGGACATCGCCGAGGCCCGCTCCCGGCTCAAGTGGGACGAGGCGTTCGTCCTGCAGGTCGCCCTCGCCCGGCGCCGTGCCAAGGAGACCGAACTGCCCGCCGTGCCACGCCGGCCGGCCGCCGGCGGGCTGCTGGACGCCTTCGACGCGCGGCTGCCGTTCACGCTCACCGACGGGCAGCACGAGGTCAGCCGGGAGATCTTCGCCGATCTGGCCACCGTGCATCCCATGCACCGGCTCCTGCAGGGCGAGGTCGGCTCCGGCAAGACGCTGGTGGCGCTGCGGGCGATGCTCGCCACCGTCGACGCGGGCGGCCAGGCGGCGATGCTGGCGCCCACCGAGGTGCTGGCCCAGCAGCACCACCGGTCCATCACCGAGATGATGGGCGAACTCGCGGAGGGCGGCATGCTCGGCGGCGCCGAGCAGGGCACCAAGGTGGTGCTGCTGACCGGCTCGATGAGCGCAGCGGCCCGGCGCCGGGCCCTGCTGGACCTGACGACCGGCGAGGCGGGCGTCGTGGTGGGCACCCACGCGCTGATCGAGGACAAGGTCGCCTTCCACGACCTGGGGCTGGTGGTCGTGGACGAGCAGCACCGCTTCGGCGTCGAACAGCGGGACGCGCTGCGCTCCAAGGGCGGCCACGCCCAGGGGGAGAAGCGCACTCCGCATCTGCTGGTCATGACGGCGACCCCCATCCCCCGGACCGTCGCCATGACCGTCTTCGGCGACCTGGAGACCTCCGTACTGGACCAACTCCCCGCCGGACGGTCCCCGATCGCCACCCACGTCGTCCCGGTCAGGGACAAGCCGCACTTCCTCGCCCGCGCCTGGGAGCGGGTGCGCGAGGAGGCGGAGGCGGGCCACCAGACCTATGTGGTCTGCCCCCGGATCGGCGACGACGAGGACGCGGGAGGAAAGGGCGGCGGCCGCAAGCGGGCCGCCGACGAGGAGGAGCCGGGCGGTCCCGCGGAGGACGAGGGCGCCGACAGCGAGGAGAAACGTCCGCCGCTGGCCGTCCTGGACGTCGCCGAGCAACTCGCCTCCGGTCCGCTGGCCGGACTCCGGGTGGCGGCCCTGCACGGGCGGATGCAGCCGGAGGCCAAGGACGAGGTGATGCGGCGGTTCGCCGCGGGCGAGGTCGACGTGCTGGTCGCCACCACCGTCATCGAGGTCGGGGTGAACGTGCCCAACGCGACCGGCATGGTGGTCATGGACGCGGACCGGTTCGGCGTCTCGCAACTGCACCAGCTGCGCGGCCGGGTCGGCCGGGGCGCGGCACCGGGACTGTGCCTGCTGGTGACGGACATGCCGCAGGAGTCCCCCGCACGGACCCGGCTGGAGGCCGTCGCGGCCACCCTCGACGGCTTCGAGCTCTCCCGCATCGACCTCGAACAACGCCGCGAGGGCGATGTCCTGGGCCAGGCGCAGTCCGGCGTGCGCTCCTCGCTGCGGATGCTCGCCGTCATCGACGACGAGGAGATCATCGCCGCGGCCCGCGACGAGGCCACCGCGCTGGTCGCGGCCGACCCGGAGCTGGAGCGCCACCCCGAGCTGCGCACGGCGCTGGAGGCGCTGCTGGACGAGGAGCGGGAGGAGTACCTCGACAAGGGCTGACCGAGGCCACGCGGGGCCGGACCCCGCATGGGATCCTGATGCCGAGCACGCACCCCACACAGAGGATCCGCACCCATGACCCGCGTCATCGCCGGAGCCGCAGGCGGGCGACGGCTGGCCGTCCCGCCGGGCACCGGTACCCGCCCCACCTCCGACCGGGCCCGCGAGGGCCTGTTCTCCAGCTGGGAGTCCCAGCTCGGCGGCGCCGCGGGCTGGCAGGGCCTGCGGGTGCTGGACCTGTTCGCCGGCTCGGGCGCCGTCGGCCTGGAGGCGCTGTCCCGGGGAGCCGGGCAGGTGCTGCTCGTCGAGGCGGATCCGCGTGCCGTGCGCACCGTCAGGGAGAACGTGCGGGCACTGGGGCTGCCCGGAGCCGAGGTGCGCTCCGCAAAGGCAGCCCAGGTGCTCGCCGGTGAACCGCCCTCGACGCCGTTCGACCTGGTTTTTCTCGATCCGCCGTATGCGTTCTCCGACGACGAGCTGCGGGAGACACTCCTCACACTCCGGGTCAGGGGCTGGCTGGCGCCCGCCGCGCTGGCCACCGTGGAGCGCAGCACCAGGGGCGGCGATTTCCGCTGGCCGGAGGGTTTCGAGGGACTCAGATCCCGTCGCTACGGCGAGGGAACGCTTTGGTACGGTCGCGCCGCCGCGCGGGAAGTTACTCCCGCGTCATGCTGAGATCACCTGAGGCAGGGCCCCGCGCCCGCCGTGAGGAGAGCGAGGAAGTGCCAGTGCGCCGCGCAGTCTGCCCGGGGTCGTTCGACCCCATCACCAATGGCCACCTCGACATCATCGAGCGCGCTTCCCGGCTGTACGACACGGTGCACGTCGCCGTGATGATCAACAAGTCCAAGAAGGGGCTCTTCGCGGTCGACGAGCGCATCGACCTGATCCGCCAGGTCACCGAAGCCTTCGGGAACGTGGAGGTCGAGGCGTTCCACGGGCTGCTGGTCGACTTCTGCAAGGATCGGGAGATCCCCGCCATCGTCAAAGGGCTGCGCGCGGTCAGCGACTTCGACTACGAGCTGCAGATGGCCCAGATGAACAACGGCCTCTCCGGGGTCGAGACGCTCTTCGTCCCGACCAACCCCACCTACAGCTTCCTCTCCTCCAGCCTCGTCAAGGAGGTCGCCACCTGGGGCGGCGACGTCTCCCACCTGGTTCCGGAGGCCGTCGACCGGGCGCTGGCCGAACGCCTCACCAAGCCCTGACGAGCTCCGGACCGCGACCCCGGGCCATGGCTCCGGGCCATGGCCCCGTGCCCGGCCGGGAGCGGACGGCCCGGGACGGACGGCGCTGACCTGCCCGGATCGGCCGGCTTCCGGGAAGGAGTAACAGGCCCGCGCCCACGGGTCGTACAGTCACCTGCGTGGACGTACAGCAGAAACTCGACGAGATCGTGGCGACCGTCGACGGCGCGCGCTCGATGCCCATGTCCGCCTCCTGCGTGGTCAACCGGGCCGAGTTGCTCGCCATGCTCGAGGAGGTGCGCCAGGCGCTGCCCGGCTCCCTGGCCGAGGCGCGCGAGGTGATCGGCGGCCGCGAGCAGGTGGTGGCCGAGGCCCACCAGCAGGCCCAGCGCGTCATCGAGGCGGCCCAGGGCGAGCGCGCGGCGCTGGTGGCCGGCACGGAAGTGGCCCGGCGCGCGCAGGAGGAGGCCGACCGCATCCTGGCCGAGGCCCGCCGGGAGGCGGGCGAGATCCGGGTCGAGGCCGACGACTACGTCGACAGCAAGCTCGCCAACTTCGAAGCCGTGCTCTCCAAGACCATCGGTTCCGTCGAGCGCGGCCGGGAGAAGCTGCTGGGCAGCGGGCCCGGCGCCGAGGAGTGGCACGAGGAGTACGCGCACGAGGCACCCGAACGCACCGGAGACCCCCGCGAGCTGCAGCGCCGGGCCGACAGCTATGTCGAGGCGCGGCTCGGGTCGGTCTCGGCGGTGCTCACCAAGACGCTGGAGGCCGTGGGGCGCGGCCGACTCAAGCTGCACGGCCACGAGCCCATCGACGAGCTGGCCGCGCACATGGCGGCGCAGGACGGTGCCGAGGGCTTCGCGCAGCACACCAGCGACGCCGACTACCTGGCCGGGCTCGCGCACTCCGGCCCCGCGGCGCAGGACGAGCAGCCCCAGCCGCCGCCCGCGCAGCCGCCCCAGCCCCCCTACAGTCCGGCGCAGCCGCAGGACCCCTACTACGCACAGCAGCCGATGCCCTACGACGCCGGGCAGCAGCCCGATCCCTACGCCTACGCCCAGCAGGCGCCCCAGGACCCCTACTACGCGCAGCAGCACGACCCCTACGGCTACGGACAGCAGCAGGATGGCTACTACCAGCAGCCCCAGCAACAGCACTACCAGCAGCAGTCGCAACAGCAGCTCGACGAGACCAGCCTCTTCGACACCAGCATGATCGACATCGATCAGCTCCGGGCCTACGAGCAGCGCCACGGCCACGGGGGCTGATCCCCGCGGCCCGCGGAACGCGGCGCCACCGGGATGCGGATTGGGTCATGGGGGAGCCGTCAAGTATCCTGTCTCTTCGGCCGTGAGTACGTGCGCGGCCCCAGCCCCACCCGTAGAAAGCAGGAAGCCCTGAACTCCCCCCTCGACCACCGCGCGCCCCTCGTGTTCGACACACGTGAGCTGGGGCGGCGACCTGGTGCGATGAAGCGGCTCTCCCGCGAGGTGGAGTCCCCCGGCGACCTGGGTGTCGAGTTCATCAAGGTTCCCGACGGGGCGACGATCGAGCTGGACCTCCGCCTGGAGTCGGTCATGGAGGGGGTACTCGTCACGGGTACCGCCCGTGCGCCGCTGACCGGGGAGTGCGTAAAGTGTCTGGAGCCGCTCGACCAGCAGGTCGAAGCGGACTTCCAGGAGATGTTCTCCTATCCCGACGCCGACGACCGGGGCCGCCCTGTTGCGGAGCCCGGCGAGGACGAGGAGGACGAGGACACACTCTTCCTCGAGGGCGATCTGTTCGACCTCGAACCCGTGCTGCGGGACGCGGTGGTGCTCGCACTGCCGCTGCAGCCGGTGTGCCGCGAGGACTGCCCCGGCCTGTGCCCCGAATGCGGGGCCCGGCTGGCGGACGACCCCGACCACAGGCACGAAGAAGCCGTCGACATCAGGTGGGCGGCACTGCAGGGACTCGCCGAGACCATGCCGGACGGCGAGAAGGACAACGAGCCCCGCACCGACGGGGATGACTCACAGGAGAAGTAGCCGTGGCTGTTCCGAAGCGGAAGATGTCGCGCAGCAACACGCGCCACCGCCGGTCGCAGTGGAAGGCTGCGGTCCCCACCCTGGTGAAGTGCGAGCGCTGCCGCGAGCCGAAGCAGCAGCACATCGCGTGCCCGAGCTGCGGCACCTACAACAAGCGTCAGGTCCTCGAGGTCTGATCGGCGGGTGACAGGCTCCATGTCCGACGCCGGAACTCCGCAGAGTCCCGTCCCCGGGAAGGGGGGAGACTCCGCGGAGCTGGTGGACTCGGCCTCGTCGCACGCGATTCTGGAAGGGCGGCTCGGTTACCGACTGGAGTCCGCCCTTCTGGTGCGTGCGCTGACGCACCGCAGCTACGCCTACGAGAACGGCGGGCTGCCCACCAACGAGCGCTTGGAATTCCTCGGTGACTCCGTCCTCGGACTCGTGGTCACCGACACTCTCTACCGGATGCATCCGGACCTGCCGGAGGGCCAGCTCGCCAAGCTGCGGGCCGCGGTGGTCAACTCGCGTGCCCTCGCGGGGGTCGCCCGCGGGCTCGACCTGGGCGCCTTCATCCGCCTCGGCAGAGGCGAGGAGGGCACCGGCGGCCGGGACAAGGCGTCGATCCTCGCGGACACGCTGGAAGCGGTCATCGGCGCCGTCTACCTCGACCAGGAGCTGGAAGCGGCCTCCGAACTGGTGCACCGGCTCTTCGACCCGCTCATCGAGCGGTCCTCCAACCTGGGCGCCGGGCTCGACTGGAAGACCAGCCTGCAGGAGCTGACGGCCGCCGAGGGACTCGGCGTCCCGGAGTACCTGGTCTCCGAGACGGGCCCCGACCACGAGAAGACCTTCACGGCTGCTGCCCGCGTCGGTGGTGTCGCGTACGGCACCGGCACAGGACGCAGCAAGAAGGAGGCCGAGCAGCAGGCCGCCGAGGCCGCCTGGCGCGCCATCTCGGCCCGCGCCGAGGCCGCCGCGGAGGGCGACGGCGACGGTCCGCGAAGCGGCAAGGCCGCAGCCGTCGGCAAGGGCGCCGCGGCGCCGTCCGTCCCGGACGGCCAGCGCAGCGAGCCCACCGAGGGCAGCGCCGCATCGCGCTGACCCCGCGCACACCGCACCGTCCGTCACGGCCGCCCTCTTCGGGGCGGCCGTGGTGTTTCCGGCCCCGAGCAGGCGGGGCCCTGCCCGTGAGGAGTCCCGTGCCCGAGCTTCCGGAAGTCGAGGTCGTCCGCCGCGGCCTGGAACGCTGGACGGGTGGCCGCACCATCAGCGCCACCGAGGTGCTCCACCCGCGGGCCGTCCGCCGCCACACCGCCGGTGCGCCGGACTTCATCGCGCGACTGGCCGGCCGGCGCCTGGGACCGGCCCAGCGCCGGGGCAAGTACCTGTGGCTGCCCCTCGAGGACGGTTCCCACGCGCTCCTGGCCCACCTGGGGATGAGCGGCCAGCTCCTCATCCAACCGCCGGGCACCGCCGACGAGCGGCATCTGCGGGTCCGCGTCACCTTCGCGGACGCTGCGGGCGGTGAGCTGCGCTTCGTCGACCAGCGCACCTTCGGCGGGCTCTCGCTCCACGCGACCGCCGAGGACGGGCTGCCCGACGTGATCGCGCACATCGCCCGTGACCCGCTGGACCCCGCCTTCGACGAGGCGGCCCTGCACACGGCCCTGCGCCGTCGGCGTACCACCGTCAAACGCGCCCTGCTGGACCAGTCGCTGATCAGCGGTGTCGGCAACATCTACGCCGATGAGGCGCTGTGGCGCTCCCGGCTGCACTACGACCGCCCCACGGCCACCCTGACCCGGGCGCAGACCGCCGAGCTGGTCGGACATGTGCGGGAGGTGATGACGGCCGCGCTGGCCCAGGGCGGCACCAGCTTCGACAGCCTCTATGTGAACGTCAACGGCGAGTCCGGCTACTTCGACCGCTCGCTGGACGCCTACGGCCGCGAGGACGAGCCCTGCCGCCGCTGCGGCACCCCGATGCGGCGCAGCGCCTGGATGAACCGCTCCAGCTACTTCTGCCCCCGCTGCCAGCGGCCCCCGCGCCCGCGCGGCGACGGCCGCCCGCGTCCGGCACGGGCCTAGCTCTGCCGGTCGCGCAGGCCGACCGGCGCATCGGCCACCTGGCGGTGCTCCGGCCAGGGCCGCCACGACCGTGTGGCAGCGGGGAAGCAGCGGGGAAGCCGTTCACGCCGCATCCGCGGCCACCCCGGCCCTGCGCAGGACCAGCGCCCGGGTATGGCTAGTCGCCCATGAACCACAGGTAGCTGCCCGGCGTCGCCGCACACGCCTCCAGCAGCTCGGCGAGGTCGAGCAGGGCCGCCCTCTGCCGCTCGTCGGGACACCGCTCGGTCAGAGCGATGGCCTCCTGGCGGGCGACGTGGGCTTCCTGTTCGTCGAACAGCGTGTCGCCATACGGATCCACCCAGCCGAGCTTGCCGGACCCGAACCGGTCGAGCGTGCTCAGCGCCCTGGCCAATGCTTCACCGTGTTCGTAGGACCCCCGCAGCAAGGTCTCCCGGGACGCCTTCTTGCGCGGGGGCCGCCCCGAGTGCAGCTCCAGTTCGATTCCCATGCCTCTCCTCTGCCTCGGACACCGAAGCTTCGCAGAGCTCATTCGTCAGACACCCCTGCGAAGAGTCCCCGCGAACCGGAGCGCGCCCGGTCCGGCCCGGAGGGGGCTCATACCCGGGGCCGGGTCCGCACGGGGCAGGGCTCAGAAGCCGAAGTCCTGGGTCCACCAGGGGCCGCCCTCGGCGAAGTGCGCGCCGACGCCCAGGGTGCGGTAGTCGCAGTTGAGGATGTTGGCCCGGTGGCCGGGGCTGTTCATCCAGGAGTCCATCACGGAGCGGGCGTTGGCCTGGCCGCGGGCGATGTTCTCGCCGCCCAGATCGCCGACCCCGGCGGCCTCGGCCCGGTCCCAGGGGCTCTTGCCGTCGGGCGAGGTGTGCGAGAAGAACCCGCGCCGCGCCATGTCCTCGCTGTAGCCCCCGGCCAGCGCGGCCAGCTTGGCGTCCGCCGTCAGCGGCTTGCAGCCGGCCTTGGCCCGCTCCTGGTTGACGAGCGCGAGGACCTCGCTCTCCGCGGCCGTCTCCTGGTCGGCCGCGGCGGTGCTGCCGCCGCCCGACCCTCCGGGGGCCGGCCTGGAGCTGCCGGTGCGGGAGCCGTGCTCCTCCTCGCGGGTGGGCTCCGGGGTCTTCGACGCCTGCTTCGAGGGGGAGGCGTCCGGCTTTCCGGTGGGGCGCTCGCTCTTCCGCGAGGGGGCGGGAGTGGGGCTGGGACTCTTGTCCCCCTCGCCGGGGGGCGCCGTGGAATCGCGGTCGGTGGGGGTGGCGGAGACCGGTGGGACTGCGGGGCCGGTGCCGTCGGCCTGCACCCGGCTGTCCCGCGGCCCGCCGAGCCCGCCCGGCGCGGGTATCAGGCCGGACGCCACGGCGACGGTGCCCATCGCGAGCGCGGCGGAGGCGCCCAGCACCCCGGTCCGGACGGGGGCGCCTGCGCGTCTGCGGCGCCTGCCGCCCCGGTGGTGGTGTACGGCCGGCGGCTCGGAGGACTCCGGCGGGACGGCTGGAGTGGGGGTAGCGCGTCGATGGCGGCCCATCTGTGCTGTCCTCACATTGCTCGGCGATACGGCGTCAAGGTTCCGTCTCCCCTCACTCCCGGGTGTGAGCGGGAGGTGAAGAGAGTTGCCGGGCAATGTACGGCATCCCCACGGGGGCTGATGTATCCGCTCGGGAATTGTCCGGATAGCGTGCACCCCATGGCTGCCATCAATCCGACCGACGACGCGGACGGAACGCCGCGCGAACAGCTGAGTGAACAGATGAGCGAGCAGTTCGCCGAGCAGTTCGCCGAAGAGCCCGATCGGGCACGCCCCGAGGAGCCCGCGCGGCTGACCGCCTGGGTGCGCGGGGAGGTGCAGGGTGTCGGCTTCCGCTGGTTCACCCGTGCGGCGGCGCTGCGGATCGGCCGGCTCGTCGGCTTCGCGCTGAACCTCGGTGACGGCCGGGTGCAGATCGTCGCGGAGGGCACCCGCGCCGACTGCGGGCACCTGCTGGAGTGGCTGCGGAGCGGGGACACGCCCGGGCGCGTCGACGGGGTCACCGAGATCTGGGACACACCCCGCGGGGGGTACCGCGGCTTCGCGATCCGGTGATCCACAACAGTTGCCAATCGCGCTCCACCATGCAAAGCTTCCGCAACGAGTGAGCGACGTGGATCTTCCATTCGCCCCGCGGGACAGCCGCCTCCGGCGCCGGACGCCGTCGAGCCGAAGCAGGCCCGGGGGTAGCTACGTGTGATCGTGTTGACCGTCAAACCATTTGGTGAGATCCTGAAACCCCGCGCACCTGAGCTGTTTGATCCAGAGAACCTTTAGTAAAAGTCCAGAGCAGACCCTCAACGGTGCGATTCCCTCACGACCCACCACATCCACGGTCGGTCACTCAGTGTGGAGGACCATCCATCATGGCAAAGGCGCTTCTCGGTCACGTCGGCGGCTACGACCCCCGGGTGCTCGCCGAGATGCGACGGCTGCAGCAGCGTGTCCAGGACCTGGAATCCGAGCTCGTTCGGATGCAGGCTGAGAACGACGCTCTGTCCGCCGCCGCTCGGCACCACGACTCGGTGTTCGAAGACCTCGACGTGAAGACGGCCGAGCCTGCGCTGACCTGATCCTCGCCCGCCGGGCAGGACGGGCTGAGCAGGACAGCCGTAGTCGGAAATTCTCAAGGGACGCTTCGGCGTCCCTTAGTTTTTTCTCCTGGTGATCCGCTGGTGTGTGGAGTGTGTGCTCATCGTGGCGCGATGCGTTACGTCTGATCTGCCCCCGCCCCCTCCAGGCGAAACCCCCGCGCGAAACCCTTCCCTTCGCTTCGGCGCCGTCGGCGCGACATCTCCCGGCCTCCCTCGGTAAGGTCCGGACGCGTGCACCTCAAGAGCCTGACACTGCGGGGGTTCAAGTCCTTCGCCTCCGCCACGACGCTGCGCTTCGAGCCCGGCATCACCTGCGTCGTCGGCCCCAACGGCTCGGGCAAGTCCAACGTGGTCGACGCACTCTCCTGGGTGATGGGGGAGCAGGGCGCCAAGTCGCTGCGCGGCGGCAAGATGGAGGACGTCATCTTCGCCGGGACCACGGGCCGCCCACCACTGGGCCGTGCCGAGGTCTCGCTGACCATCGACAACGCCGACGGCGCGCTGCCCATCGACTACTCCGAAGTCACCCTCACCCGGATCATGTTCCGCAACGGGGGCAGCGAATACCAGATCAACGGCGACACCTGCCGACTGCTGGACATGCAGGAGCTGCTCTCCGACTCCGGCATCGGCCGCGAGATGCACGTCATCGTCGGCCAGGGCCAGCTCGACGGGGTGCTGCACGCCGACCCGACCGGGCGGCGTGCCTTCATCGAGGAGGCGGCGGGCGTCCTCAAGCACCGCAAGCGCAAGGAGAAGGCGCTGCGGAAGCTGGACGCCATGCAGGCCAACCTCTCCCGCGTCCAGGACCTCACCGACGAGCTGCGCCGCCAGCTCAAGCCGCTCGGGCGGCAGGCGGCCGTGGCCCGCAAAGCCCAGGTCATCCAGGCGGATCTGCGTGACGCACGGCTGCGCCTGCTGGCCGACGACCTGGTCGCGCTGCGCGAGGCGCTGCGGACGGAGGTCGCCGACGAGGCCGAGCTCAAGCAGCGCAAGCAGGCCGCGGAGGCCGAGCTGCGGGAGGCCCAGCGCCGCGAGGCAGACCTGGAGCAGCAGGTCCGCACCCTGGCGCCCCGGCTGGAGCGGGCCCAGCAGACCTGGTACGAACTCTCCCGGCTGGCCGAGCGGGTGCGGGGCACCATCGGCCTGGCCGATCAGCGCGTCCAGCACGCGGCCGCGCCCCAGGCGGAGGAGCGCAGGGGCCGGGACCCGGAGGAGATGGAGCGCGAGGCGGCCCGGATCCGGGAGCAGGAAGCCGAGCTGGAGGCCGCGTTGGAGGCCGCGAGCACCGCGCTGGAGGACACGGTCGCGCACCGTGCCGAGCTGGAGCGGCGGCTGGAGCAGGAGGAGCGCCGGCTCCGGGACGCGGCACGCGCGCTCGCCGACCGCCGAGAGGGCCTCGAGCGGCTGCGCGGGAAGGCGGGGGCGGCGCGCAGCCGCGCCGCCTCGGCCGAGTCCGAGATCGAGCGCCTCGCCGCCGCCCGCAACGAGGCCCTCCACCGCGCCGAGCAGGCCCAGAGCGCGTACGAGGAGCTGCGTGGCGAGGCCGACGGCCTCGACGAGGGTGACGTGCAGCTGGCGGACCGGCACGAGGAGGCCAAGCGCGAACTGGCCGAGGCCGAGCGGGCCCTCGGCTCGGCCCGCGACGCGCTGACCGCGGCGGAGCGCGAACGCGCCGCGACCTCCGCCCGCCACGACACGCTGGCGCTGAATCTGCGCCGCAAGGACGGCACCGCGGCGCTGCTGGCGGCCAAGGACCGGCTCACCGGCCTGCTGGGCCCCGCGGCCGAACTGCTGACCGTGACCGCGGGCCACGAATTGCCGATAGCGGCCGCCCTCGGCGCGGCCGCCGACGCGGTGGCCGTGGCGGACGTGTCGACGGCGGCCGAGGCGCTGCGGCTGCTGCGCAAGGAGGACGCCGGCCGCGCGACGCTGCTGGTGGCCGGCGACCGGGGGACTGGCGCCGGGGACCCCCGGGGGCATCCCGGCGTCCCCTCCGCGGGCACCCCGGCCGTCTCCCTGGTGACCGCGCCGGAGCGGCTCCGCCCGGCCGTGGAGCGACTGCTCGACCACACCGTCGTGGTCGACACCCTGGAGGCAGCGGAGGCGGTCGTCAGGGCGCACCCGGACCACACCGCGGTCACCGCGCAGGGCGACCTCCTCTCCGCCCACCGCGCCGGCGGCGGATCGGAGGGTGCACCCTCCCTGCTGGAGGCCCAGGCCGCGGTGGACGAGGCGGCCGCGCAGCTCACCGAGCTCGAGGACCGTTGCGAGCGACTCGCCCGGGAGCAGGACGGGGCCGCCGCGGAGCGCCGGGCGCGCGCGGCGGAACTGGAGGAGATCGCGGCCCGCAGGAGCAGCGCGGAGCGGGAGAAGTCCCGGGTCGCCGGCCGGGTGGGCACCCTCGCGGGGCAGGCCAGGGCGGCTCGGGGCGAGGCCGAGCGCGCGGCGGCCGCGGTGGCCAAGGCGCAGGAGGCGCTGGCCGCGGCCCGGCAGGAGGCCGAGGAGCTGGCCGAGGGTCTGGCCTCGGCCGAGGAGGCGCAGGAGGCGGAGGGCGCCGAGGACCCCGACACCTCGGTCCGCGACCGGCTCGCGGCCGACGGCGCCAACGCGCGCCAGACCGAGATGGAGGCCCGCCTCCAGGTCCGTACGCACGAGGAGCGGGTCAAGGCGATCGCCGGCCGGGCCGACTCCCTGGACCGGGGCGCCCGCGCCGAGCGCGAGGCCCGGGCCCGGGCCGAGGAGCGCCGGGCGCGGCTGCGCCACGAGGCGGAGGTCGCACGGGCCGTCGCGGACGGGGCCCGGCAGCTGCTCGCCCATGTCGAGGCGTCGCTGGAGCGGGCCGGACAGGAGCGTGAGGAGGTCGAGCGGACCAAGGCGGAGCGCGAACGGACGCTGACCGACGAGCGGGGCCGGGGCCGGGGGCTCAAGGAGGAGTTGGACAAGCTCACCGACTCGGTGCACCGCGGCGAGGTGCTCGGCGCCGAGAAGCGGATGCGCATCGAGCAGCTGGAGGCCAAGGCGCTGGAGGAGCTGGGCGTCGAGCCGGCGGGGCTGGTCCGCGACTACGGCCCCGACCAGCCGGTGCCGCCGTCTCCGCCGGCGGAGGGCGAGGAGCTGCCCGAGGACCCGGAGCATCCGCGGAACACGCCGGTGCCGTTCGTCCGGGCCGAGCAGGAGAAGCGGCTCAAGGCGGCCGAGCGGGCCTACCAGAAGCTGGGGAAGGTCAACCCGCTGGCGCTGGAGGAGTTCGCGGCGCTCGAGGAGCGGCACCAGTTCCTGAGCGAGCAGCTGGAGGACCTGAAGAAGACGCGCGCGGACCTGCTGCAGGTCGTCAAGGAGGTGGACGAGCGGGTCGAGCAGGTCTTCACGGAGGCGTACCACGACACCGCGCGCGAGTTCGAGGGGGTCTTCGCGCGGCTGTTTCCCGGCGGTGAGGGCCGGCTGGTGCTCACCGACCCGGGCGACATGCTGTCCACGGGCGTGGACGTGGAGGCCCGGCCGCCGGGCAAGAGGGTCAAGCGGCTCTCGCTGCTCTCGGGCGGCGAGCGGTCCCTGACGGCGGTCGCGCTGCTGGTGTCGATCTTCAAGGCCCGGCCCAGCCCGTTCTATGTGATGGACGAGGTCGAGGCGGCGCTGGACGACACCAATCTGCAGCGGCTGATCCGGATCATGGAGGAGCTCAAGGACAGCTCCCAACTGATCGTGATCACCCATCAGAAGCGCACGATGGAGGTCGCCGACGCGCTCTACGGGGTCTCCATGCAGGGCGACGGCGTCTCCAAGGTGATCAGCCAGCGGCTGTCCTGACCGGGCGGTGCGGCGACCGGAGGTGGCTGCTTCCCTTCATGAGTCGAACGATGATCTCGCTTTGTGTGCTCTGAGTCGCAGAAGCTGACCTATTGACTTCATGAATTGAACATTTACAGTCTGAGAAGCCGCCGTTAAGCCGGAGGCCAGCGCGATTCCCCTGCGCGGGCCCGTCTTCGTTCCTTGCACGGTGGTGTCCCCACCCGGCACCGGCGCCGGGGAACCTCAGGAGAAGAACGTGACCAGCACAGCGCAGGAAGCGCAGACGCCGCAGCCGCGGCCAGGCACCGGAGCGCACACCGCGCCCCTCGGCCGTGTCGTCTTCATCACCGCAGCAGCCGCCATGGGCGGCTTCCTCTTCGGCTACGACAGCTCAGTGATCAACGGGGCGGTGGAGGCGATCCGCGGCCGCTTCGACGTCGGCTCCGCGATGCTGGCGCAGGTCATCGCCGCCGCCCTGATCGGCAGCGCGATCGGCGCCGCCGTCGCCGGACGGACCGCCGACCGAATAGGCCGCATCAAGGTCATGCGGCTGGCCGCCGTCCTCTTCGTCGTCAGCGCCGTCGGCTCGGCGCTGCCCTTCGCCCTGTGGGACCTGGCCATGTGGCGGGTGCTGGGCGGCATCGCCATCGGTATGGCCTCCGTCATCGGCCCGGCCTACATCGCCGAGGTCTCCCCGCCCGCCTACCGGGGCCGCCTCGCCTCCTTCCAGCAGGGCGCGATCGTGCTCGGCATCGCCGTCTCGCAGCTCATCAACTGGGGCATCCTCAACCTCGCCGACGGCAAGCAGCGCGGTGACGTCGCCGGGCTGGAGGCCTGGCAGTGGATGCTCGGCATCATGGTGATCCCCGCGGTCGGCTACTTCCTGCTCTCCTTCGCCATCCCGGAGTCCCCGCGCTTCCTGATCTCCGCCGGCCGCCAGGACAAGGCCCGCGAGGTGCTGGCCGCCGTCGAGGGCGAGCACGGCGGCCTCGACACCCGGATCGGCGAGATCGAGACCGCGATGCGCAGCGAGCACAGGTCCACCTTCCGGGACCTGCTCGGCGGGCGCTTCGGCCTGCTGCCCATCGTCTGGGTCGGCATCGGGCTCTCCGTCTTCCAGCAGCTCGTCGGCATCAACGTCGTCTTCTACTACTCCTCGACGCTGTGGCAGTCGGTGGGCATCAACCCCGAGAGCTCGTTCTTCTACTCCTTCACGACCTCGATCGTGAACATCATCGGCACCGCCATCGCCATGGTCTTCGTCGACCGGGTCGGCCGGAAGCCGCTCGCACTGATCGGCTCCGTCGGCATGGCCCTCTCACTGGGCTCGGTCGCCTGGGCGTTCTCCGCCAAGACCGGCTCCGGCGACAACGTCTCGCTGCCGGACGCGCAGGGCGTCGTCGCGCTGGTCGGCGCGCACACCTTCACCCTGTTCTTCGCCCTCTCCTGGGGCGTGGTCGTCTGGGTGCTGCTCGGCGAGATCTTCCCGAACAAGATCCGCGCGGCCGCGCTCGGTGTCGCCGCCTCCGCGCAGTGGGTGGCCAACTGGGCCATCACCGCCAGCTTCCCGAGCCTCTCGGAGTGGAACCTGTCCGCCACCTACGTCGGCTACACGGTCTTCGCCCTGCTCTCGATCCCGTTCATCCTCAAGTGGGTGCCGGAGCCGAAGGGCAAGGCGTTGGAGGAGATGGGCTAGCCCCCCGCCGCCCACTCCTCGCACGGCGCTGCCCCGGTTCCTTCGCCAGGAGCCGGGGCAGCGGGCTGTCCGACGCCGCTGCCCGCCGCCGCGGCAGGCCCTCAGGGCTCGATCTCCGGCAGCCGGGGCATGACCTCCTCCACCAGCAGCCGCAGCGACCGCCGGCCCTCCTCGACGGGCATCCCGCCGCACAGCGGATGCAGCAGGATCTGCCGCGACCCCTCCGGCTGCCGCGCCGCCAGCTCCAGGCACTCCTGCGGAGTGACGAAACGGTAGACGCCCTCGGCCCGCAGCTCCGCCACCGTGCCCGCCTCGGCGCGCATCGCCGAGTGCAGGCCAGGCGTCTGCCAGGAGGCATAGCGACGCGCCTCGTGCAGGAAGTGCTCCCCCAGCTCGGCCCACGCCCGGTCCGGGTCCCGGGTCAGATGCAGCGCCGGCAACTCAGGCGGCGGCATCAGGCACAGCGGGGTGCCGCCCGCTGCCGTGCAGCGCTCCGCGTAGTAGCCCGCCGACTCGGGCAGGTGCGCGGGGAGGAACAGCGGCAGCCCCAGCCGCGCCGCGCGGCGGGCGGCCGGCCGCGATCCGCCGCCGACGAACAGCGGCGGGTGCGGCCGGCTGCCGGGGCGCGGGGTGACGCGCACCGTACGGCCCCGGTAGCGGAAGGGCTCGCCCGTCCAGGCCGCCAGCAGCGTCTCCAGCACCTCGTCCTGCAGCGCCCCGCGGCGGGCGAAGTCCAGCCCCAGCGCGGCGTACTCCGGTGGCCGGTATCCGATCCCCGCCACCGTGACCAGCCGCCCGCCGCCGACGAGATCGAGCACCGCGATGTCCTCGGCCAGCCGCAGCGGGTCGTACAGCGGCGCCAGGATCGCGCAGGCCGTCACCAGCGTGTGCCGCGTACGCCCCAGAAACGCGCCCGCCAGGGCGAGCGGCGCGGGGAGCCAGCCGTCCGGCGAGCCGTGGTGCTCCTCGACGATGAGAGAGGTCACACCGTGCGCGTCGGCGTAGCCGGCCATCTCCAGCGCCGCCCGGTAGCGCTCCCCGGGCTGCTCGCCCGCCGCCCGTGCACCCGGGGGCTGTTCGGGCTGGACGAGATTGAAGCGGACGCTGGTCGTCACGGTCACGGGGTACCCCCACCCGGTGGACGGCGATGCGGGTGCTGGACCGTAGTGGAGCACGCGCGAAGAGGGAATGGCCGTGCAGCCTTGCCGGTGGTCGATACTGGAGCCGCTATGGAAATCGTCATCCTTGTAGTAGTCATCGCCGTGGTCGCACTCGCCGCGATCAGCGGGCTCGTGGTCAGCGGCCGGAGGAAGAAGGCGGCCGAGGCCCAGCAGTCCGACACCGCCGGGAGCACCACCGAGACCCCCGCCCGCACAGCCGAGCCCAAGGTCGGAGAGGAGGCGGAGGCTCCGCCTGAAGGCGCTCGCCGCACCGTCGAGGAGGTCGGCCTTCCCGAGGCCGAGGAGGCGGCGGCCGAGGCGCCCGCCACCGCCGCGGAGGCCGCCGCCGCGCCCGAGGTCGAGACCCCGGCACCGACGGCCGGACGGTTGGTGCGGCTGCGCGACCGGCTCTCCCGCTCCCAGAACTCCCTCGGCAAGGGGCTGCTGACCCTGCTGTCCCGGGAGCACCTGGACGAGGAGACCTGGGAGGAGGTCGAGGACACCCTGCTGACCGCCGATGTCGGGGTCGGCCCCACCCAGGAGCTGGTCGAGCGGCTGCGGGAACGCGTCAAGGTGCTCGGCACCCGCACCCCCGATGAGCTGCGCGGCCTGCTGCGCGAGGAGCTCCTCGCGCTGGTCGGCACCGACCTGGACCGCACGGTGCACACGGAGGTGGAGGGTGCCGTCGACCGCCCGGGCGTGGTGCTCGTCGTCGGCGTCAACGGCACCGGCAAGACCACCACCACCGGCAAGCTCGCCCGGGTGCTGGTGGCGGACGGCAAGTCGGTGGTGCTCGGCGCGGCCGACACCTTCCGCGCCGCCGCGGCCGACCAGCTGGAGACCTGGGGCACCCGGGTGGGCGCCCGTACGGTCCGGGGCCCGGAGGGCGGCGACCCCGCCTCCGTCGCCTTCGACGCGGTCAAGCAGGGCACCGAGGCGAGCGCCGACGTGGTGCTCATCGACACGGCGGGCCGGCTGCACACCAAGACGGGGCTCATGGACGAGCTCGGCAAGGTCAAGCGCGTCGTGGAGAAGCAGGCCCCGGTGGACGAGGTGCTGCTGGTGCTGGACGCCACGACGGGCCAGAACGGCCTGGTGCAGGCGCGGGTGTTCGCCGAGGTCGTGGACATCACCGGCATCGTCCTCACCAAGCTGGACGGTACGGCCAAGGGCGGCATCGTGGTGGCGGTCCAGCGTGAGCTGGGCGTCCCGGTCAAGCTCGTCGGTCTCGGCGAGGGCGCCGACGACCTGGCGCCCTTCGAGCCGGAGGCGTTCGTGGACGCCCTGGTCCAGGAGGGCTGACCGGCCGGTACCAGCGTGCGCACCGCCGAGCGGCGCCGTCGCGACGTCCCCCGGGGCGTCGTGGCGGCGCCGCTCGCATTCCTGGGGGCCGCCGCTCGCGCCGTGCGCCGCCGTGGTGCGTCGTGAGCGGGCGGGCTAGCGCACGGCCGCGGGCCCGTCCGGGGTGCGCGGCCGCACCGCGGACGAGCGGTGGCAGACGTAGGCGAGGGTGCCCAGCAGCAGACGGGCCTGCGGCGGACGGCCGGCGCGTTCCAGGGTGGGCGGCCGGAGCCAGCGGACGGGGCCGCCGCCGGCCAGATCGGAGGGCGGTGCCGTGATGTGCTGGCCCTCCCCTCTGCCGCGCAGGTCGAGATCGGCGTCGTCCCAGCCCATCCGGTAGAGGAGTTCGGGCAGTTCGGCGGCCGCGCCCGGCGCGACCAGGAACCAGGCGCGTCCGGCCGGGGTCGCGGCCACCGGGCCCAGCGGGACGCCCATCCGCTCCAGCCGCGCCAGCGCGCACAGCGCGGCGTGCTCGGCGACCTCGATCACGTCGAAGGCGCGGCCCGTCGGCAGCAGCATGGTGGCGCCCGGAACCGCCGCCCAGGCGCGGGACGCCTCCTCCACGGTGGCGCCCGCCGGTACCTCCAGCGAGGCGTCGAGCGGATGGTCGCCGGGGGAGGGGCAGGCCCGCGCGCCGCAGGAACAGACGACCCGGCCGCCCGAGCGGGCGGCGCGGGCGCCGGGGATCAGGTCCCAGCCCCACAGGCTCGTGTACTCCGCGACACGGGTGCACACCTGGGCGCGTTCGCGCCGGCGTGCGCCGGGCCGCAGTTCGCGGATCTCGCGGATGCCGCTGAGACCGCTGATGGCACCGATCGTGAAGCCCATGCTCACTCCAACGGTTCCCGAATGCTTATGGTTACGAATGCATTGCGCACAGTGACGACAGGGCTCCTGGGGTCTCCTGGGGCGAGGCAGGACGCGGTGGGGGCGGCTTCCCGCGGAGTTGATTCCCTGGTGTCAAGTCAAGCGCCTCCGTGCGCCTCAGGGTTCATTCGAAGGGGTGGCGAATGGTGGCGATTCTGCAATTACACTCGCCCCGCTCGTGATCGTAGGATTACTTTCGGTACACACAGTGGAGAGCGCGGCGACCGACTATGCCGGAGGCATGGCGGGGTCGAGGGTGCGGCGGGTGCGGAGGAGCGCCGACCGGTCCGGCCCGGAGCGCGTCACCGAAGCGGATGGGGGCGTTACCAGTGGCTGAGCGAGGCCAGGCGGGCAAGAGCCCGAACGAGCGGCTGGGCTCGTGGTTCATGCGCAGCGGCTGGTCCAAGGGTGAACTGGCACGCCAGGTCAACCGCCGCGCACGGCGGATGGGCGCGCATCACATCAGCACCGACACCTCCCGGGTGCGCCGGTGGCTGGACGGTGAGCAGCCCCGCGAGCCCATCCCCCGCATCCTCTCCGAACTGTTCTCCGAGCGGTTCGGCTGCGTCGTGGCGGTCGAGGACCTCGGGCTGCGCCCCGCCCGGCAGTCCCCCGCGGCCTCCGGCGTGGACCTGCCCTGGGCCGGACCGCAGACCGTGGCGCTGATCAGCGACTTCACCCGCAGCGATCTGATGCTGGCCCACCGCGGCTTCCTGGGTGCCTCACTCTCCGTGTCCGCCGGCCCCGCGCTGATCGAGCCCATGCAGCGGTGGCTGGTGCCGGGCACCGGCGCCGAGGCCGGACCGCCGGGGGAGCAGCCGACGGTCCCCGGGCTCACCGTCCCCGCCCCCCGCGACGGGCAGCGCCGCGGGGCGAGCTGCGGCGAGGACGGCGCGCCGCGGCGCGGTCCGCAGCTGTCCGCACCCGAACTGGAGCTGCTGGAGCAGACGACCGAGATGTTCCGCGGCTGGGACGCCCAGTGCGGAGGCGGGCTGCGCCGCAAGGCCGTCGTCGGCCAGCTCCACGAGGTCACCGACCTGCTGCAGGAACGGCACTCCGAACCCGTCCGCCGCCGGCTCTTCCGCGTCACTGCCGAACTGTCCGAGCTGGCCGGCTGGATGAGCTACGACGTCGGGCTCCAGCCCACCGCGCAGAAGTACTTCGTGCTGGCGCTGCACGCGGCCAAGGAGGCCGGTGACCGCCCCCTGGGCTCGTACGTCCTGAGCAAGATGAGCCGCCAGATGATCCATCTGGGCCGTCCCGCGGACGCCCTGGAGCTGGTCCACCTGGCGCAGTACGGCAGCCGGGAGGGCGCCACCGCCCGCACCCAGGCCATGCTGCACGCCATGGAGGCCCGCGCCTACGCGAACATGGGGCAGCCCGGCAAGTGCAAGCGCGCGGTGCGGATGGCGGAAGAAACGTTCACGGACATCGACCGCTCGGACCCGGACCCCGACTGGATCCGGTTCTTCTCCGAGGCCGAGCTGTGCGCGGAGACCGCGCACTCCTTCCGGGACCTGGCCTACTCCTCCGGCCGCAGCTCCACCTACGCCTCGCTCGCACGGCCCGCGATGGAGCGGGCCGTCGAGCTGTTCGCCAGGGAGGCCCGGGAGACGCAGGGCGGCGGCCACCGGCGCTCCTACGCGCTCAACCTGATCGGCATGGCCAGTGTGCACCTGCTCCAGCGGGAGCCCGAAGGCTGTGTGGCCCGGGCCAGCGAGGCCCTCGGTGTCGCCAAGCGGCTGCGCTCGGAGCGGGTCAACAACCGGCTGCGCCGCACCACGGCCGGCGCCGTCCGCGAGTTCGGGGAACTGGCGGACGTGGTGCAGCTCAGCGAGCGGCTCCAGGCGGAGCTGGCCGAGAGCGAGGCCGCCGCGGGCTGACCCTCCCGGGCGGCGACGGGTACCCACGGCGGACCGCCACCGGGGAGCGCAGCGTACGCGCGTTCCCGCACGGAAAGCCGCGCTTCATCTCCTCGTAACAGCGGCGGGCCGGTTTTCACGGCCTGGAAACACCCGGGGGCGACGGCGGAAACCGGGCTTCGGAAACCTGGCATTCAGTCCGCCCTCCCTTCCTTCTTCGGCCGGGAGGCGCCCCTACGATCCGGCCCCCGCAGGACCGCGACCCCGAGGAGACGCCCACAGTGAACGGCGCGGATACCACTTTCGTCTTGGTCAGTGCGTTTCTCGTGATGGTGATGACGCCTGGCCTCGCCTTCTTCTACGGCGGCATGGTCCGGGTGAAGAGCGCCCTGAACATGCTGATGATGTCCTTCATCTCGCTGGCGATCGTCAGCGTGCTGTGGGTGCTCTACGGCTACTCGCTGGCCTTCGGCCCGGACACCGGCGGAGTCGTCGGCAATCTGGACTTCGTCGGCCTCAAGGGCATCTCCGCCGACTCCCTCACCGGGAAAGGCGGCATTCCGGTCTTCGCCTTCGTCCTCTTCCAGATGATGTTCGCGATCATCACGCCCGCACTGATGAGCGGCGCCCTAGCGGACCGGGTGAAATTCAGCGCCTGGGCGGTGTTCCTCACCCTCTGGGTGACGCTCGTCTACTTCCCCGTCGCACACTGGGTGTGGGCCGAGGGCGGCTGGCTCTACGACCTCGAGGTCATCGACTTCGCGGGCGGCACCGCCGTGCACATCAACGCCGGTGTCGGCGCGCTGGCCGCCGTACTCGTCGTCGGCAAGCGCATCGGCTTCAAGAAGGACCCGATGCGCCCGCACAGCCTGCCGCTGGTGATGCTCGGTGCCGCACTGCTGTGGTTCGGCTGGTTCGGCTTCAACGCAGGCTCGGAGCTCGCCGCCGACGGCACCGCCGCCAACATGGCGCTCAACACCCAGCTCGCCACCGCGGCCGCCATGCTCGGCTGGCTGGTCTACGAGCGGGTGAAGCACGGCGCGTTCACCACGCTGGGCGCCGCCTCCGGTGCCGTGGCCGGGCTGGTGGCGATCACCCCCTCCGGCGCCGCGGTCAACGCCATGGGCGCGCTGCTGATCGGTGTCGTCGCGGGCGCGGTCTGCTCGTGGGCGGTCAGCCTCAAGTACAAGCTCGGCTTCGACGACTCGCTGGACGTGGTCGGCGTGCACCTGGTCGGCGGCGTCATCGGCACCCTGCTGGTCGGCTTCCTGGCCGTGGACGGCGTAGGCGGCCTCACCCAGTTCGGCAAGCAGGCGCTCGGTGCCGGCTCCGTGATGGCCTTCTCCTTCGTGGTCTCCTGGCTGCTGGCCAAGCTCGTGCACGCCACGATGGGCTTCCGCGCCGACCCGGACGACGAGGCGGCCGGTGTCGACCAGGCGTTCCACGCCGAGACCGCGTACGACTTCAGCGCCGTCGGCGGCTCCTCGGTCCGCGACCGGGGCGGCCCCGCGGCCGCCGGATCCGCCGCCGCAGGGAGCGCGGCCGCGCAGGCCCCGCGTGCGGACAGCGCCCGTCACGACAGCCACGACAGCAAGGTGGACGCATGAAGCTCATCACCGCCGTGATCAAGCCCTACCAGCTCGACGAGGTGAAGGAGGCGCTGCGGGCCTTCGGCGTCCAGGGCCTCACCGTCACCGAGGCCAGCGGCTACGGGCGGCAGCGCGGGCACACCGAGGTCTACCGGGGAGCCGAGTACACCGTCGACCTCGTCCCCAAGGTGCGCATCGAGGTCCTGGCGGAGGACGAGGAGGCCGAACAGCTCCTGGAGATCGTCGTCAAGGCCGCACGCACCGGCAAGATCGGCGACGGGAAGGCGTGGACGGTGCCCGTCGAGACCGCCGTCCGGGTGCGCACGGGCGAGCGGGGACCGGACGCGCTGTGAGGGACGCGGCGACGGCCCCGGCGGCGGGAGCACCAGTACCGGACGGCACCGGACGATCCGCGGGAGGCGGCCTCCCGGGCACGTGGGCGTGCCCGGGAGCGGACCCCGGCGGCGCGGACGAGGGCTACGCGGCGGCCCGGGTGCGGCTCCTGCAGGACGCCGAACTCTCCGGACCCGACCGGCGCCGCGCCCTGTCCGCACTGACCGACCGGTGGCTCGCCGAGCTCTTCGGCCCCGACGCGCCCACCGGCACCGCGCTGGTGGCCGTCGGCGGATACGGGCACGGCGAGCTCTCCCCGCGCAGCGACCTCGATCTGCTCCTGCTGCACGACGGCAGCACCGACGCCACCGCCCTGGCCGCCCTCGCCGACCGCCTCTGGTACCCCGTCTGGGACCTCGGCCTCGCCCTCGACCACTCCGTCCGCACCCCGGACCAGGCGCGCACCGCCGCGGCCGACGACCTCAAGGTGCAGCTCGGCCTGCTGGAGGCCCGCCACCTGGCCGGGGACGCGGACCTCACGGCGCAGCTGCGCACCGCCGCACTCGGCAGGTGGCGCGCCCAGGCCCGCACCAGGCTGCCGGAGCTGCGCGAGTACGCCACCGAACGGGCCCGGCGCCACGGCGAGCTGCGGTTCCTGCTGGAGCCCGACCTGAAGGAGGCGCGCGGCGGACTGCGGGACCTCACGGCACTGCGCGCCGTGGCCGCCTCCTGGCTCGCCGACGCCCCGCGGGAGGGACTCCAGCAGGCCCGGGACACCCTCCTCGACGCCCGTGACGCGCTGCATGTGACCACCGGACGCGCCACCGACCGGCTCGCGCTCCAGGACCAGGACCAGGTGGCCGAGGCGCTCGGTCTGCTGGACGCCGACACCCTGCTGCGCCGCGTCTACGAGGCGGCGGGTGCGGTCTCCTACGCGAGCGACGTCACCTGGCGCGAGGTCGAGCGCGTCCTGCGGCCCCGCACCGTGGCCCCGCGTGCTGCCCGGCTGCGCGGGCTGCTGGGCGGCGGCAGGCGCTCCGCGGTGCGCCCCTCCGGCGAGGCCGTACCGGAGCGGACCCCGCTGGCCGAGGGCGTCGTGGAGCACGAGGGCGAGGCGGCGCTGGCCCTGCACGCCCGTCCCGACCGCGATCCCGTGCTGCCGCTGCGCGCAGCGGCAGCGGCGGCGCAGGCCGGTCTCCCGCTCGCGCTGCCCGCCGTCCGCAAGCTCGCGCGCACCGCACCGGACCTTCCCGTGCCGTGGCCCGCCGAGGCCCGCGAGGAGTTCGTCACCCTGCTCGGCGCCGGGGAGACCACCGTCCCGGTGTGGGAGGCCATGGACGCGGCCGGTCTGATCGCCCGCCTGCTGCCCGACTGGGAACGGGTCCGCTGCCGTCCCCAGCGCAACCCCGTGCACCGCTACACCGTCGACCGGCACCTGGTCGAGACGGCCGTACGGGCGGCGGCGCTCACCCGGCGCGTGCACCGTCCCGATCTGCTGCTGACCGGTGCGCTGCTGCACGACATCGGCAAGGGATGGCCCGGTGACCACTCGCTCACCGGCGAGACCATCGCCCGGGACCTGGCGGCCCGCATCGGCTTCGACGCCGCCGACACCCGGACGCTGGCCGGTCTGGTCCGCCACCACCTGCTGCTCGTCGAGACGGCGACCCGGCGCAACCTGGACGATCCGGCCACCATCCGGTCCGTCGCCGACGCCGTGGGCTCCCACGGCACCCTGGAGCTGCTGCACGCCCTGACGGAGGCCGACGCGCTGGCCACCGGCCCGGCCGCCTGGTCCGCCTGGCGCGCGGCGCTCGTCGACGACCTGGTCTCCCGGGTGGCGGCGGTGCTCTCCGGCGCCGCCGTCGCCGACCAGACCGGCGGGCAGGAGCTGACGGCGGAGGGGGAGCGCCTGGCGATGGAGGCCTGGCGCACCGGCGGTCCCGTCCTCGCGCTGCGGCCCCAGCAGGGGGCCGGCTCCGGCGGCGGCCGGGTGGCGGCGGAACCCCGTACGGACGGGGAAGCGGCCTCCGGCGGTACCGGACCCGAACCCGTCGGCGTGGAGCTGCGCGTGGCGCTGCCCGAGCAGCCGGGGGTGCTGCCCGCGGTCGCCGGGGTGCTGGCGCTGCACAAGCTCACCGTCCGGGCCGCCGATCTGCGGCTGGTGGAGCTGTCCGCCCTGGTCGAGTGCGCACCGGAGGGACGCGCGGACAGCCCGGACGGGGACAGCCCGGACGGGGACGGCCCGGTCGGGCAGGGCCCGGAGGGTGACGCCCCGGACGGGCGCGGCGCGACGGTGTCGAGCGGTGCGACCGCATCCGGGGAGGCCCCGCGGGTCCTGCTGCTCACCTGGCGCGTCGCCGCGCAGTACGGTTCGCTGCCGCAGCCGGCCAGACTGCGCGAGGACCTGGTGCGCGCGCTCGACGGCTCCCTGCGGCTGGCCGCCCGGCTGGCCGAGCGGGAGGCCGCCTACCGGCCGCGCCGCAGCACCGTGGCGCAGCCCCCGCCGCCGCGCGCCACCGTCGCCCCGGGCGACTCCGCGGCCGCCACCGTCCTGGAGGTGCGGGCCCAGGACGCCCCCGGGCTGCTGCACCGCATCGGCAGGGCGTTGGAGGAGGCCGGGGTGCGGGTCCGCAGCGCCCATGTGAGCACCCTGGGCGCCAATGCCGTCGACGCGTTCTACGTGACGGACGCCGCCGGATCCCCGCTCTCCGAGGTCGCGGCCGCCCGGCTCGCCCAGCGGCTGGAGTCCGAGCTGCGCTGAGCCGGAGTGCCCGCGCGGGCCGGGAGGAGTCCCGGATCCGGACAGGCGGGCCGGTCCCGCCCGCGAGGCGGCTACCCTTGGCAGAGATTGCCTCCGCCACCGACCCGAGGACCGACGAGCGCTGTGTTCGATACCCTTTCCGACCGCCTGAGTGCGACGTTCAAGAACCTCCGGGGCAAAGGGCGCCTCAGCGAGGCGGACATCGACGCCACCGCCCGCGAGATCCGTATCGCCCTGCTCGAGGCGGATGTCGCGCTCACCGTGGTGCGCGCCTTCATCAAGCAGGTCAAGGAACGCGCGCTGGGGGCCGAGGTCTCCCAGGCGCTGAATCCCGCCCAGCAGGTCATCAAGATCGTCAACGAGGAACTGATCGGCATCCTCGGTGGCGAGACGCGCCGGCTGAGGTTCGCCAAGAACCCGCCGACCGTCATCATGCTCGCCGGTCTCCAGGGCGCGGGCAAGACGACCCTGGCGGGCAAGCTGGGCCGCTGGCTGCAGCAGCAGGGGCACACGCCGATGCTCGTCGCGGCCGACCTCCAGCGCCCCAACGCGGTCAACCAGCTCTCCGTCGTCGCCGAACGCGCGGGCGTGGCCGTCTTCGCGCCCGAGCCGGGCAACGGCGTCGGTGACCCGGTCAAGGTCGCCAAGGACTCGATCACCTACGCGCGTGACAAGCAGCACGACGTGGTCATCGTGGACACCGCCGGACGCCTGGGCATCGACCAGGAGCTGATGCAGCAGGCCGCCGACATCCGGGACGCGGTCAGCCCGGACGAGGTCCTCTTCGTCGTCGACGCCATGATCGGTCAGGACGCGGTCACCACGGCGGAGGCGTTCCAGGAGGGCGTCGGCTTCGACGGTGTCGTGCTCTCCAAGCTGGACGGCGACGCGCGCGGCGGTGCGGCCCTCTCGGTCGCCCAGGTCACCGGCAAGCAGATCATGTTCGCCTCGAACGGCGAGAAGCTCGACGACTTCGACGCCTTCCATCCCGACCGGATGGCCTCCCGCATCCTCGGCATGGGCGACATGCTCACGCTGATCGAGAAGGCGGAGCAGACCTTCAGCCAGCAAGAGGCCGAGAAGATGGCCGCCAAGCTGGCGAAGGGGCCCAAGGAGTTCACGCTCGACGACTTCCTGGCCCAGATGGAGCAGGTCCGCAAGATGGGCTCGATCTCCAAGCTGCTCGGCATGATGCCGGGGATGGGCCAGATGAAGGACCAGATCAACAACCTGGACGAGCGCGAGGTGGACCGCACCGCCGCCATCATCAAGTCGATGACCCCGGCGGAGCGGGCCGAGCCGACGATCATCAACGGCTCGCGGCGGGCCCGTATCGCGCGGGGCTCCGGAGTGGACGTCAGCGCGGTCAAGGGCCTGGTGGAGCGCTTCTTCGACGCCCGCAAGATGATGTCCCGCATGGCCCAGGGCGGCGGCATGCCCGGGATGCCGGGTATGCCGGGCATGCCCGGTGGCGGCGGGAGCAAGAAGAAGGGCAAGCAGAAGAAGGTCAAGGGCAAGCGCCAGTCGGGCAACCCGATGAAGCGCCAGCAGGAGGAGCAGGCCGCCGCCGCGCGTCGCGCCCAGGGCGGCCAGGGCGGCGCCCTCGGCATCCCGGGTCCCGGCCAGGACCCCGGCGACTTCGAGCTCCCGCAGGAGTTCAAGGACATGCTGCCCCCAAAGTGAGCGTGCCGCGGCAAAGGCGGATGATGTCGTCCATGCGCGTATACATCCGCCCCCCGCGGCCCGCCGACGAGCAGCTCTACAGCGAGGCCGTCGTCCGCTCGGCAGACCACCTCCACCCGTGGAACCCCGTCGAGCCGGACGGCTTCCCCGACCTGCTCCGCCGTCAGGGGCCCGCGCTGCGCACCTTCCTCATCCTCGACCGCGAGGACGAGGGGCTCGTCGGCCGGGTGAACGTGGCCAACATCGTCCGCGCGCGCTTCCGCAACGGCTCCCTCGGCTACGACAGTTACGTCCCCTACGCGGGCACCGGCCGGATGACCGAGGGCATGCGGCTGGTCGTGGACCGCTGTTTCCAGTCGGGCCCCGACGGGCTCGGGCTGCACCGGCTGGAGATCAACGTCCAGCCGGAGAACGACCGCTCCCTGGCCCTGGCCAAACGGCTCGGCTTCCGGCACGAGGGCTTCTCGCCGCGGATGCTCTACATCGACGACGCGTGGCGGGACCACGAGCGCTTCGCGCTCACCGTCGAGGAGTGGCCCGGCCTGGAGGGCTGACGGCCGCGCCGACCGGGCGGAAGGCCCGGCCCGGGGCGGGTGCCCTGCGGAGCCGGCGGCTTCCGCGGGGCCGCTCGTACCGACGCCTGTGCGGGGCGGCTGCGCGGGGTCGTGCGGGGTGCGGCGGGCCGGGGCTCCGTACCATCGGGCGGGCCCGGTGCGGCGACGGCCTCGCGGCCGCGGCGCCGGTCCGGCGGGGGTGTCCCGCCGGCACCCGGGCGGCGGCGACCGCTTGCGGATCTCCGGTGATACGTCCGGCTTGCGGGGGGTGCGCGGCTTGGGCGTACATCTGCGTACCCGCACCCATCTCCCCGGGCATCACCGAGAACTGACTGGTACGTGCAAAATATTTTGCGATGCCCCGTAATCGGAACACCGGGGCACTCCCGCTCGTTGGGCACGACGTGAGCACGACACCACCAGTTCTCGCCGCCGAGCTGGCAGCCGCCTGGGCCGACATTCAACGGCACCACCCCGAGCTGCCGGATCTGGCCGCGCCCGAATCACTCATCGGAGAGTCCTCGTCCGCCTGCGGTACCGGACTCTCCTTCGAACGGCTGCTCCACGAGGCGGTCCACGGCATCGCGGCGGCCCGCGGTGTCCGGGACACCTCGCGGGCCGGCCGCTACCACAACCGCCGCTTCCTGGCGATCGCCGTGGAGCTCGGTCTCGACCACCCCGAGGAACCGCATCCCAGCAGCGGCTTCTCCCTCGTGGTGCTCACGCCCGAGACACGGCGGCGCTACCGCCCCACCGCCGACCGCCTCCAGCGGGCACTGAAGGCCTACAGCGCGGCCACCGAGACGGACACCGGACGCAGCTTCCGCGGTCCGGCCGCCCGGCACGGCTCCTCCGGGGGCGGGGTCCGCGTCAAGGCCGTCTGCGACTGCGGGCGCAACGTCCGGGTCGTCCCCTCCGTGCTGGCGCAGGCGCCGATCATGTGCGGGGCCTGCGGCAAGCAGTTCCGCATCCCCGTCGACCCGACGCCGGTCCAGGAGCCGGAGCAGATGGCTGCCGTGGGCTGACCGCCCGCGGTACCGCGCGCCACACCGCCCCCGTCCCGGCCGCGGGCCCAGGGGGCGGCCCGCGGCCGGGACGGGGGCGGTTTCTGCCGGGCTCCGCAGTGTGGCATCATGGTCGGCTGAACTCGACAGTCGCACAGGACCCCTCTCTCCTCCGGCTGACGCGTCCATTCGGGCACCCGGCGCTACAACCCCACGTGGCAGTCCGCCGTGTCCACCCACGTCAAGACCAGGAGACACCACACCCGTGGCAGTCAAGATCAAGCTGAAGCGTCTGGGCAAGATCCGTTCGCCTCACTACCGCATCATCGTCGCCGACTCCCGTACCCGCCGCGACGGCCGGGCCATCGAGGAGATCGGCCTGTACCACCCGGTGCAGAACCCCTCGCGCATCGAGGTCGACTCGGAGCGTGCGCAGTACTGGCTCAGCGTCGGCGCCCAGCCGACCGAGCCCGTCGAGGCCATCCTCAAGGTCACCGGCGACTGGCAGAAGTTCAAGGGTCTGCCCGCCCCGGAGCCGATGAAGGTCGCCGAGCCCAAGGCCGACAAGCGCGCCCTGTTCGAGGCCGCCGCCAAGGAGTCCGCCGACGAGCCCAAGGGTGAGGCCATCACCCCCAAGGCCAAGAAGGCTGACAAGGCCGACAAGAAGGCGGACGGGGCCGACACCTCGGCCACCGCCACCGAGTCGACCGAGGCCTGAGGATGCTCGAGGAGGCCCTCGAGCACCTGGTGAAGGGCATCGTCGACCACCCCGACGAGGTGCAGATCGCGTCCCGCAATCTGCGTCGCGGACGTGTGCTCGAGGTCCGGGTGCACCCCGACGATCTCGGCAAGGTGATCGGCCGCAACGGCCGCACCGCGCGTGCTCTGCGCACCGTCGTGGGAGCGCTCGGCGGCCGGGGCATCCGCGTCGACCTCGTCGACGTGGACCAGGTCCACTGAAGCGCAGCATGCAGCACCGGCACGGGCCGGGGACGGCAGCCAAGCCGTCCCCGGCCCGTTGTCGCGCCCGGACCCCCGGTCAGCGGACCGTCCCGGGGCCGCGGACACCCACCGAGTACGGAACCGAGCACGGAGAAGCACAGTGCAGCTAGTCGTCGCGCGGATCGGCCGCGCCCACGGCATCAAGGGCGAGGTCACGGTCGAGGTCAGGACCGACGAGCCGGAACTGCGGCTCGGCCCCGGCGCCGTGCTGGCCACCGAACCGGCCGCCGCCGGGCCGCTCACCGTGGCCGCCGGGCGGGTGCACAGCGGACGGCTGCTGCTGCGCTTCGAGGGCGTGGGGGACCGCACCGCCGCCGAGGCCCTGCGCAACACGCTGCTCGTCGCCGAGGTCGACCCGGACGAGACCCCCGAGGACCCGGAGGAGTTCTACGACCACCAGTTGGTCGATCTGGAGGTCGTCACGGTGGACGGCACGGTCGTCGGACGGATCGAGAGCGTCGCGCATCTGCCGGCCCAGGATCTGCTCGTGGTGCGGCGCGCGGACGGCGGTGAGGCCCTGATCCCGTTCGTCGCCGAGATCGTCCCGGAGATCGACCTGGAGGCCCAGCGCGCCCTCGTCGACCCGCCCCCCGGGCTGCTCGGCGAGGAGGTCGCGGAGGCGGGGCCGGGGAACGAGGGGCCCGCGGGCGGCGAGTCGTCCGGCGGTCCGGCCACGCGCTCGGCACCGGACGCCGAGGACCCGGGCCAGGGGAGCCCCCGGTGAGGCTCGACATCGTCACGATCTTCCCCGAGTACCTGGAGCCGCTGGACGTCTCGCTGGTCGGCAAGGCGCGGACGCGCGGAGTGCTCGACGTCCGCGTCCACGACCTGCGTGCCTGGACACACGACCGACACCACACCGTCGACGACACCCCGTACGGCGGCGGCCCCGGCATGGTCATGAAGCCCGAGCCCTGGGGCGAGGCACTGGACGAAGTGCTGGCCACGGGCGAGCCGGACCAGGGCTCCCCGGTACTCGTCGTCCCCACCCCCAGCGGGCAGCCCTTCACCCAGGAGTTGGCGGTCGAGCTGGCGGGCAAGCCGTGGCTCGTCTTCACACCAGCGCGGTACGAGGGCATCGACCGCCGCGTCATCGAGGAGTACGCGGAGCGGCTCGACGTGCGCGAGGTCTCCATCGGCGACTACGTCCTCGCCGGTGGAGAGGCACCCGTGCTCGTCATGGTCGAGGCCGTCGCGCGGCTGCTGCCCGGTGTGCTCGGCAACGCCGCCTCCCACCAGGACGACTCCTTCGCGCCGGGCACCATGGCGAATCTGCTGGAGGGCCCCGTCTACACCAAGCCGCCCGAGTGGCGCGGACGGGGCATCCCCGAGGTGCTGCTGAGCGGTCACCACGGCAGGATCGCCCGCTGGCGCCGCGACCAGGCGTTCGCGCGGACGGTCGGCAACCGGCCCGAGCTGGTGGAGCGGTGCGCCCCCGAAGCCCTCGACAAGCACGACAGGGCTGCCCTGGCGGCTCTGGGCTGGGAACCGGGCGCCGACGGCCACTGGCGGCCGGGCCCCGGGGCGGCGCCGCACGCCGGCGCCCGGCAGCGCGCCGACGCCGAGGAGCAAGCGCCCCCCGACCGGGAGTACGGCCCCGAGCAGGACGGGTCCGGGCCCTAGGGCCCGGTGCGGAGCGGGCACCGATTTGGGCCGGGTGGGGAGCCCGTGGAAGAATGGGCCGACCCCGGCCTCCGGCTGGGATCTTCCGCTTCGTCTCCGGCGCGCGACCCTGCCACAGGGGGACCGACGCCCGCCGAGGACGCAGCCTTCGGACCATCACCACGATTCCGCTGATGACCTGTGGCATCGGCGAAGAAAGCAGACGGACATGTCCCACCTCCTCGACAGTGTCGACTCCGCCTCCCTGCGTACGGACGTACCGGCCTTCCGGCCCGGCGACACGGTCAACGTGCACGTCCGCGTCATCGAGGGCAACCGCTCCCGTGTCCAGCAGTTCAAGGGCGTCTGCATCCGCCGCCAGGGCTCGGGCGTGCGGGAGACCTTCACCGTCCGCAAGGTCAGCTTCAGCGTCGGCGTCGAGCGCACCTTCCCGGTGCACACGCCGATCGTCGAGAAGATCGAGGTCGTGACCCGCGGTGACGTGCGCCGCGCCAAGCTGTACTACCTGCGCGAGCTGCGCGGCAAGGCCGCGAAGATCAAGGAGAAGCGCGCGAGCTGAGCGCGCGTCCTCGGTGCCCGGCGGGCCGGTTAGGCTTCCGCTCGATGGAGACCGAGGAACAGCACGAGACACCGGGGCGCGGCCGCTCTTCGGTTCCCGATCAGGGGACGAAGGGCAGGTCGCGCTCCGTGCGTCTGGGCCTGGCCGCGGCATCGGTCCTGGCGGTGCTCTTGCTGACAAGTGCATTCATCGTGCAACCTTTTCTGATTCCGAGTTCCTCGATGGATCCGACCCTGCGCGTCGGGGACCGGGTGCTGGTGAACAAGCTGGTCTACCGTTTCGGAGACGGTCCGCGACGCGGGGACGTCGTGGTCTTCGACGGCACCGACTCCTTCTCGGGGGAGGCCGATCCCGACGCGAACCCGGTGGTGGTCGCGCTGCGTGAGGCGGGCGCTGCGACCGGGCTGGTGCGGCCCTCCGAGACGGACTACGTGAAGCGGGTGATCGGGGTCGGCGGCGATCGGGTGCGCTGCTGCGACAGGCGGGGGAGGATCGAGGTGAACGGCCGGCCCGTGGACGAGGAGTATCTGCACCCCGGAAACGCCCCTTCGGTCGTGCCCTTCGACATCCGGGTGCCCGAGGGGCGCCTGTGGGTGATGGGGGACTTCCGTTCCCGGTCCAGCGACTCCCGCGACCACCTCGGCGAACCCGGCGGCGGTACCGTCCCCGTCGAGCGCGTGATCGGGCGGGCCGACTGGATCGGCTGGCCGCCGAGCCGCATCGGATCGGTACCGTCCGGCGCGGGCAGCGGCCATGACTGATCCCGAGGGCTCCCCGGGCGACGCCGGGTTCGGCGCGCCGGGCGCCGGAGCGCGCGGCGCGGACAGCGCCTACGGCGGCCATCGCGGTCCCGGCGGCCAGGGTGGACCCGGCGGTCGCGGTGCGTACGGCGGACCCGGCGGGTATGGCGGGAGGCAGGGCCGGCCCCCCGGCCCGGGACCCGGTGCTACCGGCGGCGCTTCCCCGCACGATGTCGGCTACCCGTACACGGAGCCCTACGACTACACGGCGCCCGACGACCGGGCGGAGCCCTGGGGCCGCTCCGAACCGTCCGGCGCCCCGGGTCCCGCCGCCCCGCCCGAGCCCCCGCCCGGACAGAGTCCGCCCGGTGGGCCGGCGTCCGGCTCCCGGTACGCCGGGACCGCCGATGCCGAGGGGACCGCTCACGCCGCACTCCGCGAAGAGCCCGCTGACGCCGCCGAGCCGTCGGATCCGGCGCGAGAGGCGCCGCCGCTGCGCCGCCCCGGTCAGGGCAGGGCCGACCGCAGACGCGCCGCCAAGCGCATCCAGCGCCGCCGCAGGCTCTCCGCGACCAAGGAGCTCCCGATCCTGGTCTGTGTCGCGCTGCTGATCGCGTGGGTGCTCAAGACCTTTCTCGTGCAGGCCTTCGTGATCCCCTCGGGCTCCATGGAGCAGACCATCCGGATCGGGGACCGGGTGCTGGTGGACAAGTTCACGCCGTGGTTCGGTGCCCAGCCGCACCGCGGGGACGTGGTCGTCTTCCAGGACCCGGGCGGCTGGCTGGAGAACGAGGAGAAGGAGCCGGACAACGCACCCGTCGGGATCAAGCAGGGCGAGGAACTCCTCACGTTCATCGGACTGCTGCCCTCGGACGACGAGCAGGATCTGATCAAACGGGTCGTCGCCGTCGGTGGGGACACCGTGCGCTGCTGCGACAAGCAGGGGCGCGTCACCGTCAACGGCACGCCGCTGAACGAGCCCTATCTTCACCCGGGCAACAAACCCTCCCGGATGAAGTTCACGGTCAACGTCCCCGCGGGACGCGTCTTCGTGATGGGTGATCATCGGGCCAACTCCGCCGACTCGCGCTATCACTTGAAGGATCCGAATCGAGGAACGATCGGAGAAGACCGAATCGTTGGTAAAGCTGTCGTCATTGCTTGGCCGTTCGACCACTGGAGGCGGCTCGAGGAGCCGGGAGCGTATGCCTCCGTCCCCGACCCCGGCGGCGGAGCCGTCTCCCTGCAGATGAACCGGGACAATCGGGTGGCGCAACTGCCGTTCTCCGCGGAACTTCCGCTCGTTATGGGAACGGTGGGCCTGTACCGCTGGCGGGACAGGCGAATGCGCAGCGTGAGGAGTGGATGTGGGGGACTTGGCGGTCGGTACGCGGTCCGGTTCCGGGTACCCGGAGGACGGAGGTCCGGGTGCGGACGGCAGGACAGGCGACGCAGAACCACCGGCCGTGGAAAGAGGGAGTGACAGCGTGACGGCGGAGACCGACGGGACGGCAGCCGGCTCAGGGGCGGACGGGGACAGCCCGTGGATCTCCTCCGGGGCGAAGCCGCAGCACGAGGCACCCGACCCGGACGGAGCGGCCGAGGTGGCGAACCCGGACGGAGGATCCGGGGAGCCGGACGACAAGAAGGCGGCGAAGAAGCAGCGCCCGTTCTGGAAAGAGCTGCCGATGCTCATCGGCATCGCGCTCATCCTCGCCCTGATCATCAAGACGTTCCTGGTCCAGGCGTTCTCCATTCCCTCCGACTCGATGCAGGACACGCTCCAGCGCGGGGACCGGGTGCTGGTGGACAAGCTGACGCCGTGGTTCGGAGCGACCCCGGAGCGCGGCGAGGTCGTCGTCTTCCACGACCCGGGCGGCTGGCTCCCCGAGGCGCACGTCGAGGAGAACTTCCTGCAGACCGCGCTCAGCTTCATCGGCCTGATGCCCTCGGCCAACGAGAAGGACCTGATCAAGCGGGTCATCGCGGTCGGCGGGGACACGGTGGAGTGCAAGAAGGGCGGCAAGATCCAGGTCAACGGCACGGCTCTGGACGAGTCCTCGTACATCTATCCGGGCAACACTCCGTGCGACGACAAGCCGTTCGGGCCGCTGAAGGTCCCCAAGGGCAAGCTGTGGGTGATGGGCGACCACCGCCAGGACTCCCTCGACTCCCGCTACCACCAGAACCAGCCCGGCGACGGCTTCGTCCCGGAGAAGCAGGTGGTGGGACGGGCCATCGTCAAGGCGTGGCCGATCGACCGCTGGGGCACTCTGCCGGTCCCCGAGACCTACGACCAGAAGGGCGTGCAGTCACGTGCGCTGAGCGCCGCACCGGGTGCCGTCGGACTCGCGGGCGCTGTCCCGCTGGTGCTCTGGCGGCGTCGGCGGACGCAGCTGCAGCAGTCGCGCCCAGTCGCGCAGTCCGCATCCCACGAGGGCTGACGACTCCGAGTACCGCCCGGTAGGGTCAGCGGTCTGCGCCGACGCAGGCTGTCGGGTCCGTTGCGCAAGAGCCGGGGAGTACGGAAGTGAGCAAGGCAGAACGTACCGACGAGGGCCGCGGCCGCCTGGGTGACCGAATCTCCGGGGTGGCTGTGGCCCTCGGGTGTGTGCTCTTCCTCGGCGGCTTCGTCTGGGGCGCCGTGCTCTACAAGCCCTACACGGTGCCCACCGACTCCATGGATCCCACGGTGCAGGCCGGTGCCCGAGTGCTGGCCGAGCGGGTGGACGGCGACGAGGTGCGGCGGGGCGACGTCGTCGTCTTCCAGGACTCGGTATGGGGCACGGTGCCCATGGTCAAGCGGGTCGTGGGTGTCGGCGGGGACAAAGTCGCGTGCTGCGACCGGGAGGGCCGACTCACCGTCAACGGCCGGCCTGTCGAGGAACCGTATCTGCATGCCCGGGGCGACGACGCGCAGCGGGCCTTCGAACCCACCCGGGTCTCTGCGGGGAAGCTCTTCCTGCTGGGGGACAACAGGCAGGCGTCCCTCGACTCCCGGGTGCACCTGGAGGACGCCGACCACGGTGCCGTGCCGCGCTCCGCCGTCCAGGCCCGGGTCGCCGCCATAGCCTGGCCCAGCAGTGCGGCCGGGATGCTCCCGGAGCCGAGCGGCTTCGCCGACATGCCCGGCGGAACCTCCGATCGCGGGCCGCTTCCGCTGGCACTGACCGCTGTGCTCGTGGGGGCCGTCCTGGTACTGGGCGGGGCGGCGTACGGACCGCTCGCGCGGCGCCGAGCGACTTCGGCCCGACGCCGCTCGGGGTGACGCACAATGGGGGGACGCACGGCTGAAGGGGAACATGCCATGAGCGCCGAGGACCTCGAGAAGTACGAGACCGAGATGGAGCTCAAGCTCTACAGGGAGTACAGAGACGTCGTCGGACTGTTCAAATACGTGATCGAGACCGACCGGCGCTTCTATCTCACCAACGACTACGAGATGCAGGTCCACTCGGTGCAGGGTGAGGTCTTCTTCGAGGTGTCGATGGCGGACGCCTGGGTCTGGGACATGTACAGACCGGCCCGGTTCGTCAAGCAGGTACGCGTTCTGACGTTCAAGGACGTGAACATCGAGGAGCTCAACAAGAGCGAACTCGATCTGCCGGAGGACTCCGGCTTCAAGAGCTGAACCGCTGTGTGCCCCCGCGGCACACGGTGCGGCGGCCCGGCGACGCGCCTCTCCGTCCCACGACGTCCCCGTGGCACGCGACCCGCAACGGGTCCGGTGCCACGGGGACGCCGTGCTGAGGGCTCAGCTGAAGACCGGCTGAAGGCTCAGCTGGAGGCTCACTCGTGCAGGTGACGGAGATACCCACAATCACCGGGTTCTCCACAGGAATCGAGCAAGATCCCCGAACTGCCCCAGGCGCCGTCACAGTCGGTGTCCGGAGGTGGTGCCGTGATGAACACCGGCGAGACACACAGCGGAGCTGACACCGCACGTCCCCGCACCCGGCGGCCGGACGGGGAACGACCGGGCGGCCCGAGCGCGCGGGGAGGCCAGGACCCCGGTCGGCGCGACGCCCAGCGGAGGCCCGCCTGCGCGAGGGGCGCCCTGGGCCGGTACGGAGAGGACCTGGCAGCGCGTCGGTTGCGCGAAGCGGGCATGGCGGTCCTGGAACGCAACTGGCGCTGCGCCGAGGGCGAGATCGACATCGTCGCGCGGGATGCCGACGCTGTCGTGATCTGCGAGGTCAAGACCCGCAGGGCCGTCCCGTTCCAGACCCCCATGGGCAGCCTGCCCCCGGCACGGACGGCCCGACTGCGGCGGCTGGCGGGGCGCTGGCTCACCGAGCGCTGGATCGCACGCTACGGCCGCCCGCCCACCGGCGGAGTGCGCATCGACCTCGTCGGCATCGTCCTGCCCGGCCGGGGCGCGCCCGTCGTGGAGCACGTCCGGGGGATCGGCTGATGGCCTTCGCCCGTACCTGTGCGGTCGCACTCGTGGGAGTCGAGGGCGTGCTGGTCGAGGTCCAGGCCGACCTGGAACCGGGCGTCGCGGCCTTCACTCTCGTGGGACTGCCGGACAAGAGCCTCACCGAGAGCCGGGACCGAGTCCGGGCCGCGGTGGTGAACTCCGGAGTGCCCTGGCCGCAGAAGAAGCTCACCGTCGGCCTCAGCCCCGCCTCGGTGCCCAAGGGCGGCAGCGGCTTCGACATCGCCGTCGCCTGCGCCGTCCTCGCCGCGGCCGAACGCCTCGACCCGCGCCAGACCGCCGAGGTGGTGATGATCGGGGAACTGGGTCTCGACGGCCGGGTGCTGCCGGTCCGCGGAGTCCTCCCCGCCGTGCTCGCCGCCGCCGACGCGGGGTACCAACAGGTGGTCGTGGCCGAGCAGAACGCGGCGGAGGCCGCGCTGGTCCCCGACGTCTCCGTGCTCGGGGTGCGCAGCCTGCGACGGCTCATCGCCGTGCTGGCCGACGAACCGGTCCCCGAGGAACCGGAGGGCACCGACGGAGGACTGCCCGGCGCCGCCCGCGCCGGGCTCACCGGACTCCCCGCGGCACCGGGACTCACCGGCCTGCTCGGCGAAGAGCGCCCCGTCGACCTCGCCGACGTGGCGGGGCAGCACCGTGCCCGGCACGCACTGGAGATCTCCGCCGCGGGCCGGCACCACCTCTACTTCAAAGGCCCGCCCGGTGCCGGGAAGACGATGCTCGCGGAACGGCTGCCCGGACTGCTGCCTCCGCTCAGCAGAAAGGAGTCGCTCGAGGTCACCGCCGTGCACTCGGTCGCCGGCGCCCTGCCCGGCGAACAGCCGCTGGTCGCCAGGCCGCCCTACTGCGCCCCGCACCACTCGGCCACCATGGCCGCACTCGTCGGCGGCGGCTCCGGCCTGCCCCGACCCGGCGCCGTCTCCCTCGCCCACAACGGGGTGCTCTTCTTGGACGAAGCAGCTGAATGCGGAGCACAGGTCCTGGACGCCCTGCGGCAGCCGCTGGAGTCGGGGCACGTCGTGGTGGCCCGGGCCGCCGGGATGATGCGGATGCCCGCCCGCTTCCTGCTGGCGCTGGCCGCCAACCCGTGTCCCTGCGGGCGGCACGGCAGCGCCGGGGGCGGGTGCGAGTGCAGGCCTTCCGCGGTACGCCGCTACCGGGCGCGGCTCTCCGGGCCGCTGCTGGACCGCGTCGATCTGCGGGTCGCCGTGGCGCCGCTGGCCCGCTCCGAGTTGGCCGCGGTGGACGGCCGCGCGGAGTCCACCCGCGTGGTGGCCGCCCGGGTCCAGGAGGCGCGGGAGCGCGCCGCGGTGCGGTACGCGGAGACGCCGTGGCAGACCAACAGCGAGGTCCCTGGGCACGAACTGCGCACCCGCCACCCAGCGCTCCCCGGAGCGCTCGCCGACGCAGAGGACGATCTGGAGCGCGGACTGCTCACCGCGCGCGGCCTCGACCGGGTGCTGCGGGTCGCCTGGACCGTTGCCGACCTCGCGGGGCACTCCCGGCCCACCCGTGACGACGTCCATGCCGCCCTGGAGCTGAGGACCGGCATCCGCCGGGGCTCCCCGACCGCGGAGGTACCCGTATGACCGCCGAGCATCCGCGGCCGGGAGCAGGCCGTTCCGGCCCCCGGAACACCCCGCCCCCGGCCGCCACGGAGTGCGGGCAGCCCGCCGGGCCGGACTGCCGCGCGGAGCCCCGTACGGCCGCCGCTCCGGGGCCCGGGCCGCCTCGACCACCTGACGGCGCCGGGCCGGTCGATGCCGGCGAACAGGTCGAAGGAGTCGGGCTGTCCGAGGCGCCCGGCCGGTCCGAGGGTGCCCGCACATCGGCCGGGCACGGATCGTCCGACGGGATCCGACCCGCTGATGGAGCCGGATCGTCCGACGGGCCCCGGCGGGTCGGCAGGCCCCGATTGTTCGACGACGAGACTCGACCGGCCGCCGCGACCCCCCGGGGGGCCACCGGGCAGCCGGGTCCGGTCCGGCCGGAGCAGGCGCCGGAGGAGTCCGAGCGCCTCGCACGGGCGGCCCTCACCCGCATCGAGGAGCCGGGCGACGAACTCGTCGGAAGGTGGCTGGCCGCGCATGGAGCATGCGCGGTGGTGGCGGCGCTGAGCGGGAGCGGTCCACCGCTCAGCGGCGCGGGAGAGCGACGATGGGCGGGGCTGAAGCTGCGGGCCGCCCGGGCGCGGCCGCATGCGGACCTGGCCGCCATCGCCGCGAGCGGCGGCCGTTTCGTCTGCCCCGGGGACTCCGAATGGCCCCGCCAGCTTGACGACTTGGGCCAGGCCGCGCCCTTCGGGCTGTGGCTGAAGGGCGAACCCTCCCTCCGGTTGTGGGCGCTGCGCTCGGTGGCCGTCGTCGGTGCGCGCGCGTGTACCGAGTACGGCGCGCACTGCGCCGCCGCGCTCGGTGCGGGGCTCGCCGAACGGGGATGGACCGTGGTGTCGGGTGCCGCCTACGGCATCGACGCCGCTGCCCATCGCGGGGCTCTGGCCGTCCGGGGACCCACCGCGGGGGTTCTCGCCTGCGGGGCCGATGTCGCCTACCCGCCGGGCAACCAGGAACTGATCCGCGCGGTGGGTGAGCGCGGCCTGCTGATCGCGGAGCTGCCGCCCGGTGACCACCCCACCCGCAGCAGATTCGTGCTGCGGAACCGGGTGATCGCCGCGCTCACCCGGGGAACGGTCGTGGTGGAGGCTGCCCTGCGCAGCGGAGCGCTGGTCACGGCCCGCCGCGCCCTGGGGCTGGGGCGGCAACTGATGGGCGTGCCTGGCCCGGTCACCTCCGGACTCTCCCAGGGGGTCCACGAACTTCTGCGCGGCGAGGCCACGGTGGTCACCGACGCCGACGAAGTGATCGAACAGGTGGGGATGGTCGGCGAGCTGGCTCCGGAGCGCCGGGCACCGGCCGTGCCGAGGGACGCGCTGAGTCCCGGCGCGGCGCGGGTCCTGGAAGCGCTTCCCGGCCGGGGAACGGGCGAGCTCGCCCGCATCGCGTGTTCCGCGGGTGTCCCGCCGGGTGAAGTGCTCGCACGCCTCCACGAACTGCGGGCCCTCGGCTTCGTTGAACGCGACGGTGAGTGCTGGCAGTTGACCGCGCTGGGCAAGGGGCACCCCATCGGGTGATGATGCGGTCCTTGACCTGGGGCTATCGGGTGAAAGGGTGAGCTGTGCGCGCTCGCCGGGGCGGCACGGGTCCCGCGGGCCGGGCCACCCCGGCCCCGTGCCCGGTCATCCGCGCCGCGTCCGCCTCCAGCACCGCCGGACAACCGGCGAAAGGAGCATGCCGACGCAGGGAAGAAAACAAGACGTCGCTTACCGCGACGTCACGGTCACGCTACGCTCACACCATCTCGCAACCAGACTCACGCTTCTGCACCGACAGACCACCACTACCCAGCAGAACGGCTCAAGGCGACGTATGCCTCAGCACATCTCCGGGCCCGACCGCACCGCCGCAGCCGCGCGCGTCGTGGTCGACGACGATACGCCCAGGACTGCGCCCAGCTCGCTGGATGAACTCTGGCGGTCCTACAAGGCCACAGCGGACAGCGGGCTGCGCGAACAGCTCATCCTGCACTATTCGCCGCTGGTCAAGTACGTCGCGGGCAGGGTCAGCGTCGGTCTGCCGTCCAATGTCGAGCAGGCCGACTTCGTCTCCTCCGGGATCTTCGGACTCATCGACGCCATCGAGAAGTTCGACCCCTCCCGCTCCATCAAGTTCGAGACCTACGCCATCACCCGCATCCGGGGCGCGATGATCGACGAACTGCGGGCGCTGGACTGGATCCCGCGGTCGGTACGGCAGAAGGCCCGCGCCGTGGAGCGTGCCTACGCCACTCTCGAGGCCCGGCTCCGGCGCAGCCCCTCCGAGTCGGAAGTCGCCGAGGAGATGGGGATCGAGACGGAAGAACTGCACGGCGTCTTCAGCCAGTTGTCCCTGGCCAACGTGGTGGCTCTGGAGGAACTGCTGCACGTCGGGGGGGACGGCGGCGACCGGCTGAGCCTGATGGACACGCTGGAGGACACCGCGGCTGACAACCCCGTCGAGGTCGCCGAGGACCGGGAGCTGCGGCGCCTGCTGGCGCGGGCCATCAACACCCTCCCCGAACGGGAGAAGACAGTGGTGACCCTCTACTACTACGAAGGTCTCACCCTCGCCGAGATCGGCCAGGTGCTCGGTGTCACGGAGAGCAGGGTCAGCCAGATCCACACCAAATCGGTTCTGCAGCTCCGTGCCAAGCTCGCCGACGCGGGGCGCTGACCCAGTCGGTCGCGCGGGACCCGTGCAACTTTCGACCGCCGCTCCGTAAGCTGGGGGCGTGCCCAGGATTCGAGCGGCCTCCGTGGCCGAGCACCGGACGATGCAGCGCGCGGCCCTGCTGGACGCCGCCAGGTCACTGCTGTCCGAGGGCGGTACGGAAGCCCTGACCTTCCCCGCCCTCGCGCAGCGCACCGGCTTGGCTCGCTCCTCCGTCTACGAGTACTTCCGCTCCCGCGCCGCGGTCGTCGAAGAGCTGTGCGCTGCCGACTTCCCGGTGTGGGCAGCCGAGGTCGAGTCGGCCATGCGGGCCGCACCGACGCCCGAGGGCAAGGTCGAGGCATATGTCCGCAGGCAGTTGGCCCTGGTCGGGGACCGCCGTCACCGCGCCGTCGTCGCGATCTCCGCAGGCGAACTCGACGCGGGGGCGCGCGAGCGGATCCGCGCCGCACACGGCGGGCTGATCTCGATGGTCGTCGAGGCGCTCGGCGAGCTCGGCCACGCCCAGCCCCGTCTCGTCGCCGTGCTGCTGCAGGGCGTCGTGGACGCGGGGGTGCGCCGTATCGAGCTCGGGGCCGCCGAGGACCCGGAGCAGATCGCCGAGGCCGCCGTCTCCATGGCGCTGAACGGCGTCGGGGGCTGACGGCGGGGAGGTGGTCGGCAGCAGGCGGACCTTCCGCCTCCCGGCAGTCGGCCGATCGGCCACCGCCTGCGGCACCCGCCCCGTTCCGCTGTCCGCCGTCTCCCGGCGCTGCGGTCCGCTGTCTTCGACCGGTACCGGCACTCCGCGGACCGGCAGCAGCCGGGAGGGTCCGCCCAGGAGCGCCGCGGGCAGCAGGGAGAGCGGGTCGAGATAGCGCTTGTCCCGCAGCAGCCCCCAGTGCAGGCAGGTGCGCGGACAGTGAGTGCCGCGCAGGAGCGTGCCCACGCGCTGGCCGGCCCGCACCCGCTCGCCCTCGCGCACGGAGGGCCGCACCGGCTGGTACGTCGTCCGCAACGGAGGCCGCCCCGAGCTGTTGAGCTCGATGGAGACCACCCACCGCCCCGCGACCCGGCCGGCGAACGACACCCGGCCCGCCGCCACCGCGCGCACCGGCCGCCCGGCGTCGGAGGCGAGGTCGACCCCGCGGTGGCCCGCCGCCCACGGTTCGGGCGGTGGATCCCAGCCGCGCAGCACCCGCGGCCGGCGGGCGCCGTCCCTTCCCCGGACCGGCCAGGCCCGCCCGGTCACGGGGAGGTCCGCTTCCCGGCCCTGGGGATCGCGGTCCCCGGACGCGTGGCTCGGCCCGCTCCCCTCTCCCGCGGGCTCACGGGCGTCCTCGGCGGCGGACAGCGCCGCCGCCGAGGACGCGGCGGGTGCGACCGCGGTGCCCGTGCGGGGAAGGGGGCTCAGCCAGACCAGCAGTCCCAGCAGCACGACGGCTCGCGCCGCCGCGTGTGCGACGGGGCGAGCCGCTCTCCGCTGCCGCGGAGTGCGGGAGCGGGAAGGCCGGGAGGTCGGGAGCGCGCGGCGCGAGCCGTCGCCCGGGGAGGGCCGCTGTTCCATGGAAGAACGGTGGCCCGGTTCGCCGTCGCGCGGGGATCATGGTCCGCAGCTGTGGACAACCGGTCGGCTGTGCACAGCTCCGTCACCCGGACGAGGGGGATCCGGGCTGCACCGGAGATGAGGGGATCCGGGCGGCTCGGGAGCGGCTGCGAAGCCGTTCCGCGCTCGTCACCCGTGCGGGGGGTCTGTCTGCGCCGGCGGCAGTCCGGTTCCCCCGGTTCCGTGCCCCGCGCCCCACCGCGGGGCCCTGGTGCCAGGCGCCCGCGCTACGGCCCCCCGACCCCGGCGGGCGCGGGGCCCCTTCGCGGTCCCGTACACTGCTGATGCGGCCCGGGCGACCGGGCTGACTTCGCACGCCCCGCCACCCTCACCCGGTGGCCGCGCATCTCGGTCCCAGGAACGGTCCCGGTCTCCGCACCGGAACCCTCCGGGCGGCGCGTCGGGGGCGTCAGGCAAGCGGGGGCGTCCGGCCTCCGCTGACGACAACCGAGTACACCAAGGAGAACGGCCATGGCCGTCGTCACGATGCGGGAGCTGCTGGAGAGCGGCGTCCACTTCGGGCACCAGACCCGCCGCTGGAACCCGAAGATGAAGCGCTTCATCTTCACCGAGCGCAATGGCATCTACATCATCGACCTGCTCCAGTCGCTGTCGTACATCGACCGCGCCTACGAGTTCGTCAAGGAGACCGTCGCCCACGGCGGCTCCATCATGTTCGTCGGCACCAAGAAGCAGGCCCAGGAGGCCATCGCCGAGCAGGCCACCCGCGTGGGCATGCCCTACGTGAACCAGCGCTGGCTCGGCGGCATGCTCACCAACTTCTCGACGGTCTACAAGCGGCTGCAGCGCCTCAAGGAGCTGGAGCAGATCGACTTCGAGGACGTGGCCGCATCCGGCCTCACCAAGAAGGAGCTGCTGGTCCTCTCCCGCGAGAAGGCCAAGCTGGAGAAGACCCTCGGTGGTATCCGCGAGATGCAGAAGGTGCCCAGCGCCGTCTGGATCGTGGACACCAAGAAGGAGCACATCGCCGTCGGCGAGGCGCGCAAGCTCAACATCCCGGTGGTGGCGATCCTCGACACCAACTGCGACCCCGACGAGGTCGACTACAAGATCCCGGGTAACGACGACGCGATCCGCTCCGTCACGCTGCTGACCCGCGTGATCGCCGACGCCGTGGCCGAGGGCCTCATCGCCCGTTCGTCCGGCGGCTCCGGCGAGGGCAAGGGCGAGAAGGCCGCCGGTGAGCCGCTGGCCGAGTGGGAGCGTGACCTTCTCGAGGGCGAGAAGGCCGCCGAGAAGCCCGCCGCCGAGGCTGAGCCCGCCGAGGCCGAGAAGCCCGCCGAGACCGAGGCGCAGCCCGCCGCCGAGGGCGCCGAGGGTGCCGAGGCCGAGGTCGCCGAGGGCGAGCAGGCGGCGACTCCCGCCGAGCAGCAGGGCTGACCCACGGGCCACGTGGAGCACGTGGGCCCACAGGTGCGCGGTGGGACGGCGGGGGCCGGGTGCCCCCGCCGTCCAGCCGTGAGCTGAGCCGGTCCCGTGTGACTCCGAACCAACCTCACCGACTTTCCGAGAAGAGATTCACAGACCATGGCGAACTACACCGCCGCCGACGTCAAGAAGCTCCGGGAGCTCACCGGCGCCGGCATGATGGACTGCAAGAAGGCGCTGGACGAGGCCGAGGGCAACGTCGACAAGGCCGTCGAGGTCCTGCGCGTCAAGGGCCAGAAGGGCGTGGCCAAGCGCGAGAGCCGCACCGCCGAGAACGGCGCGGTCATCACCCGCATCGCCGCCGACAGCGCCACCGGTGTGCTGGTCGAGCTCAAGTGCGAGACGGACTTCGTCGCCAAGGGTGAGAAGTTCCTCGCCGCCGCCGAGGCCATCGCCGCGCACATCGAGGCCACCTCCCCGGCCGACATCGACGCGCTGCTCGCCTCCGAGATCGAGTCCGGCAAGACCGTGCAGGCGTACGTCGACGAGGCCAACGCCGGCCTCGGCGAGAAGATCGTGCTGGACCGCTTCGCGCAGTTCTCCGGCGCCTTCGTCGGCTCCTACCTGCACCGCACCAGCCCGGACCTGCCTCCGCAGGTCGGCGTGCTGGTCGAGCTGGACGCCGCGAACGAGGAGATCGCCAAGGATGTCGCGCAGCACATCGCCGCCTTCGCCCCGGCGTACCTGACCCGCGAGGACATCCCGGAGGAGACGGTCGCCAACGAGCGCCGTATCGCCGAGGAGACCGCCCGCGAGGAGGGTAAGCCCGAGGCCGCTCTGCCGAAGATCATCGAGGGCCGGGTCAACGGCTTCTTCAAGGAGAACACCCTCCTGGACCAGCCCTTCGCCAAGGACAACAAGAAGTCCGTGCAGAAGGTCCTGGACGAGGCCGGTGTCTCGCTGAAGCGCTTCGCCCGCTTCCGCGTCGGCGCCTGAGGACCCCGTTACCGACGCGCCCCGCAGGCCGGTTCTGCTCGCTCGGGGGTGGAGCACACCGGGTAGCGCGCACGGAACCGGCACGGGCCCGATAAGGTCGGGCACAGGGCAGTTGTGACGAGGAGGCCATTGCCGCAGAGGGAACCGCGAGGATCCGACGGCAATGGCCTCTTTCGTATGTGCACGAGGAGATCTCCATGAGCAGCAATGACACCGACAACGACAGCGACGGCCGGCGGCGCTTCCTGCTGAAGCTCTCCGGCGAGGCGTTCGCCGGTGGCGGCGGACTCGGTGTCGATCCCGACGTCGTGCACAAGATGGCCCGGGAGATCGCCTCGGTCGTCCAGGACGGGGCCGAGATGGCCGTCGTCATCGGCGGCGGCAACTTCTTCCGGGGCGCCGAGCTCCAGCAGCGCGGCATGGACCGCGCGCGCTCGGACTACATGGGCATGCTCGGCACCGTGATGAACTGCCTGGCACTCCAGGACTTCCTGGAGAAGGAGGGCATCGACTCGCGGGTGCAGACCGCCATCACGATGGGGCAGGTCGCCGAGCCCTACATCCCGCTCCGCGCCATCCGCCACCTGGAGAAGGGCCGCGTCGTCATCTTCGGCGCCGGTATGGGGATGCCCTATTTCTCCACCGACACCACGGCCGCCCAGCGTGCTCTGGAGATCAACGCCGAGGTGATGCTCATGGGCAAGAACGGTGTGGACGGCGTCTACGACGCCGACCCGGCGCGCAACCCCGCGGCGGTGAAGTTCGACGCGCTCGAGTACGGCGAGGTCATCACCCGCGATCTCAAGGTCGCCGACATGACCGCGATCACGCTCTGCAGGGACAACAAGCTGCCGATCCTCGTCTTCGAGCTGCTGGCCGAAGGCAATATCGGCCGCGCCGTCAAGGGTGAGAAGATCGGCACCCTGGTCAGCAACCAGGGCACCCGGCCCTGACCGGCCCCCACTCCGGCTTCGGACCCGGCACCGGCCCGGTCGGCGGATCCGCGGATGCGGCCGGACACCCGGGTACCGGTCGGGTGGCGTCGGCGGCAACACCGTCACGCCGGAACGGCACGGTACGGGGATGGACAACAGCCTGCCGGTCGGACACCGTGCAGGCAGCAGGGCATCGCGGGGGCCGGGGCGGCCCGCGGGGCGGCCGTCAGCTCACAGCCCCGGATGAAGCAGTCAGGCTCATTCATCGAACCAGGAGCACGTGGTGATCGAAGAGACCCTCCTCGAAGCCGAGGAAAAGATGGAGAAGGCGGTCGTCGTCGCCAAGGAGGACTTCGCCGCTATCCGCACCGGCCGTGCGCACCCGGCGATGTTCAACAAGATCGTGGCCGAGTACTACGGCACGATGACGCCGATCAACCAGCTCGCGTCGTTCTCCGTACCGGAGCCCCGGATGGCGGTGGTCACCCCGTTCGACAAGAGCTCGCTGCGCAACATCGAACAGGCCATCCGCGACTCGGATCTGGGCGTCAACCCGTCGAACGACGGCCATATCATCCGGGTGACGTTCCCCGAGCTGACCGAGGAACGCCGCCGGGAGTACATCAAGGTCGCCAAGGCCAAGGGCGAGGACGCCAAGATCTCCATCCGGAGCATCCGGCGCAAGGCCAAGGAAGCCATGGACAAGGCCATCAAGGACGGCGAGGTCGGTGAGGACGAGGGCCGCAGGGGCGAGAAGGAACTCGACGACACCACCTCCAAGTACGTCGCACAGGTGGACGAGCTGCTCAAGCACAAGGAGTCCGAGCTGCTCGAGGTCTGAGCCCACCGTCCCAAGGTCCGAGGTCGAAGGCTGCTATCTGTGAACGACTCATCCTGGGGAGCACCGCAACCGGACGCGGGCTACTGGGGCCCTCCCGAGCAGGGCTCCGCCGCTCCCGCGGCGATGCCCCGCCCGGGCGATGGTCCGGTGTCCGCCCACGACGTGAGCGTCCCCGTGCACGATGTGGGCGGCGAGGCGTCGCAGACTCGGCGTATGCCCATTGCACCCGACCCCGGGAGCCCCGGTGACGCCGGAGACGGCCGTACCGGCCGGCGCGGCCCCGATGACCCCCGACCCACGGATCCCGCCAATCCCTCCGGCGGTGCGCGGCACGGCCAGGACGGGCCGGAACCGCCGCACACCCCACGGCAGCCCGAAGCGCCCGCAGCTGCGGAGGGGGGCAGGAAGCGCGCCGGGCGGGACCTGCCCGCGGCGATAGGGGTCGGTCTGGGCCTCGGCGCCGTCATTCTGGCTGCACTGTTCTTCTACAAGCCGGCCTTCCTCGGCGTCATCGTGCTGGCGGTCGTCGTCGGGCTCTGGGAACTGACCTCCCGGCTGCGGGAGCGCAAGGAGATCCAGGTCCCGCTGGTGCCGCTGGCGCTCGGCGGTGCGGCCATGACGGTCGCCGGCTATCTGCGGGGCGCGGAGGGCGCCTGGATCGCCATGGCGCTCACGGCGCTGGCCGTGCTGGCCTGGCGCATGACGCAGCCTGCGGCCGACTACCTGCGGGATGTGACGGCGGCCCTCTTCGCCGCTTTCTACGTGCCCTTCCTCGCCACCTTCGTCGCCCTGATGCTGGCGGCGGACGACGGACCCTGGCGGGTGCTCACGTTCCTGATCCTCACCGTGGTCAGCGACACCGGCGCCTACGCGGTGGGCTGGCGGTTCGGGCGGCACAAGCTGGCCCCCCGGATCAGTCCCGGCAAGACGCGGGAGGGACTGGTCGGCGCGGTGGCCTTCGCCATGGCGGCGGGTGCCCTGTGCACGCAGTTCCTGATCGACGACGGGCGCTGGTGGCAGGGCCTGCTGCTGGGCCTCGCGGTCGCGGTCAGCGCCACCCTGGGCGATCTGGGCGAGTCGATGATGAAGCGCGACCTGGGCATCAAGGACATGGGAACCCTGCTGCCCGGGCACGGCGGCATCATGGACCGGCTCGACTCGCTGCTCCCGACCGCGCCGGTGGTCTGGCTGCTGCTGGTGGTCTTCGTCGGCGCGGGCTGAGACCGCCCCGGCCCGGGAGGTCCCGCGAGCGTCCGCACTCGCGGGACGTGGAGCACAGGTGTCACACCGGAGAATGCGGAACCCGTTGACCCCCGGGTCGGCGAGGTCCGTCCGGGGACGTCGCCCTGGCCCACGTCGGCGGGCAGTCGCGCCGAGTTCCCGGAGGCGCGCGGTCAGGTCCGCCCGGCGGGCGGCAGAGCCGGTGGCGAGATCACGTGCACCCGGTTCTTCCCCGTCCTGGCTTCGGGGACGCGCAGGACGTCCACGCAGAGGGCGACGGGGCAGGGGTGACTGAAGCCGGGGGTCGACGTCGGCCACCTCCGGACCGTCATCCGCCACGGACCAGCCGAGCGCCTCCGCCCAGAAGCGGCCGAGCGCCGAGTTGTCCCGGGCCTTCATCGCAATCTGCACCAGCCGCGTCGCCATGCGCTGACCCAGGCCGGTCCTGTCCGGGGTCCTCGGCCTCTTCTCCCGACCGCCCGGCCTCCACCACCTCCGCACCCCGGGGGCGGCTCTCGGGCCGGGTGGTGCCGACCGGCGACGCCGGCCGACGACCGGGGGCGGCCGGCCCCTGCCCCGCTGACCAGCGGCACGCCAAGATGATCTGCGACACTGGTACGGCTATGCCTGCACCCGGAGAACTCACGTTCGTCGCCCCGCGCGGCGCCAAGAAGCCGCCCCGCCACCTTGCCGACCTCGCTCCCGAGGAGCGCCGTGCGGCGGTCGTGGAGCTCGGCGAGAAGCCCTTCCGCGCCAAGCAGCTCTCGCAGCACTACTTCTCGCGGCTGGCGCACGACCCGCAGCAGTGGACCGACATCCCGGCCGCTGCCCGCGAGAAGCTGGCGTCCGGGCTGTTGCCCGACCTGATGAGTGTGGTGCGGCACATCAGCTGCGACGACGACGCCACGCGCAAGACGCTGTGGCGGCTGCACGACGGGACGCTCGTGGAGTCCGTCCTGATGCGGTACCCGGACCGGGTCACCATGTGCATCAGCTCGCAGGCCGGCTGCGGGATGAACTGTCCGTTCTGCGCCACGGGCCAGGCCGGTCTGGACCGGAACCTGAGCACCGCGGAGATCGTCCACCAGATCGTCGACGGGATGCGCGCCCTGCGGGACGGCGAGGTGCCCGGCGGGCCGGCGCGGCTGTCGAACATCGTCTTCATGGGGATGGGCGAGCCGCTGGCCAACTACAAGCGGGTGGTCGGTGCCATCCGGCGGCTGACCGACCCCGAGCCGGACGGCCTCGGGCTGTCCCAGCGCGGCATCACCGTCTCCACGGTCGGTCTCGTGCCCGCGATGCTGCGCTTCGCCGACGAGGGTTTCAAATGCCGGCTGGCGCTCTCCCTGCACGCGCCCGACGACGAACTGCGGGACACCCTGGTGCCGGTCAACACCCGGTGGAAGGTGCGAGAGGTGCTCGACGCCGCCTGGGAGTACGCGGCCAGGTCCGGGCGCCGGGTCTCCATCGAGTACGCGTTGATCAAGGACATCAATGACCAGGCGTGGCGTGCCGATCTGCTGGGCCGGCTACTCAAGGGCAAGCGGGTGCACGTCAATCTCATCCCGCTCAACCCGACGCCCGGCTCCAAGTGGACGGCCTCCCGTCCCGAGGACGAGGCCGCGTTCGTGCGGACGCTGGAGTCGCACGGTGTACCCGTGACCGTACGGGACACCCGGGGTCAGGAGATCGACGGTGCGTGCGGCCAGCTCGCGGCAACCGAACGCTGACGCCTGACTGGTAGTGTTCGAACGGGCCGCCCGGTGCGGCCCGCACAACCGAACAGCCGACAGGGGAGCGCTCACAGCGCTGAGAGTGCGGCCGTACGCCCCGTATGTGTCGCAGACCCTCGAACCTCGCCCGGGTCATGCCGGGTAGGAAGTCGATGCACTGATGAAAAAGCACGCACGGCGGGCTGCCGCCGTAACCACCGCTGTCCTCACCCTCGCAGTTCTGGCCACCGCATGCGGCGGCTCGGACGACAGCGCGGACTCCAAGACGGTCACTCTCGTCACCCACGACTCGTTCGCCGTCTCGAAGTCCGTGCTGAAGGACTTCGAGAAGCGCAGCGGCTACAAGGTCGAGGTGCTGCGCGGCGGCGACGCGGGTGCCGCCGTGAACCAGGCCGTGCTCAACAAGGGCAACCCGCAGGGCGACGTCTTCTTCGGCGTCGACAACACGCTGCTCTCCCGCCCGCTGGACAAGGGCGTCTTCGCCCCCTACGAGGCCGAGGGCCTGGCGAAGGTGCCCGAGCGGCTGCAGGCGGACTCGGAGAAGCACCGGGTCACCCCGGTGGACACCGGCGACGTGTGCGTCAACTACGACCGCCGGTGGTTCGCCGACAAGAAGCTCGACCCGCCGCGTACCCTGCAGGACCTGGCGAAGCCCCGCTACAAGGACCTGCTGGTGACCGAGGACGCCGCCAACTCCTCTCCCGGCCTGGCGTTCCTGCTGGCGAGCGTCGCCGAGTTCGGCGAGGACGGCTGGCAGGACTACTGGAAGAAGCTGCGCGCCAACGGGGCCGAGGTCGCCGGGAGCTGGGAGCAGGCCTACAACGACCGCTTCAGCGGCTCCCGCGAGGGCAAGGGCAAGGGCGACAAGCCGCTGGTCGTCTCCTACGCCTCCAGCCCGCCCGCCGAGGTCATGGGCGAGAAGAACCCGCCCGAGCAGGCACCGACGGGCGTGGCCAAGGGGACCTGCTTCCGGCAGACCGAGTACGCCGGGCTGCTCCGCGGCGCGAAGAACACCGAGGGCGGGCAGGCGCTGCTGGACTTCCTGCTCAGCAAGCGGTTCCAGGAGGACCTGCCGCTGAAGATGTTCGTCAACCCGGTCCGCGAGGACGCCCGGCTGCCGGAGCTGTTCACCAAGTACGGCGAGACCGTGGACGACCCCGCCACCGTCGCCCCGCGGAAGATCGCGGAACACCGCGAGCAGTGGATCAAGACGTGGACGTCGCTCGCCGTGAAGTAGCCGCCCGCGACGCCGCGGCCCGGGCCCTCCCGGACTCTCCGGAGGGGCCGGTGACTCCCGGCGCCCCGGACGGCCCCACCGCGCGACCGTCCGCCGCCGCGAACCGCGGCGGCGGCACCGGCGTGCGGCTCGCACTGATGGCCGTCCCGGCGGCGTTCTTCGCGCTCTTCTTCGGCTACCCGGTGGCCGCGATCGTCTTCCGGGGGCTGCACGAGGGCGGCAGCTGGCAGTCCGGCCGGATCGTCCAGGTGCTCGGCGATCCCGACATCCTCCGGGTGCTCTGGTTCACGCTGTGGCAGGCCGGGGTCTCCACCGTGCTCACTCTCGCGCTGGCCCTTCCCGGCGCCTACGTGTTCGCGCGGTTCGACTTTCCGGGCAAGCGGCTGCTGCGCGCCGTGGTGACGGTGCCGTTCGTGCTGCCGACAGTCGTCGTCGGCTCCGCCTTCCTCGCGCTGGCCGGGCGTGGGGGAGCACTGGACGTCTGGTTCGGGGTACGGCTGGACACCAGCGTGTGGGCGATCCTGCTCGCGCACGTTTTCTTCAACTACGCGGTTGTCGTGCGCACCGTCGGCAGCCTGTGGTCGCAGCTCGACCCGCGCCAGGAGGAGGCCGCACGCGTTTTGGGCGCCGGCCGGTTCACCGCCTGGCGGCGGGTCACCCTGCCCGCGCTGGCGCCGTCCGTGGCGGCCGCCGCGCTGATCGTCTTCCTGTTCACCTTCACCAGCTTCGGCGTCATCCAGGTCCTGGGCGGGCCGCGATACGCCACGCTGGAGGTCGAGATCTACCGGCAGACCGCCACCCTGCTGGACCTGCCGACCGCCGCCGTGCTGACGCTCACCCAACTCGCCGCCGTCGCCGCCCTGCTGGCCGTGCACGCCTGGGCGCTGCGCAAGCGCGAGAGCGCGCTCAGCCTCGTACCCGCGGAGCACACCGCCCGCCGTCCGGCAAGGCCCGGACAGTGGACGACGGTGGGCACCGTGCTGGGCGTGATGCTCGTGCTGACGGTCGTCCCGCTGCTCGTGCTGGTCCAGCGGGCACTCGACGGACCCGACGGATACGGCCTCGGCTTCTTCCGCGCGCTGGGCGCCCACTCCGACAGCGCGACCTTCGTCGTCGCGCCCGTCGAGGCCATCGGCAACTCACTGGCCTACGCCGCCGTGGCGACGGCCATCGCCCTGGTGGTGGGCGGGCTGGCCGCCGCCGCCCTCACCCGGCGGGCCGGTCGGCTGGTGCGGGGCTTCGACGCGCTGCTGATGCTCCCGCTGGGCACCTCCGCCGTCACCGTCGGCTTCGGCTTCCTCGTCGCGCTGGACGAGCCGCCGCTGGATCTGCGGTCGAGCTGGATCCTGGTGCCGCTGGCCCAGGCACTGGTCGGCGTGCCGTTCGTCATCCGCACCATGCTGCCGGTGCTGCGTGCCGTGGACGTGCGGCTGCGCGAGACCGCGGCCGTGCTGGGCGCCTCCCCGCTGCGGGCCTGGCGGGAGGTCGACTTCCCGCTGGTGCGCCGCGCGCTCCTGGTAGCCGCCGGGTTCGCCTTCACCGTCTCGCTGGGCGAGTTCGGCGCGACCGTGTTCATCGCCCGGCCCGACGCGCCCACCCTGCCGGTCGCGGTGGCCCGGATGCTGGGGCGGGCCGGGGAGGCACATTACGGCCAGGCCATGGCCTTGAGCACGCTTCTCATGCTCGTCTGCGCGGGGGTACTGCTCGCGCTGGAGCGGGTGCGAACCGACGGCCGGAGGGAGTTGTAGATGCTGCGGCTGGACGGAGTGACCGTGAGCTTCGGCGAGCGGACCGCGCTGGACGCGGTCGACCTGGAGGTGGCCGCACACGAGACGGTCTGCGTCCTGGGGCCCAGCGGCAGCGGCAAGTCCACCCTCCTGCGCGTCGTCGCGGGGCTGCAGGAGGTCCGCAGCGGCCGGGTGCTGCTGTCGGGGCAGGACCAGACCGGCGTGCCGCCGCACCGGCGGGGCGTCGGCCTGATGTTCCAGGACCACCAGCTCTTCCCGCAGCGCGACGTCGCCGGAAACATCGGCTTCGGACCGCGTATGCACCGCATGGGCCGCGCCGAGGCCGACCGCCGGGTCGCCGAACTGCTGGACCTGGTGGGGCTGCCGGGCGCGGGGCGACGGGCGGTGACCGCGCTCTCCGGCGGCGAGCAGCAGCGGGTCGCGCTGGCCCGCGCGCTGGCTCCGGAGCCGAGGCTGCTGATGCTGGACGAGCCGCTGGGCCAGCTCGACCGCGGACTGCGCGAGCGCCTCGTCGTCGAGCTGCGCGGCCTGTTCCGCAGGCTGGGTACGACGGTGCTCGCCGTCACCCACGACCATGGGGAGGCGTTCGCGCTCGCCGACCGGGTCGTGGTGATGGAGCGTGGCCGCATCGCCCAGGCGGGCACCCCGCTGGAGGTCTGGCAGCGCCCCGCCTCCGAGTTCGTCGCCCGCTTCCTGGGCTTCGACAACATCACCCCGGCCACCGTCGACGGCACAACCGCGGACACGGTCTGGGGGCAGCTGCCCGTTCCGGACGGCACCCCGCGGGGCGGCGGCCACGTGCTCGTGCGCCCCGGCGGTGTGCTGCTGCGCGAGCCTGGGGAGGGGCTGCGCTGCACGGTGGAGGCGCGCACGTTCCGCGGCGGGGACGCCTCCACGGTCACCGTGCTGCTGCGTCCGGACGCGGGACCGCCTCTGGAGGCCGCCTGCACGCTGCGGGACGCGCCGCAGGAGGGAGCCGAGGTGGGGGTCGTCTTCGACCCGCGGGAGGTGGTCGCCCTGGGGGCCCCGCACGGCGCTCCGGACGCACGCCACACCCCCGCGCCGCGGAAGGCGAGCCCGGGACGCGGCCCTTCGCCCGGCTCGGGCCGGACCCGGTAGCCGCAGGAGCGGTCAGCCCGGAGGCACCGCCGTGAACAGCCCGGCAGCCGCCACGAGCGGCGCGCACACCGCCGCTACGGCAGCGGCCCGCAGCAGCGCCACACCCCGGCCCAGTTGCCGCGGCGCCCCGAGCCGGTCCAGGAGCTCCCGCACAGGGGCACGGGCGCGCCGGACCCGGGCGAGCGCCGCCAGCCCGGCCGCGACCGCGCAGCATCCGGTCAGGGCTGCGGCGAGCCCCACCAGCGGGCCCGGAGCGGGCACCCCCGCCCCGGTCAGGTGGGCCCGGAAGACCGCCAGCAGCGCCGCGGCCACCGCGCTCAGCGCACCCAGCGGGCGCCCGACGAAGGCCGCTTCGCGGACCAAGGAGCGGCCGGCCAGCAGCCGCACCGGGCCCGGTCGCGCGGCGCCCAGCAGATGACCGCTCAACGCCACCAGCCCGGGGCCGGCCACCACCAGGCCCACTGCGACGAGGGCCCACCCGGCGGCGAACGGCGAGCCCGCCCCGGCGCCGGGGGATTCCGCCGGGTCCCAGGCGCCGCGGCCGGTGCCGCGCGCCGCATGCGCCGCCAGCAGCAGGCCCGCAGCGCCGGTCAGCAGGCCGGAGACTGTGTGCAGGGCGCTGCGCAGCAGTCCGGCGCGGCGCGAGGTGCCCGTACCGTCCCGCCGCCGGGCCGCGTCCCGGCGGCTGTCCGCGAAGCGCCGGGTGTCCGGGGGCGCGGGTGCGGCGGCGCCGGGCCGGGCACCCCAGGCGGCCGCGAGGGCGGCCACCACCGGGAGCGCGCTCAGCAGCGTCACGGCGGCGGGGACGGGGAGCGGGGGACCCTGCAGCGGCAGCAGGGCCGACGGGCGGGGCAGGTTCAGTACCGACAGCGAGCCGCTCGCGCTCTCGACGCCTCCCCGTACGGTCAGCAGCAGCGTCAGCGCGCTGCCCGCCAGGCCGGGTACCGCTGCGGTGCGTGCGGCCAGCAGCGGCAGCCGGGCGGGCCCCAGCCCGGCGGCGTGCAGGCCGAGCCGGGTCTCGGCCCGCGGTTCGGTGCGCCCGAGGACCGCGGCCAGGTGCGCGGTGGCGGCGAGCGGGATCAGGCACCACAGCAGTCGCATCAGGACGGCCGCCCGGTGGCCGGGGTGCTCCAGGGCGTAGGAGAGCGCGGCGAGCAGCAGCAGGCCGCCGCCGGCGGAGGCGCACACCAGCAGCAGGCGGAGCAGCAGCGCCGCGGGCGTCGCGGTGAGCGTCAGACGGAGAGTGAGCACGCTGCCGCGCCTTCCGGTCCTGCGGACACTGCGGCCGGCCCGCCGGGCGCGGGGGTGCGTGCCCGGCGGCCGTCGGCGAGGGCGACGATGCGGTCGGCGAGCGCGGCACCGGTCGCCTCCGCGGTGCGTGCCGCCTGGTCGAGTGCGAAGTCGTGCCCGGCGAGGAGGACCGTGATGCCCTGCGAGCGGGCGGCGGCGCTGAGCGCCCGCAGCACCTGGGCGCGGTCGGTCTGGTGCAGCGGTGCCGTGGGCTCGTCGGCGAAGAGCACCGTGGGGGAGTGGACCAGCGCCCGGGCCACGGCGATGCGCTGGCGCTGGGCCTGGCGGAGCGTGGGCGGTCGCTTTCCGGCGCAGTCCGCGACGTCCAGCCGCTCCAGCCAGGAGCATGCCGTGCTGCGAGCCGTGCGGTATCCGTCGCCCTGCAGCAGGAGGGGGAGCGCGGCGTTCTCCCAGGCGGTCAGTTCGGGGATGAGACGCGGGGTGCTGTCGATCCAGCCGAAGCGGTGCAGCCGCAGCCGCTCGCGCGCTGCCCGGCCGAGGGTGTGCACGGGAGCGCTGTTGAACCACACCTCGCCCTGGTCCGGCAGCACCTGGCCGGACATGCAGCGCAGCAGTGTGGTCTTCCCGCTGCCCCGCGGCCCTGTGACGGCGAGGATCTCGCCTTCCCGGACGCCGAGCGAGACGCCCTGCAGCGCGGGTGAGCCGTCGTGGGCGTAGTGCAGTCCTCGCGCCCAGAGCACGTCGTCCGGCGGGGCGGCCATGGGGCACCTCCACTCAACATCGCGAGCCGTCATTCCCTCTGGAGGGTGAAACGAGGGGCGGGGGCATCGGTCACTGGATCGATGCCCCCACCCCTCGTGCGGCCCTGTGCGGTGCTCCCGAAGGTGTCGCGCCGCGGGTGCGGCTCAGAGCTTCGTCCACGCCTCCGTGAGGACGGAGCGGAGAATCTGCTCGGCCTCGTCGAAGACCTTCTGGTCGGAGATCAGCGGCGGGGCGAGCTGGACGACCGGGTCGCCCCGGTCGTCGGCGCGGCAGTAGAGGCCGTTCTCGAAGAGCGCCTTGGACAGGAAGCCGTACAGGACGCGCTCGGACTCCTCCTCGGTGAACGTCTCCTTGGTGGCCTTGTCCTTGACGAGTTCGATGCCGTAGAAGAATCCGTTTCCCCGCACGTCGCCGACTATGGGCAGGTCGTGCAGCTTCTGCAAGGTGCTGAGGAAGTCGGCCTCGTTGTCGAGCACGTGCTGGTTGAGGCCCTCGCGCTCGAAGATGTCGAGGTTGGCCAGCGCGACCGCGGCCGAGACCGGGTGGCCGCCGAAGGTGTACCCGTGCAGGAAGGTGCTGTCACCGTGGTAGAAGGGCTCGGCGATCCGGTCGGAGATGACCGCGGCCCCTATCGGCGAGTAGCCGGAGGTCATGCCCTTGGCGCAGGTGATGATGTCGGGTACGTAGCCGAACTTGTCGCAGGCGAAGACGGTGCCCAGCCGTCCGAAGGCGCAGATCACCTCGTCCGACACGAGCAGCACGTCGTACTGGTCGCAGATCTCCCGGACCCGCTGGAAGTATCCGGGCGGCGGCGGGAAGCAGCCGCCCGCGTTCTGCACCGGCTCCAGGAAGACCGCGGCCACGGTCTCCGGGCCCTCGAAGAGGATCTGCTGCTCGATCTGGTCGGCGGCCCAGCGGCCGAACGCCTCGGGGTCGTCGCCGTGGATCGGGGCGCGGTAGATGTTGGTGTTGGGCACCTTGTGCGCGCCGGGGACCAGCGGCTCGTAGGGGGCCTTGAGCGCGGGCAGGCCGGTGATGGCGAGGGCACCCTGCGGGGTGCCGTGGTAGGCGACGGCGCGGGAGATGACCTTGTGCTTGAGCGGGTTGCCGGTCAGCTTGTGGTACTGCTTGGCCAGCTTCCACGCCGTCTCGACGGCCTCGCCGCCGCCGGTGGTGAAGAAGACCTTGTTCAGGTCGCCCGGGGCGTGCTGCGCGAGGCGCTCGGCCAGCTCGACGGCCTTGGGGTGCGCATAGGACCAGATGGGGAAGAAGGCGAGGTCCTGGGCCTGCTTGGTGGCGGCCTCGGCCAGTTCGGCGCGGCCGTGTCCCGCCTGTACGACGAACAGGCCCGCCAGACCGTCGAGGTAGCGCTTGCCGTCGGTGTCGTAGATGTAGACGCCCTCGCCGCGGGCGATCGTCGGAACCGGCGCGTTCTGGTACGACGACATGCGGGTGAAGTGCATCCACAGGTGGTCGTTGGCGGTGCGGGAGAGGTCCTTGCTCACTGTTATCGCGTTCCCCATGTGTAGGTCTGCTTGCGCAGCTTGAGGTAGACGAAGCTCTCCGTCGAGCGCACGCCCGGCAGGGTCCGGATGCGTTTGTTGATCAGTTCGAGGAGATGGTCGTCGTCGTGGCACACGATCTCGACGAGCAGGTCGAACGAGCCCGCCGCGATCACGACGTAGTCGACCTCGTCGATTCCGGCGAGCGCGTCGGCGACCGGTTCGACGTCCCCGTCGACCGTGATGCCGAGCATCGCCTGGCGCATGAAGCCGACGGTGAGCGGATCGGTCACGGCGACGATCTGCATGACGCCCTGCTCCTGGAGTTTCTGGACGCGCTGCCGCACGGCCGCCTCGGAAAGCCCGACGGCCTTGCCGATGGCGGCGTACGGGCGCCGTCCGTCCTCCTGGAGCTGTTCGATGATTGCCAGGGACACGGCATCCAGGGACGAGGAGCCTGCTGTCTTCTTCGAGTCGCGAGCCACGGGTGCCACTGTGCATGAGACATCCGCCGTCCCGCAACCCTTGAGCGATGTAATCCGCAGCCAATCGACTGACTAAGCACTGATTCCGTTGTTCAGTGGCGGTGGGCGTATCGAAAACGTTGCTCGGCCGGTTAGGGTGGCGGTCTCACCCATTGGACAACGGAGCAGGAGGGGTGCGAAGTGACCACCGAGCTGCGTCGACTGCGCAACTACATCGACGGGGAGTTCAGGGACGCCGCGGACGGCCGGACCACCGAGGTGGTCAACCCGGCGACGGGTGAGGCGTACGCCACGGCGCCGCTGTCCGGCGCCGCCGACGTCGACGCCGCGATGGCCGCCGCCGAGGCCGCCTTCCCCGCCTGGCGGGACGCCACGCCCGGCACCCGCCAGCAGGCCATCCTCAAGATCGCCGACGCGCTGGAGGCGCGCGCCGACGAGTTCCTCGCCGCCGAGTGCGAGAACTGCGGCAAGCCGCTGGAGCTGACCCGGCAGGAGGAGCTGCCGATGATGCTCGACCAGATCCGCTTCTTCGCGGGAGCGGCCCGGATGCTCGACGGCAAGGCGGCGGGCGAGTACATGGAGGGCCTGACCTCGTTCGTGCGGCGCGAGCCGATCGGCGTGTGCGCCCAGGTCGCCCCGTGGAACTACCCGGCGATGATGGCCGTGTGGAAGTTCGCCCCGGCTCTCGCGGCGGGCAACACGGTCGTGCTCAAGCCCTCGGACACCACCCCGGCCTCGACGGTCTTCCTGGCCGAGGTGATGGGCGCGATCCTGCCCAAGGGCGTCTTCAACGTGGTGTGCGGCGACCGGGACACCGGGCGGCTGCTCGTCGAGCACAAGACCCCGGCGATGGCCTCCATCACCGGCTCGGTGCGGGCCGGCATGGAGGTGGCCGCCAGCGGCGCGAAGGACCTCAAGCGCGTCCACCTGGAGCTGGGCGGCAAGGCCCCCTGCGTCGTCTTCGACGACGCCGACATCCCGGCGGCCGTCGAGGGCATCCGCGACGGCGGCTTCTTCAACGCCGGCCAGGACTGCACCGCGGCCACCCGGGTGCTCGTCCAGGAGGGCGTCCACGACGAGTTCGTGCAGGCGCTGGCCAAGGCCGCGGCCGAGGTGAAGACCGGCGACCTGAGCGACGAGGACTGCTTCTACGGCCCGCTGAACAACCCGACCCACCTGGAGAAGGTGGCGGGCTTCATCGACCGCCTCCCCGCGCACGCCAAGGTCGAGGCGGGCGGCGAGCGGGTCGGCGACAAGGGCTACTTCTACGCCCCCACCGTCGTCTCCGGCCTCAAGCAGGACGACGAGATCATCCAGAACGAGGTCTTCGGACCGGTGATCACCGTCCAGAAGTTCACCGACGAGGCGCAGGCGGTCGGGTGGGCCAACGACGTGGAGTACGCGCTGGCGTCCTCGGTGTGGACCACCGACCACGGCACCGCCATGCGGATGTCCAGGGTCCTGGACTTCGGCTGCGTGTGGATCAACACCCACATCCCGCTCGTCGCCGAGATGCCGCACGGCGGATTCAAGAAGTCCGGCTACGGCAAGGACCTGTCGATGTACGGGCTGGAGGACTACACGCGGGTCAAGCACGTCATGACGGCGCTGTGAGCCGACCCGGCGGTGGCGGCGGCCGTCTCCGCCGCCGGGCCACGGCCGCAGCCGCGACAGGCCCGCACCCCGACCGGGGTGCGGGCCTGCCCGCCGTCCGGGCGGCTCCCGCCGGAGCGGACCGGGACCGGACTCGGGGCTTCAGGACTGGTACGGGTTCTGCGGCCCGCGGTCCGCGAAGGGGTTCTGGCCGTGCGCGCCCGGCTGCTGCGGAACACCGGCCACCGCCTGCGGAGCCGCACCCGCGGCCGGCGCCGCGCCCTGGGCCTGGCCCAGCATCTGCTCGGCGCTCTCCTTGGAGATCTCGGTGTGTGCACCGCAGAAGGTGCACTGGAGGGAGTGCTTCGCGGGTGCGATCGGGAACAGCGGGATGAAGAAGAGCGAGAACTTCGTCACCCGCTTCCGCAGCGCGTGCGCGGCCGGGTTGCCGCAGAATCCGCAGAGCAGGTTGAGCATGGCGAGCTGCATCAGCTTGCTGCTGGTACCGAAGATGATCACGGTGGTTCCATTCACGAGTGCGTAGCGAGCGGACAAGAGCCAATCACCCGCCGACGTCCTCCGGAAGCCGGTTCATGTAACAGGCGTGCGCCAACTCCGTGCGCGCCGCGGGCTGTCCAGCGCGCGCACCAGCCGCGCGACGTGGTTGGTGGTGATCCCGTCGACCCCCAGCGCGGCGAGCCTGCGCATGGTGCGTACCCGGTCGGCCGTCCACGCGGAGACCAGCCGCCCGTCCGCGTGCGCGCGGTCGACCAGCTCCGGGGTGAGCAGCCCGAAGCGGTAGTTCAGCCAGCGCGGCCGCAGCTCCGCGAGCAGCGTCGGCCGCACCGGAGCCGCGCGCTCCCAGGTGAGCGCCAACTCGGCGCCCGGCGACACGGCGCGCACCCGCCGCATCGCCTCCGGGCCGCCGCAGAAGTAGACGCGGCCGGCCGCGTCCGCGGCCCGCACGGCTGCGACAGCGGCCGCCACCGCACCGGGATCGGGCAGATCGACCAGGGTGCGGACCTCGCTGGTGGCCGCGAGCGCGTCGCAGAGCGAAGGGACGCCGGGAGCCAGCGCCGTCAGCCGCTCACGGGTGACCGCGGCCACGGCGGTGTCGAGCCCCCACAGCCGCTCCAGGGTGCGGTCGTGCAGCACCACGGGCACCCCGTCCCGGGTGAGTCGTACATCCAGCTCCACGGCGTCGGCCCCCGCGGCCACTGCGGCTCGGAAGGACGGCAGGGTGTTCTCGCGCGCCGCCCAGGGGGCGCCCCGGTGCGCCACCGCGGCCGGCCTGCGGCCGGAGGAAGCCGCAGGCCGGTCCGTTCCGGCCGCCTCTCCGGTCACCCCGTACGCTGCCAGGCTGCCAGGTGGGCGTCGATCTCCTCGCACAGCCGGGCCTTGCCGCCCTCGTCCAGGAAGGACACCCGCACCGCGTTCCTGGCCAGCGCCGCCACACCCGCCGCGTCCAGGCCCAGCAGCTTCGCCGCGATGCCGTACTCGGTGTTGAGGTCGGTGCCGAACATCGGCGGGTCGTCGCTGTTGATGGTGACCAGCACCCCGGCCTTGACCATCTCGGCGACGGGGTGGTCGGCCAGGGACTCCACCGCGCGGGTCGCGATGTTCGAGGTCGGACAGACCTCCAGCGGAATCCCGCGCTCGGCCAGGTGCTCCAGCAGCCGCGGGTCCTGGACGGCGCTGGTGCCGTGGCCGATGCGCTCGGCCCGCAGCGAGGTGAGCGCGTCCCAGATCGTGCCCGGACCCGTCGTCTCCCCCGCGTGCGGGACGCTGTGCAGCCCGGTGGCCAGTGCCCGGTCGAAGTAGGGCTTGAACTGCGGGCGGGGCACCCCGATCTCCGGACCGCCGAGCCCGAAGGAGACCAGCCCGTCCGGGGCCAACGCGGTGGCGATCCGCGTCGTCTCCTCGGCCGCCTCCAGTCCCGCCTCGCCCGGGATGTCGAAGGTCCAGCGCAGCACCACGCCCAGTTCCCGCTCGGCGGAGCGGCGGGCGTCCTCGATGGCCTCCAGGAAGGCGCCGTCGGGGATGCCGCGGCTCACGGAGCTGTAGGGCGTCACGGTCAGTTCCGCGTACCGGATCGACTGCCGCGCCATGTCGCGGGCGATCTCGTAGGTCAGCAGGCGTACGTCCTCGGCGTCCCTGACCAGGTCCACGACCGAGAGGTAGACCTGGATGAAGTGCGCGAAGTCGGTGAACGTGAAGTAGTCGGCGAGGGCCTCGGGGTCCGTCGGCACGCCCGCCTCCGGATGGCGGGCCGCGAGTTCGGCCACGATCCGCGGCGAGGCGGAGCCGACATGGTGCACATGCAGCTCTGCCTTGGGCAGCCCCGCGATGAAGGCGGCCAGATCTGAGGATTCGGACAAGGGGTGCCTCCGGCTCCGTTGCGGTCCCGGTCATCGTAGGCGCCCCGGTGCCGGACGTGGTGTCCGAGCTGCCGCATAGCATGAAGTGAAGGGACCATGCGGAAGGAGAGGGGACGCGATGGACAAGGGGGCGGGACCGCTGCCGCCTGCCGGAGCGCCCGGGCAGCCGAGCGGGGGGAGCGACGACGGTCAGGGGAGCGGGAAGCCGCCTCCGATACCCCCGGCGCCGGACGGCCCGGGCCGCTCCTACGGCGTACCGCCCGCGGCGGGGTACCCACAGGGCGGGCCCGCGGCGCCGGGGCCGCAGGGCGGCTACGGCGGCGGGCCACCGGGGTACGGCACGACGGGCGGATATCCGGGCTACGGCGCCCAGCCCGGCGGCGGCTACGGCTCGGGAGCCTACGCGCCGTACGGCTGGTACGGACCGCCGCCGCCGGTCGGCAAATCCGTGGCCGCCATGGTGGTCGGTATCGGCAGCGTGGTGCTGGTCCTCACCTGCTGGGGAAGTTTCCTCGCCGTCCTCTCCTCCCCGGTCGCGCTGGTCCTCGGCGTCAGCGCGCGGCGCGCGGTGGCCAGGGGGGAGCAGGGCGGCAGCGGGCAGGCGACGGCGGGGTTCGTCCTCGGTATCGTCGGACTGGCGCTGGCGGTGCTCGTCAGCACGTTCCTGATCCTCGGCCTGACGCTCTGGTCGGACGATTCCGGCGGCGGGCCGGGGGGTGGTGACGGCGGCTCCTTCGACGCGCGGGGCGCCCGTGCGCCGGTCGCGGCGGTGCGCTGAGCGGACTTCCCGAGCAGCACGACAAGGGGCGGCCTTCCGCACTCCGCGGAAGGCCGCCCCTTGTCTTGCCTCGCCTCGCCCGCGCGGGGCCTCAGCAAGAGGTAGAGGCCCGACGGGAGTATCGATTCCGTGGCGTAATCAAAAGATAACTACGGAATCCCTTGTTGGATGCGCAAAGCCCTGTCAGGATCTGCTGCCAACAGCGGCCTGTGCCACGGTGCCGCATCATGCGCACCGTGCCGCGGAGCTGCCGGAGCACGCCGCACCCCGCAGTGGTCAGGAGTCCCGATGGTCCAGCGCTTCGATGTGTCCGAGCGGTTCGCCGCAGGCGCCCAGTACGTCGCCGGCAGGCTCGGCCCCGGCACGTCGGGCCGCTCGCACGCCATCGTGGACCCCGCGACGGGCGAGGAGGTCCACCGGTTCGAGCTGGCCGGCGTGGCCGACGTCGACGCGGCGGTCCGCGCCGCCCGCGCGGCCTTCCCCGGCTGGGCGGGCGCCACTCCCGCCGAGCGCTCGGAGGCCATGCACCGCTGGGCCGCCCGGCTCGCCGAACTGACCGACGAATTCGTGTACGCCGAATCGCTGCAGTGCGGCAAACCGCTCAAGCTCTCCGCCGAGTTCGACGTCCCGGGCTCCTTCGACAACGTCGCCTTCTTCGCGGGCGCCGCCCGCCACCTCGCCGGTGCGGCGGCCGCCGAGTACAGCGGGGAGCACACCTCCTCCGTCCGGCGGGAGCCGCTGGGCGTCATCGGCTCCATCGCTCCGTGGAACTACCCGCTGCAGATGGCGGCCTGGAAGATCCTCCCGGCCGTCGCGGCGGGCAACACCATCGTCCTCAAGCCCTCCGAGCTCACGCCCCTCACCTCCGTGATGTTCGCGCAGGCCGCGGAGGAGGCGGGGGTCCCGGCCGGGGTGATCAACATCGTCACCGGCGCCGGGCCGGAGGCGGGCGAGGCGCTCGTCGCCCACCCCGGGGTGGCCATGACCTCCTTCACCGGCTCCACGGCCGTCGGCAGGCGGGTGGCCGAGATCGCCACCACCGCCTCCCGTCCCGCCAAGCGCCTGCACCTCGAACTCGGCGGCAAGGCGCCGTTCCTGGTGTTCGACGACGCGGACCTGGCCGCGGCGGCACACGGCGCGGTCGCGGGCGCCCTGATCAACAGCGGTCAGGACTGCACAGCGGCGACCCGCGCCTACGTCCAGCGCCCGCTCTACGACGCTTTCGTGGGCGCTGTCGCCGAACTGATGAACGAGGTGCGCGTCGGCGACCCGTTCGCGGCGGACACGGACCTGGGCCCGCTGATCTCCCATACACAACGCGACCGGGTGGCCGGCTTCGTCGACCGGGCCCGCTCCTACGCCACGGTCGTCACCGGGGGCGAGGCGCCAGGCGGAGAACTCGCCCGCGGCGCCTACTACCGTCCGACGCTCCTCACCGACGCACCGCAGGACAGCGAGGCCGTCCAGCAGGAGATCTTCGGCCCGGTGCTCGTCGTACTGCCCTTCGACACCGACGACGAGGGGATCGCGCTGGCCAACGACACGCCCTACGGGCTCGCCGCCTCCGCCTGGAGCCGGTCGGTCTTCCGCACCGGGCGCGCCGCGCGAGAGCTCCAGGCCGGCTGCGTGTGGCTCAACGACCACATCCCGATCATCAGCGAGATGCCGCACGGCGGATACAAGGCGTCCGGCTACGGCAAGGACATGTCCGCCTTCTCGTTCGAGGAGTACACCCAGATCAAGCACGTGATGGCGGAGACGACCGGCACCGTGCGCAAGGACTGGCACCGTACGGTCTTCGGCGACCGCTGACGCCCCGGCCTGCGCCGGCAGCACCCACCGCCGCCCCGGGGTGCCCGACCCCGATCCCGCCCCGCCCCCTCCCAGGAAGGCGGTCCCCCATGGACCTGTTCGAAGGACTGCCGGAGCCCGTCGCCAAGGCGTGGGAACGCAGTCTGACCGGTGGCCGCGCCGCGATGTCCCGGCGCCGGCTGCTGCGCGCCGCCTCCCTCGCCGCGGCCGGCTCCACCCTCGCCGCGTGCGGAATCCCGCCCGCGGCGGGCAACAAGAGCGGCAACGCGCCCGAGGACGCTCCCGACCACTCCCGCGAGGAGAAGGTCCTCAACTTCGCCAACTGGCCCCTGTACATCGACGTCGACGAGAAGAACAAGAAGAAGCGTCCCACTCTCGACCGCTTCGAGCGCGAGAGCGGGATCAAGGTGAAGTACATCGAGGACATCAACGACAACAACGAGTTCTACGGCAAGATCAAGCCGCAGCTCGCCGCAGGCCAGGACACCGGCCGCGACCTGGTGTGCCTCACCGACTGGATGGCCGGCCGCATCATCCGGCAGGGCTGGGCGCAGCGCCTGGATCCGGCGAACCTGCCGCACGCCGTCACCAACCTGGAGGACCGTTTCCGCGCGGCCGCCCACGACCCCGGACGGCAGTACAGCTACCCGTGGGCGGGCACGGCCTGCGTCGTCGCGTACAACAAGAAGGCCACCAAGGGGAAGAAGGTCACCAGCGTCACCCAACTGCTGGAGGACGATTCCCTCAAGGGCCGGATATCCATGCTGACGGAGATGACCGACACCATCGGGCTGACCATGCTCGACATGGGCGTCGACTCCGAGCACTTCTCGGCGGACGACTTCGACGCCGCCGTCGCCCGCATCCAGAGGGCCGTCGACCGCAGACAGCTGCGACGCTTCAGCGGCAACGACTACATGGACGAACTCAACTCCGGTGACATCGCCGCCTGCCTGGCGTGGGCCGGCGACGTCGTACAGCTCCAGCTCGACAACCCGGACGTGGAGTTCGCCGTCCCCGACAAGGGATACCTCTTCGGCACGGACGACCTGCTCGTTCCCGCCAAGGCCCGGCACCGCAGCAATGCCGAGGCACTGATCGACTATTACTACCGGCCCAAGGAGGCCGCCGAGCTGGCCGCCTGGGTCAACTACATCTGCCCGGTCACCGGCGCCCAGGCCGAGATGGAGAAGATCGACAAAGAGCTGGCCGACGCTCCGCTGATCTTCCCCGACGCGCGAATGATCGCCAAGGGAAAGAACTTCCGGCCGATGAGCGCCAAGGAAGAAGCCCGCTACGAGGGGAAGTTCTCCAAGCTCATCGGGGCCTGAGCCGCCCGCGTCCCTGTCCGCGCCAGCCCGCATCCCCGAGGACCGGCCATGACCATCACTCTTTCCGGTATCAGCAAGACCTTCGGCGACGTCACCGCCGTCCAGCCGCTCGACCTCACCGTTCCCGAGGGGACGTTCTTCGCCCTGCTGGGCGCCTCCGGCTGCGGCAAGACCACCACACTGCGCATGATCGCGGGACTGGAGGAGCCGACCTCCGGCAGCATCCTGCTGGGCGACGAGGACATCACCCACCTCCCGCCCCACAAACGCCCCGTCAACACCGTCTTCCAGAACTACGCGCTCTTCCCGCACCTGGACGTCGCCGAGAACATCGCCTTCGGACTGCGCCGCCGCGGGGTGAAGTCGGTACGCAAGCGGGTCACGGAGATGCTCGACCTCGTCCAGCTCGGTGACATGGCCCGCCGCAGACCCCGGCAGCTCTCCGGCGGACAGCAGCAGCGCGTCGCCCTCGCCCGGGCCCTGATCAACCGCCCCCAGGTCCTGCTCCTGGACGAGCCGCTGGGCGCCCTGGACCTGAAGCTGCGCCGCCAGATGCAACTCGAGCTCAAGCGCATCCAGACCGAGGTCGGCATCACCTTCGTGCACGTCACCCACGACCAGGAAGAGGCCATGACCATGGCCGACGGCGTCGCCGTGATGCACGGCGGACGCGTCGTCCAACTCGGGCCGCCCGCCGAGCTGTACGAGAACCCGCGCTCCACCTTCGTCGCCAACTTCCTGGGCACCTCCAACCTGATCGAGGCCGAACTGCTCTCCGGCGCCGCCGTGCCCGGCGGCGAGGCGACGGAGGCGGGTGCCGCGAACAGTTCCCCGGACGGCGCCGGAGACGGCACCGAGGTGCGGGTCGAGGTGGTGGAGACCGGCGCCCCGCTCCGGCTGCCCGTGGCCCGCTGTTCCGCCGAGGGCCTGCACCCGGGCGGCAGAGTGCTGGTCGGCGTGCGGCCGGAGAAGATCTCCCTCGCCCGCACCGACGAGACGGGCACGGTCCCGCCGGAGGTACCCGACGGCCGAAACCGGCTCACCGGCCGGATCCGGGAAGCCAGCTACCTGGGCGTCTCCTGGCAGTACCTCGTCGAGACCCCGACCTGCGAACTCACCGTCTACGAGCAGAACGTGGAGCGCGACAGCCGACTCGCGCCGGGCGCGCACGTCGTACTGCACTGGCGACCCGCTCACACCTTCGCGCTGGACGCGGACCAGGACGCGCGCGCGGGGGAGGAGGCCCTGTGACCGCCGTGGCCACACCCCCGCCCACCGGCCCCGCGCCCGGTGCGGCGCCGGGCACCGGCCAGGATCCCGGTACCGCGGACTCCGCAGCCGGCGGCCGGCGGTCGCGGCGCGGGCTGACCCCGTACTGGCTGCTGCTGCCCGCCGGTCTCTGGCTCGCGGTCTTCTTCGTCGCCCCGCTCTTCTACCAGGCATCCACCTCGGTGCAGAGCGGCTCGCTGGAGGAGGGCTTCCGCGTCACCTGGCAGTTCTCGAACTACACCGACGCGCTGGGCACCTACGGCGAACACTTCCTCCGCTCGTTCGGCTACGCGGCCGTCGCGACGACACTGTGCCTGCTCATCGGCTATCCGCTGGCGTACATGATCGCCGTCCGGGCCGGGCGCTGGCGCAATCTGCTCCTGGTCCTGGTGATCGCGCCGTTCTTCACCAGCTTCCTCATCCGTACCCTGGCCTGGAAGACGATCCTCTCCGACGGCGGCCCGGTCGTGGCCGTCCTGAGCTCCCTGCACATCCTGGATGTGACCAGTTGGCTGGGACTGACCGGTGACGACCGCGTTCTGGCCACCCCGCTCGCCGTGGTCTGCGGGCTGACGTACAACTTCCTGCCGTTCATGATCCTGCCGCTCTACAGCTCCCTGGAGCGGATGGACACCTCGCTGCTCGAAGCAGCCCAGGACCTGTACGCCACGCCGTCGACGACGTTCCGGAAGGTGACCTTCCCGCTCTCGCTCCCCGGTGTGGTCGCGGGCACGCTGCTCACCTTCATCCCGGCATCCGGCGACTACATCAACGCCCAGCTCCTGGGATCGCCCAACGAGCAGATGGTCGGCAACGCCATCCAGAAGCAGTTCCTGAACGTTCTCGACTACCCGACGGCGGCAGCGATGTCCTTCATCCTGATGGCGCTCATCCTGATCATGGTCAGCGGCTACCTGCGCAAGGCGGGAACGGAGGAACTCGTCTGATGTCCCCGACCTCTGCTTCGGCCCCGGCTGCGCCTGCTGCGGCCCGCCCCGGGCCGCTCGCCGCCGCACTGCGGCTGCTGCGCCGGAACGCCGTCGTCCTGGTGGGATGCGCGGCCCTGGCCTATCTGCTGGTGCCCAACCTGGTCGTCCTGCTGTTCTCCTTCAACAAGCCGGCCGGCCGCTTCAACTACACCTGGCGCACCTTCTCCACCGACGCCTGGACCGACCCCTGCAGCGTCGCCGGGATGTGCAACGCGCTGGGGCTCAGCCTGCAGATCGCGGCGCTGGCCACACTGATCGCCACGGCCTTCGGCACGTTCGCCGCCTTCGCACTGGCGCGATACCGCTTCCGGGGCAAGAGCACCACCAACGCACTGATCTTCCTGCCGATGGCCATGCCCGAAGTCGTGATGGGCGCCTCGCTCGGCACGCTCTTCCTCAACACCCGCGTCGAATTCGGGTTCATGACGATTCTGATCGCGCACGTCATGTTCTGCCTGAGCTTCGTCGTGGTCGCCGTCAAGGCCCGGGTGATGAGCATGGACCCCCGTCTGGAGGAAGCCGCCCGCGACCTCTACGCGGGACCCTTCCAGACGTTCTGGCGCGTCACCCTGCCGCTCGCCGCACCGGGAATCGCCTCCGGCGCCATGCTCAGCTTCGCCCTGTCGTTCGACGACTTCATCATCACCCAGTTCAACGCGGGTCCCTCGACGGTCACCTTCCCCATGTTCGTCTGGGGCGCGGCACAACGCGGGGTCCCGGTGCAGGTCAACGTGATCGGCTCGGCGATGTTCGGGCTGGCGCTGGTGATCGTCCTGGTAGGGCAGCTCGCGGCCGGCCGCCGCGGAAAGCCCTGACCATCGCACTCCGGTGCACTGCCCGCGACCAGCGCCGGCGCTCCGACCACCCTGCCCGGCCCCGCGCCGGACGTACGACCCGGCGCCACCCCTGCCGTGTGCCGCGCGGGGCACCCTAAGAAGGACGACCATGAACGACACCGGGACCGCACACCCGAGTACGACGAGGAGCCGATGACCATGAGTGACGCCGTGGCTGCTCCCGTTGCCCTCCGCTCCCTCGCCGACGCCCAGCCCACCCCCTTCTGGCTGGACGACCCGGCCCACCGCCCCGAGCGCCACCCGGCACTCGTCGGCTACGAGCACTGCGACCTGCTGGTGGTGGGAGGCGGCTACAGCGGCCTGTGGACCGCACTGCTCGCCAAGGAACGGGACCCCGCCCGCGACGTGGTGCTCGTCGAGAGCGAGGAGGTCGGCTGGGCCGCCTCAGGACGCAACGGCGGCTTCTGCGCGGCCTCGCTCACCCACGGTTTCGGCAATGGCCTCGCCCGCTGGCCCGAGGAGATCACCGAACTCGAACGCTTGGGCCGGCGCAACCTGGACGCCATCGAGGAAGCCGTCTCCCGCTACGCCATCGACTGCGACTTCGAGCGCACCGGCGAAATCTCCCTGGCCACCGAGCCCCACCAGGTCGCCGAACTGGAGGAATGGGCGCAGCAGGCCGGGGCACTCGGCGTGGGCGACGGGCTGACCCTGCTCGACCGGGACGCGGTACGCGCCGAGGCCGACTCGCCGACCTTCCTGGCCGGACTCTGGGACCGCACCGGAGTCGCCATGGTCAACCCCGCTCGCCTCGCCTGGGGGCTCAAGCGCGCCTGCGAACAGGCCGGCGTCCGCATCCACGAACACACCCCCGCGACCCGGCTGGACACCCGCGGCGCCCAGATCACCGTCGGCACCCCCTACGGCCGGGTGCGCGCCCGCAGCGTCGCCCTGGGCACCAACGCCTTCCCCTCCCTGCTGCGCCGGGTGCGGCCCTACATCGCCCCCGTCTACGACTACGCGCTGATGACCGAACCGCTCGACGAGCAGCAGCGGGCGGCGATCAACTGGCACAACCGCCAGGGCCTCAGCGACAGCGCCAACCACTTCCACTACTTCCGGATCACCACGGACAACCGCATCCTGTGGGGCGGCTACGACGTCCTCTACCACTACGGCAGCCGGATCTCCCGCGACTACCATCAGCGACCCGAGACCTTCGCCAAGCTCGCCCAGCATTTCTTCCGCTGCTTCCCGCAACTCGAGGGAGTGCGCTTCACCCACAGCTGGGGCGGCGTCATCGACACCTGCTCGCGCTTCTCCCCGTTCTTCGGCACCGCAGCCGACGGCCGCGTCGGCTACGCCGCGGGCTTCACCGGGCTCGGCGTCGGTGCCACTCGGTTCGGTGCCGAGGTCATGCTCGACCTGCTCGCGGGCGAGCGCACCGAGCGCACCGCACTGCGGATGGTGCGCAAGAAGCCGCTCCCGTTCCCGCCGGAGCCGGTCCGCTGGGCCGGGATCGGCCTCACCCAGTGGTCGCTGGCCCGCTCCGACGCGCATGCCGGACGGCGCAACCTGTGGCTGAAGGCCATGGACAAGGTGGGCATGGGCTTCGACAGCTGACGGTGCCGCCTGCGTCCACGGGAGGGTGCCCGCCGTACGTCAGCTCGCGGCCGGCGGCGTACGGCGGGTGCGCGGTGGGCTCCGGTCGGTCGGCATCCCGCTGCCGTGCGGCTGGTTCCGCTCGGTGTGCGGCAGGCGGGCGCCGGGCCCCGGCCGGTGTGCGGCCGTGCAGGCCGCACACAGCAGCAGCACGCTCAGACACCAGCCCGCCAGCACATCCAGCGGCCAGTGGTACCCCCGCCACACCAGCCCGAGGCCGTTCCCGACGACCAGGGCGGCGACCAGCGCCCCCGCCGCACGGCGTGCGGCACGGGAGAGCCCGCCGCTCAGCAGGAGCAGCGCGCCGCCGAGCGCCGCCGCCGTGGTGGCGGCGTGCCCCGACGGATAGAAGCCCCCACCGCCGGACGGACCGGCGCGGTCCGTCCACACCTTCAGGCCCAGCACAAGGGGAACCATCAGCGCCACGACCGCCCCGTAGCAGGCCACCGGCCACCAGCGGCGGCCTCCCGAACGCAGCAGCGCCAGCGCCATCGCGGCGGCGAGCAACGGCAGCGCCACCTCCGGATTGCCCAGATCCGAGAGCGCCTCGGCCGGCACCTGCGGGGGCGCCGCCCGGCGCACGGCCGCGCCCAGCTCCTCGTCCCGGCCCACCAGCGCGCCCTCCACCAGCACCTGCCAGGTGCCCAGAAGCAGTACGAGAGCGCACAGGCCGCAGGCCGACATCAGCAGCGGACGACGACGGCGCGGTGCTCCGGAGCCCGGAGGGGGTGTGAGCGTGGCCGGCCGCCCGGGAACCGGGGGGACAGTTCCAGGGCGGCCGTGTCGACCGGGTTCCCGCCGGTCCCGGGGGGTGTGGGACAAGCGGCTATCCGATCGGTGAGGAACGTGCGCGAGGGCACGACCGGGCCTGTCTTGGGGAGCGACCGGCTCGGACCGGGAACCCGGAGGTGGCCCTCCGCGCCTCCCGGCGACTCCAGAAACCGTACGGCAGCGGCTCGGGCCCCGACAGGCGCATTACGCACCGGACATCGGCCCCGCACACATTCTTCACCGGTGCTGCTCCCCTGCTGGTCACCGCCTGCTCGGGCGGTACGCGGCGCCGGTACGCGCGCGTCCCGGCCACGCTACCGGGCCCGGACGCGGTCGCGGGGAGGACCGGTCGCGCGGGGCGGCCGGTCCTCCCCGTCTCCCGGCGCGGTGGCGCGCGCGGCGCGCCGTTCGGCCGAAACGCCGTGAGCCGCCGACCGGTGGGAAGAACCGGCCGACGGCTCGTTCAGAAGGGCTCTGGGAGCCCTCGGCCCTCACAGGCCGGCGACTGCCTCCTCCAGGACGTCCAGGCCCTCGTTGAGCAGGTCCTCGCCGATGACCAGCGGCGGCAGGAAGCGTACGACGTTGCCGTAGGTGCCGGTCGTCAGGACGAGCAGGCCCTGCTGGTGGCAGGCCTTCGCGAGCGCGGCGGTGGCCTCCGGGTTGGGCTCCTTGCCGCCCGGCTTCACCAGCTCGACGGCGAGCATGGCGCCCCGGCCGCGGACATCGCCGATGATCTCCGAGCTCTCCGCCAGCTTCTCCAGCCGCGGCTTCATGATCTCCTCGATGCGCCGGGCCTTGGCGGGAAGGTCGAGCTCGCGCATCGTCTCGATCGACCCGAGCGCCGCCGCGCACGCCACCGGGTTGCCGCCGTAGGTGCCGCCCAGGCCGCCGCTGTGCGCAGCGTCCATGATGTCGGCCCGGCCGGTGACCGCGGCGAGCGGCATGCCGCCCGCGATGCCCTTCGCGGTGGTGATCAGGTCGGGCACGAGGCCCTCGTCCTCGCAGGCGAACCACTGGCCGGTGCGGCAGAAGCCGGACTGGATCTCGTCCGCGACGAAGACGATGCCGTTGTCCCGCGCGAACTGCTGGACGCGCGGCAGGAAGCCCTTGGCCGGGACGATGAAGCCGCCCTCGCCCAGCACCGGTTCGATGATGATCGCGGCGACGTTGTCCGGGCCGATCTGCTTGGTGATCTGGTCGATCGCCTGGGCGGCTGCCTCCTCGGCGCAGTTCTCCGGGCCGGTCAGCCAGCGGTAGGGGTAGGCGACCGGGACGCGGTAGACCTCGGGCGCGAACGGGCCGAAGCTGTGCTTGTACGGCATGTTCTTCGAGGTGAGCGCCATCGTCAGGTTGGTGCGGCCGTGGTAGCCGTGGTCGAACACCACGACGGCCTGGCGGCCGGTGTGCGCGCGGGCGATCTTGACGGCGTTCTCCACCGCCTCGGCGCCGGAGTTGAACAGCGCGCTCTTCTTGGCATGGTCGCCCGGGGTGACCGCGGCCAGCTCCTCGCAGACCCGCACGTAGGGCTCGTAGGGAACGACCATCGCGCAGGTGTGGGTGAAGTCGTTGAGCTGCTCCGTCGCCCGGCGCACGACCGCCTCGGCGCTGTTGCCGACCGAGGTCACGGCGATACCGGAGCCGAAGTCGATGAAGGAGTTGCCGTCCACGTCCTCCAGGACGCCGCCGCCGGCGCGGCGCGCGAAGACCGGCAGCACCGTCCCGATGCCGTTGGCGACCGAGGCCTGCTTGCGGGCCATCAGCTCCTGCGACACGGGCCCGGGGACAGCGGTGACCACACGCCGCTCCTGGGGGAGGGAAGGCCCTCCGGACAGTTCTGTCTTTCCGGTCATAGCGCACTCCTCGGGAGGAACGGGTGTCTGGCACTTCGCAGGCTAGGGGCACGCGGACGGAGGACACATGCACCGCTCCGGAGAAGTGCGGACCGCGTGTTGGCCACGACGGACATAGGTGCACAGGCGGCCGACCGCATCGGCCGCGCTCGTCCGCCTCCGCAGGGGTGCCGGCGTCCGCCGCCCGGCCGCCTGCGGGTACGTGTGCGCCGCGGTCCCGGCGATCCCACCGACAGGTCCGGGCCAACTGACATGGTCAGCCGCTAGATTGGAGGGCAGGAGGGCGCCGGTCGCGTACCGGACCGGCGCGTCGGGGCGTCAGGGAGCTGAGGCAGCACATGGACATGGGGCTTCCCCACCGGAAGCAGGGCACAGGCAGCACGTACCACACTGCCCCCACGCCCACCGGCCACCCTGCGGTCCCACCCCAACCCTCCGCGCCCCCCGACACGAGTGCCGCCCCCCGGGTCCCCGGCGTGGAGGCGGGCCCTCCACCCATGCCCTCCGGCGCCCCCCAGGGCGGCCCCCCGCTCGCGGACTGGCTGCGCCTGCCCCGCCCGGAGGCGGCCCCGGGCGTATGGCGCTGCGGCTATGAACAGCGCCCACCGGAAGACCCCGACCGCACCCCCGCCCGCCAGCTCGTCAGCGGCGCCCTCATCTCCTTCCTCATGGGGTGGCTGCTGTGGTCGCTGCTGTGGAACGGGTATCTGGGCAGCTACTGGCAGTGGCCGCTGGTCGCTCTCACCCCTGACTCGTGGCGGGAGGCCGGTGGCAACCAGGTTCTCTTCGTGTGGGCTTCCTGGATCTACAACGGAGGCGTCTTCATCGGCCTCGCCTTCTTCTTCGGCCGTGTGGGCCGCTGGGACGAGCTGGCGCGGCGTGTGTGGGCGCGGCTCACCGGGCAGGGAGCGCGGCCCTCCGGCGGATTCGTCCCCGACGAGGCAGCGGTGCCGGGGTCTGCGCACGCACCCGTCCCCCCACCGCACCTCGACCCCGCCCAGTGGCCTGAGCTGCGGGCCGGTGGTGCCGGGCGGGCGGCCGAGGTGCTGGCCGGGGAGCTGGGCGCCGGCCGGATGACGGATGTCGACCATGCCCGGCTGGAGCGCGCGTGGCAGACCGTACGGGCGCGGCCGCAGCGGCTGGAGGCGTTCGTCGAGAGTGTGCTCGCGCAGGGCGCGGAGGCATGCGCGCACCCGTCGGGGGCCCGGGACCTGTCGGTGCGGGCGGCCCGGCACGATCTGTCGCTGCGCCAGGTCCGCATCGGGCGGGCCGCCGACTCGGAGCGCAATCCGCACGAGTACCGCGGGGCCGGTATCGCGCTGGACCCCACGTTGCTGGGCACGTCGGCGCTGGCCGTCGGTCCGCCCGGCACCGGCAAGACGAGCAGGCTGGCCCGCCCGGTGGTGGAGTCGCTCTGTCTGCAGGCGCTGGCCGGGCAGGCGGCGGTGATCGCGGTGAGTCCGGCGGGTTCGCAGTTCGTGCGCGACGACTCCTTCGACCTCGTCATCCGGGTCGGGCACCCGGGCTCGACGCACGACCTGGACCTGTACGGCGGTACGACGGATCCGGACGAGGCCGCGGGGATGCTCGCCGAGGGCCTGGTGGGGGACCTGGCCGCCACGCTGCCGGGGGGTGACAGCCGCCGCGCCGCGACGTCGCTGGCCCAGCTCATCGGCCCGTTCGCTGCGGTGCACGGCCGGTTCCCCACCGTCCCTGAGCTGCGTGAACTGCTGGACGGCGGTCCGGGTGCGCTCGATGCGCTGCGGGAGGCGCTGCGGGCCGAGGGGCAGGGCGGGCAGCTTCGGGAGCTGGATGCCTTCGAGCGGCAGTCCGGGCGCGCGGGGGACATCGCCGCGCTGCTGGCTGACCGGATCGCGCTGCTGGACCGGCCCGCCTTCGCCGACTTCTTCCTGCCCGAGGGCAGCCCGAAGGCGGCGGGTCGGCGACCGTTCTCGCTGCGTGCGCTGGAGCATCCGCTGCGGGTCCGGGTGGACCTGCCCGAGCGGGGGCATGCGGAGGCGTCGCGGATCCTGGCCCGGCTGCTCCTCGCGCAGTTCACCGAGTGCGCCGTGGCGCGGGGTGACCAGTCGCTCTTCGCCTGCCTGGTGCTGGACGACGCGGCGCAGACCGTCACCCCGCAGGCGCTGCGGGGCCTGCAGCGGCTGCGCTCGGTGCACGCGGGCGTGCTGCTGACGCTGCGGGCGCTGGACGATGTGCCCGAGCCGCTTCGCGGGCCGCTGCTCGGTGCCGTGGGGTGCCGGATGGTGTGTGCGGGTGTCACACCGTGGGATGCCGAGCGGTTCGCCGAGGTGTGGGGTACCGAGTGGGTGCAGACCCGTACGGTCACCAATCGGCAGCTTGTCTCGGACGAGCCCGTCACCCGGGTCCTGCACGCGGTGCGGCGGCTGGCGACCGGCAAGCACGTGACGGCCGAGTCGGTGACCGTGCGCAGCGAGCAGCGGGAGCGCTGGTCCGCCTCCGACCTGGCCAACGAGCTGCAGCCGGAGCACGCCGTGCTCTCGGTGACCACGGTCCGCGGGGAACGGACGCCGCCGATCCTGACGAAGCTGGGGGAGTGACGCGCGTCCCGTTGCAGGGGCGTACATCGGGGGCCCGAATGCGGGCCGGCGGCTGTACGGTGAAGTGCGTTATGCCACCGACTCTTGCCGCGCTCGTCCAGAACTCCGCGCTCCGCCTCTCCGTGCTCGCGGGGCACGGGAGGCTGGATGCCACCGTGCGGTGGGCGCACTCCAGTGAGCTGGCCGATCCGACCCCGTACATGGACGGCGGGGAGCTCATCCTCTTCACGGGGCTCAAGCTCGACGCGGACGACCGCGGCGCGATGCGCGCCTATGTGGACAAGCTGGTGAGCAAGGGCGTGGTCGGGCTCGGCTTCGCGGCGGGTGTCAACTACGAAGGGGTGCCGCAGGCCCTGGTCGACGCCTGCCGGGGTGCGGACCTCCCGCTGCTCGAGGTGCCCAGGCGTACCCCGTTCATCGCGATCAGCAAGGCGGTGTCGGCGGACATCGCCGCCGAGCAGTACCGCGCGGTGAGCGCCGGGTTCGATGCGCAGCGGGAGATGACCCGCGCCGCGCTCTCCCGGGAGGGTCCCTCCGCGCTGCTCGCGCGGCTTGCCTCGCAGGTCGACGGGTGGGCGGCGCTCTACGACGCCTCCGGTTCGGTGGTCGCCACGGCGCCGGCCTGGGCGGTGCGCCGGGCGACCCGCTTCGTCGGCGACGCCGAGCGGCTGCGGGACCGTCCCGCGCCCGCCAGCGCGGTGGTCAGCGAGGGGGACGGTGGGGACGACCGGGTCGAACTCCAGTCGATCGGCAGCGGGCGCCGTGCCAAGGCGGTACTGGCCGTCGGGACGGCGGCGCCATTGGGTACGGCCGAGCGCTATGCCGTGAACTCCGCCATCGCGCTGCTGACCCTGACCATGGAGCGGTCCCGGGCGCTGCAGGAGGCGGAGCAGCGGCTGGGTGCCGCGGTGCTCAAGATGCTGCTCGTCGGCGAGGGCGAGCACGCTCGTGCGGTGGCCGGGCAGCTCTACGGCGGCCTGCTGGACGCCCCGATGCGGGTGATCGTCGCGGAACCGGCGTCGGCGGCTGCCGCGAGGTTCGCGCAGGAGGGCATCGCGGCGGTGCAGTCGGCCCAGTCCGCCGGGCCGCCCCCGGTGCCCACGGCCTCCGCGGTCCGGCCGTCGTCGTCGGCACCCGCCGGGTATCTGGCGCGCGCGGGTGAGCTGTGCGGGCTGGCCGACCTGGCAGCCGCGGCGGGCACTCCCACGGTGGTGCCCGCGTCGTCGGAGGCGGCGCGGCCCGGCGGCGTGAAGGCGTCCACCAGGGCGTCCGCCAGGTCTTCCGCCAAGCAGTCCGTGCAGCCGTCCGCCGCCCGGCCGTCCGCGACGCAGTCGGCAGCCTCGAAGCAGGCCGCCGGGAAGCCGTCGGCCGCCGGCGCGTGGGACGGTTCGACAGGGGCGGCCACCGGGGCGGGGGCTTCCGCGGCCTCCGGTGTGGTGGTCGGCGCGGGAGGCCCGCAGGCCGACCCGTCGGACACGGGGCGGCTGAGCCGCATCGTCTGGCCGCTCGAGGAGCTCGCGGATGCGGTCGAGACCGCTGCGGCGCGCAACGGCGAGGCGGTGCTGGTGGTGCCGGACGGGGCGCGACTGGTCGTGCTGGCGTCGGACGGCGGCGCGGCGGTGGCCGGGTGCGCGGAGTTCGCCGGGACGGCGTCCGCGGCGCAGCCCGGACGGCGGTCCGGCGGGGGCGGCGAGGAGGGGCTGGCCATCGGCGTCTCGGCCCCGGTCGGTCTGGCCGCGGCCGCGGTGGCCTTCAAGCAGGCGGATCAGGCGCTGTCGGTCGCCCGGCGGCGCGGGGTGGCGCTGGTGGAACACGAGGACGTCGCCGCGGGGTCGGTGCTGCCGCTGCTGGCCGATGACGCCGTCCGCGCCTTCGCCGACGGGCTGCTGCGCGCGCTGCGGGAGCACGACGCGAACGGCAGGGGCGACCTGGTGGCGTCGCTGCGCGCCTGGCTGTCCCGGCACGGGCAGTGGGACGCTGCGGCGGCCGAACTCGGTGTGCACCGCCACACGCTGCGGTACCGCATGCGCCGGGTGGAGGAGATCCTGGGCCGTTCCCTCGACGACCCGGATGTGCGCATGGAGCTCTGGCTGGCTCTCAAGGCCACCGGCTGACCCCGCGCATCGGCTGCTCCGCCCGGCGCGGCACACCGCCGGGGGAGCCCGGGCACTTCGCGGTGTCGTCGATCCCGTCTCCGAGTCGTCGCCGGTCCGGCTGCCGCGGAGCTGACGGGTGGAGCCCTCGGTGGTTGCCGTCCCGGGGACCGCGTCGGGTACCGGGGCGTACGGGGACAACCCACGCGGACCGCAGTGCGCCGCGTACAGTGACAATCCGTATGACGGCACAGTCGAAGTACTCCACCCCGGCGAAGAAGCGGACGGGCTGCGACGCCCTACCGTGGACGCTGGAACCGAGGCACTCTCCCGCATCCGGAAGGCGATCCGCCGTGACGACAGCGACTTCTCCGCACGCATTCTGGCTCGCCGGCCGCAAGGCCACCGGCGACACCACGCTCGACGTCACCTCGCCCTGGGACGGCAGGCACGTCGGCACCGTCAGCATCCCCACCTCCGCGCAGGTGGAGGAGGCCGTGGCCGCCGCCGCCGCGGTGGCCGGCGAGTTCTCCGCCACCCCCGCGCATGTCCGCGCCGCCGCGCTGGACCACCTCACCCGCCGCCTCGTGGAGCGCACGGACGAGATCGCCGAGCTGATCTCCGCGGAGAACGGCAAGCCGATGAAGTGGGCGCGCGGTGAGGTGGGCCGCTGCATCTCCGTCTTCCGCTGGGCGGCGGAGGAGGCCCGCCGCTTCAACGGGGGCGAGGCGCAGCGCCTGGACTCGGACGCGGGCGGCACGGGCCGGCTGGCCTTCACCCGCCGCTTCCCCTACGGCCCGGTCCTGGGGATCGCGCCGTTCAACTTCCCCCTCAACCTGTGCGCCCACAAGGTCGCCCCGGCGCTCGCCGTGGGCACCCCGATCATCCTCAAGCCGGCGCCCGCCACCCCGCTGTCCGGGCTGATCCTCGGTGAGCTGCTGGCCGAGACGGACCTGCCCGCGGGGTCCTGGTCGGTGCTGCCGGTGCCGAACGAGCAGATGCCGGGCCTGGTGCAGGACGAGCGGCTGCCGATCATCTCCTTCACGGGTTCGGCTCCGGTCGGCTGGTCGATCCTGGACTCCGCACCGCGCAAGCGCGTCACCCTGGAGCTGGGCGGCAACGGCGCGGCGGTCGTGCTGGCCGACTACGCCTCCGAGGCGGATCTGGACTGGGCGGCCCAGCGCATCGCGACCTTCTCCAACTACCAGGCGGGCCAGTCCTGCATCTCGGTCCAGCGGGTCGTCGCCGACGCCTCGGTCTACGACCGGCTGGTCCCCAAGGTCGTGGCGGCCGTCGAGGCGCTCACCACCGGTGACCCCTCGGACGAGGCGACCGATGTGGGCCCGCTGGTGAGCGAGGACGCCGCACGCCGGGTCGAGTCGTGGATCGGCGAGGCCGTCTCGCGCGGCGCCAAGGTGCTCACGGGCGGCAAGCGGGACGGTGCCTCCGTGGAGCCGACGGTGCTGGAGAACGTGCCGGCCGACACGCAGATCGGCTGCGAGGAGGTCTTCGGGCCCGTCATGTCGTTCGTGAAGGTGAACGGCGAGCAGGAGGCGTTCGAGATCGTCAACGACTCCAGGTACGGCCTGCAGGCAGGTCTGTTCACCCACGACGTGCAGGCAGCCTTCCGTGCGCACCGCGCGCTGGAGGTCGGCGGGGTCGTCGTCGGCGACGTGCCGTCCTACCGGGCCGACCAGATGCCCTACGGCGGTGTCAAGGACTCCGGTGTGGGCCGCGAGGGCGTGCGGTTCGCGATGGAGGACTACACCTACGAGCGCGTCATGGTGCTCACCGGTCTCGACCTCTGAGCTGTCCCTTCCGGCGTCGCATGCTGCCGGGTGCTGCTGCGGAACCGCGGCGGTGCCCGGCAGCGGTGCGTCGGGGCGGGCTCTCCGCTCCGTGGTGCCAGGTGTCGGCGACTCTGTACCTACTGGTATGTACATTGCGGGTATGGACGGTAAGGACACGGCGGACAGGCTGATCGAGGCCACCCAGGAACTCCTGTGGGAGCGCGGTTATGTGGGCACCAGCCCGCGGGCCATCCAGCAGCGTGCCGGGGTGGGCCAGGGCAGCATGTACCACCACTTCGGCGGCAAGCCCGACCTGGCCCGGGCCGCCGTGCACAGGAGTGCGCAGGAGCTGCGGTCCCGGGCCGAGGCGGACCTCTCCGGCGCGGGCGGTGCGCTGGAGAGAGTGCGCACCTACCTCACCCGTGAACGCGCGGTGCTGCGCGGCTGCCGGATCGGCGGACTCGCCCAGGACCCGGACGTGGTCGCCGACCCCGGCCTGCGGGCCCCGCTGCAGGAGACCTTCGACCGGCTCCGCGCCCGGCTGGCGGAAGTGCTCGAAGAAGGCCGCGCCGACGGGGAGTTCCGGCCGGACCTCGACCCGGCGGGAACAGCGGCGACCGTCGTCGCCGTCGTCCAGGGCGGCTATGTGCTCGCCCGTTCGGCAGGGCACCCCGGACCGTTCCATGAGGCCGTCGACGGTCTGCTGCGGCTCCTGGAGGCACACACCGCCGAGCCGGACGCCCGCGCATGACCGGCGAGGACACCGGGGCCGCCGCCGCCCCGCACGCCGCGAGCGGCCCGCCCCGACCCGGTCCGGCGGTCCGCACCGTCGAAGGCGATCTCCCCGGAGCGGAGCTGGGCGTCTGCGACGCGCACGACCACCTCTTCCTGCGCAGTCCGTGGCTGCCGGGGCAGGAACTGGCCGACGTGGACGCCGCGGAGCGGCAGTTGCGGGCCTTCGCCGAGCACGGTGGCCGCAGCCTCGTGCAGTGGACACCCCACGGGATGGGCCGTCACTCCGGTGCGCTGGCCGACCTCGCCCGGCGCACCGGGGTGCGGCTCGTCGCCGCGACCGGACTGCACCAGGCCCAGCACTACACCGGGGAGCTGCCGTCCGACCCGGCGGCCCTGTTCGTGCAGGAGCTGACCCGCGGGATGCGCGGCGGGGTGTGCGGCGAAGCGCCGCGGGCCGGTCTGATCAAGGTCGCCGGCGACTTCCACGGGCTCGGCCGGTACGCACGGTGGACGATGGCGGCCGCGGCCGAGGCGCACCGGGCGACGGGGGCGCCGATCGCGGTGCACCTGGAGCTGGGCACCGGCGCAGCCGAGGTGCTGGACTTCCTGTGCGGGCAGCAGGAGGTGCCGCCCTCCGGGGTGCTGCTGGGCCACTTGGGACGGTGCCCGGACCCGCGCATGCAGCGGGCGGCTGCCGCCTCCGGTGCCTGGCTGGTCTTCGACGGACCGTCGCGCACCCATCACGCGACGGACTGGCGCCTCTTCGGCAGCCTCGCCGAGCTGCTGGAGCACGGGTACGGAGACCGGGTGCTGCTGGGCGGGGACACCGTCACGGCGGCAGCCCGTGCGGAGACGGGAGTGCCGTATGTGGCGCACACTCTGCGCCCCCGTGTCGCCGACGAGTTGGGCGCCGCCGCGGCACGGCAGATCTTCGAGGTCAACCCTCGGCGCGCTTTCGCCGTCCGTTGGAAGGGCTGAGCAGCCGCATCCGGCTCGAGTACTGCTGCAACGACCGAGAGCGACCCGAACCGAGCCGAGTACGGCCCGAACGCCGCCGAACAGGACCTGAACCGAGTCGAGTGAGGACCCACTCATGTTCACCTTCGCGCAGTTCAGCGACATTCACCTGGGTCAGGACCGGGGCGACGGCGGCGCACGCGCCCGCGAACGCACCGAGCGCGTGCTGGCCTGCCTCTCCGAGGCGCTCGACGGGCTCGACGCCGTCCTGCTCACGGGGGACATCGCCGACCACGGCCGGGAGGACGAGTACACACTGGCGGCGAAGCTCTTCGCCGACCACGGGGTGCAGCCGCTGATCTGCCCCGGCAACCACGATGCGCGCGCCGCCTACCGCACGGTGCTGCTACACGGCGACGCCGCCGACCCCTCGCCCGTCAACGAGGTGCACCGGCTGCCCGGCGCCACCTTCCTGATGTGCGACTCCAGCGTGCCCGGGAAGGGGCACGGCCGCCTCGACGACGCCACACTCGGCTGGCTCGACCGGGAGCTCGCCGGGACGCCGGACGACGCGCCCGCGTTCGTGTGCTTCCACCATCCGCCCGTACCGTTGTACGGCCAGTACGTCGACCCCATCCGGCAGTTCGGCGAGGAGCGGCTGGCCGAGGTCGTCGGCAGGCACGGCACGGTGGCGGGGTTGCTGTGCGGGCACAGCCACACTCCGGCCGTGACCACCTTCGCCGGGGTGCCGCTGGTCGCCGCACCCGGTGTGGTCTCCACGCTGAAGATGCCCTGGGAAGGCGAGGAGGGCGGGCCGATCGACTACACGCTGCCCCCGATGATCGCCTTCCATGTCCTCGACGGGGAGGGCAGGTTGACCACCCACTTCCGGGTCGTCCCCTGAGCCGTGGACCGGTCGGGGGGTACCGGTACCGCGAGGGCGGGTGGCTGCCGCAACCCGCCGCTTCGCATCGGCCGGCCGCACTACAGTGCTCGGGGGAACGTGATTCCGGGACACTCGTGTGCGAGGCGCGGAACCGGGGGTCCGCAGGAGGGGTGGGAGCCATGCGTCCGGGCAAGGAGTGGCGGCAGCGGCGGATCTGCCGCGTCCTGACCGTCGCCGTGGCGGCTGTGGCATTGCTGCTGCTGATCGTCACCGTCGTGCTGACACTCGGAGGCCATCCGGCCGCCGGGAGCAGCGCCACGCCCTGAGGCGCTCATCGGCCGTGGACTCCCCCTGTCCGTGGCCCGTCCCCCGTGCCCGGGGCGTGGCGCTCTCCCTGGTGCCCGACAGTACGCGGGGCGCTTGTGCCCGTCGTCACCGTTCGGCGGTAATCGTGGATGAGTGGAGGTCGACCTGCTGCGGTAGCCGGGGCCCGGTCTCGTACCAGGGGGGTAGTGCGCGGACGGCGCACCCGGAGGATGAGCACCCCGCCGAGGCGCCGCTACGCTGCGGCGATGCGGAGTACGACGGTCTGGACCCGGGTGCGTCTCGGGGCTGAGCGCGTGCCGGCATGGGTGTACGACAGTGTGATCGCGCTCGCCATCACGGTGGTCAGCCTGCTGCTGGGCAACGACCGCGTACCGCAGGGCTGGTCGGGCCTCGACCCGCGGGGCGTCGCGCTGACCTGTGCGGTGAACCTGCCGCTCGCCGCCCGCCGCCGGTTCCCGAGCACGCTGTGCCTGCTGGTCCTGGCCGTCTGGGCGGTGTACGTGGCGCTCGACTACTGGCCGGTCGTCAACTCCCTGGGGCCGCTCCTCGCGCTCTACACGGTCGCGTCCCAGCGTCCGATGCGCCAGGCGGTGCTGTGCGCACTGCTGCTCGCGGCGGTGTGGAACCTCGCCGGGACGACGGGTCTGGAGAGCTCCTGGGCCACCGTCCTGGGGCAGAGCGTGCTCTACCCCGGTGTCCTGTGCGGTTTCGGCCACCTCGCCCGCAAGGCGGCCCGGCGCAACGTGGAACTGGCCCGGCTGACCGACCAGTTGCGGCGCGAGCGAACGGGAGCCGAGCGGCGTGCCGTCGCCGAGGAGCGGGTCCGCATCGCCCGCGATCTGCACGATGTCGTCGCGCACCACATGTCGGTGATATCCGTGCAGGCGGGCCTGGCGGGCTATGTCTTCGACAGCGATCCGCGCACGGCGCGTGGTGCGCTGGGCACCATAGCCGACACCTCCGGCGAGGCACTGGCCGAACTCCGCCGGCTGCTGGCCGTGTTGCGGGTGGAGGGCGGTGACCGGTCGGACGACCGCGGTCCGCACGGCGGCGGAGACGGCGACCGGCCGGAGTTCGGTCCGGCGCCCGGCCTCGGCCAGTTGCCCGAGCTGGTCGAGCGGGTACGCGGCGCGGGTGTGCCCGTGCGGTTCACCGTCACCGGCGAGCCGCGCTCCCTGGCGCCCGGCGCGGGGCAGTGCGCCTACCGCGTGGTCCAGGAGGCGCTGACGAACGTGCTCAAGCACGCCGGTACCGCCCGCGCCGACGTCACCCTCGCCTACCGGCCCCGGCAGCTCACCGTGGCGGTCGTCGACGACGGCCCGGGGAGCGCGGGCCCCGAGGGTGGCCGGATCTCGCTTCAGCCCGCGGCCGGCTCCCGCCAACCGGGCGGGCACGGCTTGATCGGGATGCGCGAGCGCGCCAGGATCTACGGGGGCCGGCTGCACGCCGGGCCCCGGGCGAGCGGCGGATTCGAGGTGCGGCTGATCCTCCCCGCCTGACGGGGCGGAGAGGACACAGGCGGTGGCGACCAGAGTGCTCGTCGTCGACGACCAGGTGCTCATCAGGGCCGGGGTCGCGGCGCTGCTGCGCGCCGCACCGGGCACGGAGGTGGTCGGCGAGGCGTCGGACGGGGACGAGGCGGTCCGGCTCGCCGCGCAGCAGCGGCCCGACGTCGTTCTCATGGACATCCGGATGCCCGGCACCAGCGGTATCACCGCGACCGAGCGGATCCTCGCGCAGAGTACCGAGCCCCGCCCCCGCATCCTGGTGCTGACCACGTTCGACCTGGACGAGTACGTCTACGCGGCGCTGCGCGCGGGAGCCAGCGGCTTCCTGCTCAAGGACACCGGGCCGCAGCGGCTGCTGGCCGCCGTCGCCGCCGTCGCGGAGGGCGACACGCTCTTCGCGCCGAGCGTCACCCGGCGGCTCGTCGAGGCGTACGCGCCGCGGACCGAACGGCCGGCCGCGCCGGGCGGGACCCTCGAGCAGCTGACCGGGCGGGAGCTGGACGTCCTCCGCCTGGTGGCGGGTGGACTGTCCAACCCCGGGATCGCCCAGACCCTGGTGATCAGCGAGTCGACCGTCAAGACGCACCTCAACCGGACGATGGCCAAGCTCGGCATCGGCAGCCGTGCCCAGGCCGTCGTGCTCGCCTACGAGACCGGACTGGTCGTCCCGGGCGGCGGCGGGCCGCGGAAGCCGGGCGGATAGCGTCCCCGGTCCGGGCCCCACCGGCCCTCGCCGACTCTCCGGCCCGGCCCGCCCGCGCCGCCTGCGGTCCCGCTGCGTGCTGTCTGCCGCCGGTCGCCGGTCGCCGGTCGCCGCCGCCCCGCGGGAACCCCTGCTCTGCTCCGCCGGGCCAGCGTGCGGGGCCGCACCCGGACCGGTCCGGCGAACAGCCCGGCGGGCGGCGCGGAGGAGCTTCTCCTGCGCGGCGTCTGGTAGGTCCGGGGCGAATCGGGTACATACGACCGAGTAGCACCCGGCGGTGGTCCGGACGGTTCCGGCAGTGCGGCCGGCTCCCGTCGGTACCGTCCCGCACCGCGTGTCCGCCTCCACACCGTTTCGAGGTGAGCGAGATGACCGTCTCCGAGCGTGAAGCACGCGAAGTGGCCGAGGCAGCCCGGGAGAAGGACTGGCGCAAGCCCAGCTTCGCCAAGGAGCTGTTCCTCGGCCGCTTCCGCCTCGACCTCATCCACCCGCACCCGGAACCGGCGGCCGAGGATGTCGCACGGGGCGAGGAATTCCTGGCACGCCTGCGCGAGTTCGCCGGCACGAAGATCGACGGTGCGCTGATCGAGCGCGAGTCCCGGATCCCGGACGAGGTGCTCGGCGGACTCAAGGAGCTCGGCGCGCTCGGCATGAAGATCGGCACCGAGTACGGGGGCCTGGGGCTCACCCAGGTGTACTACAACAAGGCGCTCGCGCTGGTCAGCTCCGCCAGCCCCGCGGTCGGGGCCCTGCTCTCCGCGCACCAGTCAATCGGCGTGCCGCAGCCGGTGAAGCTGTTCGGCAGCCCGCAGCAGAAGGACGCCTATCTGCCGCGCTGCGCGCGCACCGACATCTCGGCCTTCCTGCTGACCGAGCCGGACGTGGGCTCCGACCCGGCGCGGCTGGCGACGACGGCCGTCCCGGACGGGGACGACTACGTCCTCGACGGCGTGAAGCTGTGGACGACCAACGGGGTGATCGCCGACCTGCTGGTGGTCATGGCCCGGGTCCCCGAACCGGACTCCGACGACCCGCGGCGCGCCGAAGGACACCGGGGCGGCATCTCGGCCTTCGTCGTCGAGGCCGGCTCGGAGGGCATCACCGTGGAGAACCGCAACGCCTTCATGGGGCTGCGCGGCATCGAGAACGGCGTCACCCGCTTCCACCGGGTGCGGGTCCCGGCCGCCAACCGGATCGGTCCCGAGGGCGCCGGGCTCAGGATCGCGCTGACCACCCTGAACACGGGCCGGCTGTCGCTGCCCGCCACCTGCGCGGGCAGCGGGAAGTGGTGTCTGAAAATCGCCCGCGAGTGGTCCCGGGAACGCGTCCAGTGGGGCAGGCCGGTCGCCGAGCACGAGGCCGTCGGCAGCAAGATCTCCTTCATCGCGGCGACGACCTTCGCGCTGGAGGCGGTCCTGGACCTGTCCTCGCAGATGGCCGACGAGGACCGCAACGACATCCGGATCGAGGCCGCGCTCGCCAAGCTCTACGGCAGTGAGATGGCCTGGCGGATGGCGGACGAGCTGGTGCAGATCCGCGGCGGCCGGGGCTATGAGACAGCCGAGTCGCTGGCGGCCCGCGGCGAACGCGGCGTCCCGGCCGAGCAGTTGCTGCGCGATCTGCGGATCAACCGGATCTTCGAGGGCTCGACCGAGATCATGCACCTGCTCATCGCGCGGGAGGCCGTGGACGCGCATCTGTCGGTGGCCGGGGACCTGATCGATCCGGACAAGACGCTCGCCGACAAGGGCAGGGCGGCGGTCGGTGCGGGTGCGTTCTACGCGAAGTGGCTGCCCGGGCTGGTCGCCGGGCCCGGCCGGATGCCGGGCTCCTACGGGGAGTTCGCCGCCCTCGCGGGGCATCTGCGCTACGTCGAGCGCGCCGCCCGCAAGCTGGCCCGCTCCACCTTCTACGCCATGTCCAGGTGGCAGGGCCGGATGGAGACGAAGCAGGGGTTTCTCGGCCGCGTCGTCGACATCGGCGCCGAGCTGTTCGCGATGAGCGCGGCCTGCGTGCGGGCGGAGAAGTTGCGGCGTGACGGTACCGAGGGGCAGGCCGCGCACCAACTGGCGGACGCTTTCTGCCGGCAGTCCCGCCTGCGGGTCGAAGAACTCTTCGGACGCCTGTGGAGCAACACCGACGACCTGGACGGCACGGTCGTCCGCCAGGTCCTGGACGGGGCCTACACCTGGCTGGAGGAAGGCGTCGTCGACGCGTCCACCGAGGGCCCCTGGATCGCCGACGCCGCGCCCGGACCCGCGGAGAAGGAGAACGTGCACCGCCGCGTCCCGTGACCGGGCGACTTCCGGGCGCTCCGGGGCGACGGGATGGGGGAGGCCGGGCGTCCCGGGGCGCTGCGCGCGTGCCGGATTCCCGCGCGCACCCGGCTCCGCCCCGGTGCGCTGTCCGGTCCCGTCCGGGGAGCGGACACAATAGGGGCATGACCGACTCCCTCGCTGACCCGCATCTGCGCCACCCCGGTACCGGGCCGTCCGGCGACGGCACGGCGGCAGCGTCGCCGGCGGGCGCACCGCGCGACATCGTGATCCTCGGCTCGACGGGTTCGATCGGCACGCAGGCCGTCGACGTCGTACTGAAGAACCCCGGCCGGTTCCGGGTGACCGCGCTGGCGGCCTCGGGCGGCCGCGTGGACCTGCTCGCCGAGCAGGCGCGGCTGCTGCGGGTGGGCACGGTCGCCGTGGCCCGTACGGAGGCGGTGCCCGACCTGCGCACGGCCCTGCGCGCGGCGTACGGCAGCGGAGAGCCGCTGCCCGAGGTGCTGGCCGGGCCGGACGCGGCGACGGAACTGGCCGGCTCGCCGTGCCACACGGTGCTCAACGGCATCACCGGTTCCATCGGCCTGGCGCCCACCCTGGCGGCGCTGGAGGCCGGGCGGGTTCTGGCGCTGGCCAACAAGGAATCCCTCATCGTCGGCGGACCGCTGGTCAAGGCGCTGGCGCGGCCGGGCCAGATCGTGCCTGTCGACTCGGAGCACTCCGCGCTGTTCCAGGCGCTGCTCGGCGGTACCCGGGCCGAGGTGCGGAAGCTGCTGGTCACCGCCTCGGGCGGTCCGTTCCGGGGGCGCAGCAGGTCCGAGCTGGCCGAGGTGACCCCCAGTGAGGCGATGGCTCACCCGACCTGGGAGATGGGCCCGGTCATCACCGTCAACTCGGCCACCCTGGTCAACAAGGGCCTGGAGGTGATCGAGGCCCACCTGCTGTACGACATCCCGTTCGAGCGCATCCAGGTGGTGGTCCATCCGCAGTCCGCGGTCCACTCGATGGTGGAGTTCACGGACGGCTCCACCCTCGCCCAGTGCGGACCACCCGACATGCGGCTGCCGATCGCGCTCGGCCTCGGCTGGCCCGAGCGGGTACCGGACGCCGGACCAGTCTTCTCCTGGACGGAGGCGATGTCCTGGGACTTCTACCCGCTGGACGAGGAGGCGTTCCCCGCCGTGCCGCTGGCGTGCCGGGTGGGCGCGCTGGGCGGAACGGCCCCCGCGGTGTTCAACGCCGCGAACGAGGAGTGCGTCGAGGCGTTTCTGGCCGGAAGGCTGCCGTTCACGGGCATCGTGGATACGGTGGCCGCTGTGGTCGAGGAGCACGGCACGCCGGACGGAACCGGGCTGACCCTCTCCGATGTCCTCGCCGCAGAGAAGTGGGCGCGTGCCCGCGCCCGTGACCTGGCGGCACGTTCCGCCACAGCAACAGCGGAGGCCCGCGCATGACGGCGCTCATGACCATCCTCGGCATAGTCGTCTTCGTCGTCGGCCTGCTGTTCTCCATCGCCTGGCACGAGTTGGGCCACTTCTCAACGGCCAAGATGTTCGGCGTCCGGGTTCCGCAGTTCATGGTCGGCTTCGGCCCCACCCTGTGGTCCAAGCACAAGGGCGAGACCGAGTACGGGATCAAGGCCGTGCCGCTCGGCGGCTACATCCGCATGATCGGCATGTTCCCCCCGGGGGACGACGGGGCCGTGCGGCAGCGCTCCTCCTCGCCGTTCCGCGGCATGATCGAGGACGCCCGTTCGGCCGCGTACGAGGAGCTCAAGCCGGGGGACGAGCACCGGATGCTCTACACCCGCAAGCCGTGGAAGCGCGTCGTCGTGATGTTCGCCGGGCCGTTCATGAACCTGGTGCTGGCCGTGGTGATCTTCCTGTTGGTGCTGATGACCTTCGGCGTCAACACCCAGACCACCACCGTCTCCACAGTCTCGGAGTGCGTGATCCCCGCCTCGGCACAGACCGACAAGTGCCCCGAGGGCGCCAAGGACTCCCCGGCCAAGGCCGCCGGGCTGCAGCCGGGTGACAAGATCGTCTCCTTCGACGGGAAGCGCGTCGAGGACTGGGGCGCACTCCAGCGGAGCATCCGCGACACCACCGGGCCCGCGACCCTGACCGTCGAGCGGGACGGCGCACGGCGCACGCTGCGCGCCGACCTGATCGAGAACAAGGTGGCCAAATCCGACGGCCACGGCAGCTATGTGCCCGACGAGTACGTCTCCGCCGGGTTCCTCGGCTTCACCCCGGCCAGCGGGATCGTGCAGCAGTCGTTCCCGCAGGCCGTGGACCGGATGGGCGACATGATGGCCAACGGCGTGGAAGCGCTGATCGCCCTGCCGGGCAAGGTGCCCGACCTGTGGAACGCGGCCTTCGACGGCGCCGAGCGCAAGCAGGACTCGCCGATGGGCGTGGTGGGCGCGGCGCGGGTCGGCGGGGAAGTCTTCTCGCTCGACATCCCGCCGAGCCAGCGGGTGGCGACGATGCTCTTCCTGGTGGCCGGATTCAATCTGAGCCTGTTCCTGTTCAACATGCTGCCGCTGCTGCCGCTGGACGGCGGACACATCGCGGGGGCCGTGTGGGAGTCGCTCCGGCGGAATCTGGCCAAGGTCTTCCGGCGGCCCGACCCCGGTCCCTTCGACGTCGCCAAGCTGATGCCCATCGCCTACGTGGTGGCGGGGATCTTCCTGTGCTTCACGCTTCTGGTGCTGGTGGCGGACGTGGTCAATCCGGTCAGACTCACCGGCTGACCGGACCCCGGTCCGACACGCGGACGCCCATACGATTCCTGTATGAGCGTCATGGAATGCGGCATATTTCCCCGACGATGTGCCCGGTGCGACGGCAGTGCCGTAATCTCGGGGGCCGGAGCCCGCTGAACCCGGGACTTGAACGACACCGTTGGGGTTGCACGCTGATGACAGCGATTTCGCTCGGAATGCCGGACGTCCCGGCCAAGCTCGCCGACCGCAGGGTGAGCCGGAAGATCCAGGTAGGACCGGTCGCGGTGGGTGGGGACGCGCCCGTGTCCGTGCAGTCCATGACCACGACCCGCACCGCGGACATCGGCTCGACGCTGCAGCAGATCGCGGAGCTGACGGCGTCCGGCTGCCAGATCGTCCGCGTGGCGTGCCCCACCCAGGACGACGCCGACGCACTCGCCACGATCGCCCGCAAGTCGCAGATCCCGGTCATCGCCGACATCCACTTCCAGCCGAAGTACGTCTTCCAGGCCATCGACGCCGGCTGTGCGGCCGTCCGGGTGAACCCCGGCAACATCAAGCAGTTCGACGACAAGGTCAAGGAGATCGCCACCGCGGCCTCCGCCGCGGGCACCCCCATCCGGATCGGCGTCAACGCGGGCTCCCTGGACAAGCGGCTGCTGGAGAAGTACGGCAAGGCCACCCCCGAGGCCCTGGTCGAGTCCGCGCTGTGGGAGTGCTCGCTCTTCGAGGAACACGGCTTCCGCGACATCAAGATCTCGGTCAAGCACAACGACCCGGTCGTGATGGTCAACGCCTACCGGCTGCTGGCCCAGCGCTGCGACTACCCGCTGCACCTCGGCGTCACCGAGGCCGGTCCCGCCTTCCAGGGCACCATCAAGTCGGCCGTGGCCTTCGGCGCCCTGCTCAGCGAGGGCATCGGCGACACGATCCGGGTCTCCCTCTCGGCACCGCCCGCCGAGGAGGTCAAGGTCGGCATCCAGATCCTGGAGTCCCTCGGGCTGCGCCAGCGCGGCCTGGAGATCGTCTCCTGCCCCTCCTGCGGCCGCGCCCAGGTGGACGTCTACAAGCTCGCCGAAGAGGTCACCGCGGGCCTGGAGGGCATGGACGTGCCGCTCCGCGTCGCCGTCATGGGCTGCGTCGTCAACGGCCCCGGTGAGGCCCGGGAGGCCGACCTCGGCGTCGCCTCCGGCAACGGCAAGGGTCAGATCTTCGTCAAGGGCGAGGTCATCAAGACCGTCCCCGAGTCCAAGATCGTCGAGACGCTCATCGACGAGGCCATGAAGATCGCCGAGCAGATGGAGAAGGACGGCGTCACCTCCGGCGAGCCCGTGGTCACCACGGCGGGCTGAGCCGGCCCCGGTCCCGGCGCTCCGCCGGCCGGCCCGGGCCTTCCTGCGGCGTCGCAGCCGCCACCGCAGCGTCGCAGCCGTCGCGCGGCCGGAGACGGTCGTGCGGCGGCGCGCTGCTGAGTGCCCGGGTACAGTGCCAGCAGATCGTTCTTCACGCCCGCGGGCCGCACGGTGAGGCACCGAGACCGTTGTTGACCACCACCTCCACCAAGGTCGTCGAACCGGCCGAACTGCAGGAAGCGCTCGCCGTCCTGCGCCGGGAGCCGGTCAACAACGCGTTCGTCACGGCCCGTGTGCAGGCCGCCGGGCTCGACCCATGGCGGCTGGGCGGCGAGATGTGGGGCTGGTACCGGGACGGCAGCCTGGAGGCCCTCTGCTACAACGGCGCCAACCTGGTCCCGCTGTGCGCCGGCCCCGAGGCCGTCCGCGCGTTCGCCGAGCGGGCGCGCCGCCAGGGGCGTCGCTGCTCCTCCATCGTCGGCCCCGCCGGCCCGACCGCCGCGCTGTGGTCGTGGCTGGAGCCGCACTGGGGCCCCGCCCGCGAGGTGCGGGCCAACCAGCCGCTGCTGGTCACCGACCGGGTGCCGTCCGACGTCCCGCCCGATCCGCTGGTGCGCCGCGTCGCCAAGGACGAGATGGACCTCGTGCTGCCCGCCTGCGTGGCCATGTTCACCGAGGAGGTCGGCGTCTCCCCGCTCGCGGGCGACGGCGGACTCGTCTACCAGGCACGGGTCGCCGAGCTGGTCGGCACCGGACGCTCCTTCGCCCGCATCGAGGACGGCCGGGTCGTCTTCAAGGCGGAGATCGGCGCCGTCACCCCCTACGCCTGCCAGATCCAGGGCGTCTGGGTGGCACCGGACCGGCGGGGCGAGGGCCTCTCGGAGACCGGCATGGCCGCAGTCGTCGACCATGCGCTGCGCGACGTCTCCCCGCTCGTGAGTCTGTACGTCAACGACTTCAACGCGCCCGCCCGTGCTGCCTACCGCCGAGTCGGCTTCCGCGAGGTCGGCGCGTTCATGAGCGTCCTGTTCTGAGCCCGCGCCCCGGAGCGGCCGCGCTGCGCGGCCTCTTCGCGCGGGCCCGGCCGAGGAAGTAGCCTCCCGGCCATGCCGCACACAGCCGGGGGATCGCTCCCGGACCCCCGGAGCGTGGTCACCGGCCCGCTCGACCTCGCCGTCCGCGTCGACGAGGCGCTGGCCGTCCAGGCCGTCGCCTTCGGACTGACCGACGACGAGATCGGCGTCCGCAGGCACATCGTGCTGCGGCACATGACCTCACCGGGGGCGCGGGCGCTGGGCGCCGCCACCGAGGAAGGCCGGCTGGTCGGCTTCGTCTACGGGATGCCGAACGACCGCTCCCAGTGGTGGTCGACGGTGGTGGAGCCCTATCTGGCCCAGCACGGCTGCCAGGACTGGCTGGACGACACCTTCGTGATCACGGAACTGCATGTGCACCCCGCCTTCCAGCACCGCGGCATCGGACGCGAGCTGATCACCCGGCTCACCGACGCCGCAACCGAACCGCGTTCCCTGCTGTCGGCCCTCGACCTCGACAGTCCGGCCCGCGCCCTCTACCGCAGCCTGGGATACCGCGACCTGGCCCGCCGGGTGCAGTTCCCCAGCGCCCCGCAGCCGTACGCGGTCATGGGCGCGTGGCTGCCGCTGGCACGGGACTGAGCGCGGCGGCCGGCGCGGCCGCCGCCGCGGCATCTCGTTTCCGTGCTGCCGGTCCGGGCCGATAGGCTCCGCACCGACGTGTTCCGTCACTCATCGCGAGTACAGCCCCGAGCAGGAGTCCCCATGGCAGCCCGTGTCCAGCGTTTGTCCAGGTCGATGCTGAAGACGCTGCGTGACGACCCGGCCGACGCGGAGACACTCAGCCACAAGCTGCTGGTCCGTGCCGGATTCGTGCGCCGCACCGCAGCCGGGATCTGGACGTGGCTCCCGCTGGGCAAGCAGGTGCTGGAGAACGTCACCCGCGTCGTCCGCGAGGAGATGGACGCCATCGGCGGTCAGGAGGTGCTGCTCCCGGCGCTGCTGCCCAAGGAGCCCTACGAGGTCTCCGGCCGCTACGAGGAGTACGGCGACCTGCTCTTCCGTCTCAAGGACCGGAAAGGCGGCGACTACCTGCTCGGCCCGACGCACGAGGAGATCTTCACCCAGGTCGTCAAGGACCAGTGCACCTCGTACAAGGACCTGCCGGTCACCGTCTACCAGATCCAGACGAAGTACCGTGACGAGGCCCGCCCCCGCTCCGGCATCCTGCGCGGGCGCGAGTTCACCATGAAGGACTCCTACTCCTTCGACGTCTCCGACGAGGGCCTGGCGGAGTCCTACGCCGCGCACCGCGTCGCCTACCGGCGCATCTTCGAGCGCCTGGGCCTGGACTACCGCATCGTCTCGGCGGTCTCCGGCGCCATGGGCGGCTCCGCCTCCGAGGAGTTCCTGGCGCCCGCCGCGGCCGGCGAGGACACCTTCGTGCAGTGCCCGCAGTGCGGCTACGCGGCCAACACCGAGGCCGTCTCGGTCACGCTCCAGCCCTCCTCGACCGAGGGCCACGATCCGGTCGAGAAGCTCGACACCCCCGACACGCCCACCATCGAGACGCTCGCCGAGCACCTGGGCGTGCCCGCCTCGGCGACGCTGAAGAACCTGCTGGTCAAGGTGGACGGCGAGATCACCGCGGTCGGCGTCCCCGGCGACCGCGAGGTGGACCTGGGCAAGCTCGGCGAGCAGCTGGCCCCCGCCACGGTCGAGCTGGTCACCGCGGAGGACTTCGAGGACCGCGAGGACCTGGTCCGCGGCTACGTGGGACCGCAGGGCGGAATGGCCGGCAAGGCGTTCCGCTATCTCGCCGACCCGCGGGTGGCGCCCGGCACCTCCTGGGTCACGGGTGCCAACGAGGAGGGCAAGCACGCCCGCAACGTGGTCTGCGGACGGGACTTCGAGGTCGACCGGTACCTCGACGTCGTCGTCGTCGAGCCGGGCGATCCCTGCCCGAACTGCGGCGCCGGCATCGAACTGGACCGCGCCATCGAGATCGGCCACATCTTCCAGCTCGGCCGCAAGTACGCCGACGCGTTCGAACTCGACGTGCTCGGCCAGGACGGCAAGCCGGTCCGCGTGACGATGGGCTCCTACGGCATCGGCGTCTCGCGCGCCGTGGCCGCGCTGGCCGAGCAGCACGCCGACGAGCACGGCCTGTGCTGGCCGCGCGAGGTGGCGCCCGCCGATGTGCACGTGGTCGCGGCGGGCAAGGCCCAGCAGACCGAGGCCGCGCTGGAGATCGCCGACCGGCTCGGCGCCGCGGGCGTGCGGGTGCTGGTGGACGACCGCACGAGCGTCTCCCCGGGGGTGAAGTTCACCGACGCGGAGCTGATCGGGGTGCCGACCATCCTGATCGCCGGGCGGGGCATCAAGGACGGCCGCGTCGAGCTCAAGGACCGGCGCACCGGCGAGCGCGAGGAACTCCCCGTCGAGGAGGCCCTCGCGCGGCTCACCCGGGGCTGACCGCGCTCCTCGGCCACTGACCCGGTCCGGCCCGGTGCGGATCCCGCACCGGGCCGGACGTCACAGCCAGGCCGCGAACTCCAGCAGCATCTCCGCGTCGGCGGCGCCGCCGCCCGCGTACTGCCGGCACGCGGACTCGACCGCGCGGTAGAGCGTCCAGTGGCGTACCCGTTCGCGCGGGACGTCCAGCGCGTCGGCGAGCTTGTTGACACGGCGCCGGGTGGCGGCCGGGGCCCCGCTGGAGGCCATCAGGTCGTGCAGCCGGTCCCGCACCAGCCGCGCCAGGTCGTAGGCGGGCTCGCCGACCAGGGGATCGGGTCCCACCGTGAGCCAGTGCGCCCGCTCGCCGGAGCCGGAGGAGGCCAGCACGGCGCCTTGGCGGAAGTCCCCGTGCAGCAGCACCTGCTCGCCCTCGGCGGGTTCGGCCAGCATCGCCGCGCGCGCCTCCAACGCGGCGGTCACCAGCGGTTCGGCGTCCGGGGGCACCCAGGAGCGCATCTGCGCCGCCTCCAGCGCGGTGTGCTCGGCGACCGTCTCCAACCCGTGTCCCGCGGCCGGCGGCACCCACAGCCGTCGCACCACCGAGACCGCCTCCAGCGTCGCCTTGGCCTCCGCCAGCGACCGCAGCGACACCTCGCAGCGCAGCCGCTCCAGCAGCAGCACGCCCTCCTCCGGCGCGGCCCGCAGCACCCGTACGGCACCGAGTCCGTGCCACGCGGTCAGCGCCGCGTACTCGCGCGCGGTCCGCACCTGCGCGGGCGCACCGTCGGGTGCGGGCAGCTTGAGGGCCGCGGGGGTGCCGTCGGCCTGCCGCACCAGCACCACCACGCTGCTGCGCCCGCCCGGAGTCACCACCCGCTCGGCCTCCAGCTCCCACTCCCGGAGCCACCGCTCCAGCAGTGCGGGCAGCTCCCGCAGCCAGTTCTGCGCCGCGGCGGCCGCCGGCGCGCCCTGCTGGGCGGCCAGGGCGCGCGACAGCCGCTGCGGGGGTTCGAGGGGCAGCACGGAAGCCATTCCGGACGGGCCTTTCGTCAGGACTCTCGGGAGCGTTCTCGGGGAGCGCGCACGGGCTGCGCGCACGGCGGGATCACAGGGCGCCGGGCACGGCGGAGCGGTCCGGCGCCGAGGGGGAGGCCGGTGAGTCCCCGGCGCCCAGTTCGGTCAGGCCCGGGAAGGCAACCCCGCCGCCCTTCCAGCGGACCGAGCGGACCGCGGCCTCGCGCAGTGCGTCGGCAGCCGTGCGCCGCCGTGCCCCCTCGCTTGCCCGCACCAGGTCCGCGTACACCCCGGCGACCCGGTCCTCCACCTGGGCGGCGAGCCGCACGGCCGCCGCGCTGTCGGGCACGGCGAAGGGCAGCGCGTAGGCGGCGGCGGCCGGTTCCGGCTCGCCGCCCAGCGCGCGGACGGTGCGGCGCAGCGCGTCCCGGCGCGCCCGGTGCGCCTCATAGCACTCCCGGGCCTCGCCCTCGCGGTCCTCGTCGATCCGGCCGCCGACGACCCCGTAGCCGTAGACGGCAGCGTGTTCGGCGCGCAACGCCGCCTGCACAGCGGCCAGTTCCGTCATCCTTCCGCCGCCTCCTCCCGGCGCGGCCCGGCCTCGTCGGCCATGCCGTCGTCCGCGCTCCCGCCGTCGTCCGCGGTGCTCTTCCCGTCGTCGCCGCTGCCGCTGTCCTTGCTCCGCTGGTCGAGGAGGTAGCCGTGTGCCGAGCCGCAGGCGGCCACCGAGGCGAGCAGCCGGGCCAGCTCGGGTGGCGCGCCGTCCAGCGCCTTGGTGCGGGTGTCGGCCAGCTTCCGCTCCGCTCTGGCCAGTGCTGTGAGCGCCGCTGCGGGACTCTTCGGCACGGAGGCGGTGTCCGGGGCGGGCGGGCGTTCGGAGGCGTCGCTCCGACCGCCGGGCTGCGCGGAGCGGTCGGTGCCGGGCGCGCCGGAGGGGCTGCGTGAGCCGCGCGGGCCGGGGGAGGGGGAGCGGGTGCCGGACTCCCCGCCGCGCAGCACCCGCACATGGCGGACGATCTCCTCGCGCAGCGGGCGCAGCGGTGCGGCCAGTGCCGGGTGCACCTTGGCCGTCCCGTCGTAGCGGGCCAGCAGGTGTTCGCTGTCACGTGCCGCGCCGCTGCGCAGCCGTCGTGCCGCGCCGGTACTCGCGCCGTCGGTGTCTCCCGCCGTCTCCCCGCCCGAGCAGGCCGAGAGGAGCGGCAGTCCGAACGCCGCTCCGGAGGCGCCCAGCGCGCCGGTCAGCAGCGCTCTGCGGCGCGGTCGCGCCGCCGCCGGCGACGGCATCAGCGACATGTGCACTCCCTGGGTGTGGGCGAACGGACGGCCAGACGGACTGCGGCCTCGCCCGGGCCCGTGACCGCGGTGGGGCGCCGGTCACGCCCCGCGAGGGTACCCGGGGTCCTTCCCGCGGCTGTCCGCGGCCACCCCTGCCGGGCCGGGGCAGTACCCGGACGCCGCACACGGCGGCCGGGCGGTGAGGCTGCGCACAGCCGTGCGTTGTGCCACCGGGTCGGCGCAGCGCGCCACAGACGATAGGCTTGGTCGGCGACACGCCCTTGTCACAAGGCCCCCCTACAACAGCACACGCGGCCGAGGAGTCACCCGGATGAGCACCACCCAGAGCGAGAGGCTGCGCGGACTGCTGGAACCGCTTGTCAGCAAGAGGGGGTTGGATCTCGAAGAGATCGATGTGACCCCGGCCGGGAAGCGGCGCGTCCTGCGTGTCGTGGTGGACGCTGACGACGGGGTCCAGTTGGACACCTGCGCGGAACTGAGCCGCGCCTGCTCCGAAGTGCTCGACGAGAGCGACGCGATGGGCGGCGCCCCGTACGTGCTGGAAGTCACCTCTCCCGGGGCCGACCGGCCGCTGAGCGAGCTGCGGCACTACCGCCGCGCCGTCGGGCGGCTGATCAAGGCGCAGCTCACCGAGGCCGCCGGCGGCGGGGAGCTGACCGCCCGCCTCACCGCTGTCGACGACGAGGGCCTCGACCTGGAGGTGCCCGGGGTCAAGGGGCGCAAGCCCACCGCCCGCAGGCTCGCCTTCGACGAGATCGCCAAGGCGCGGGTCGAGATCGAGTTCAACCCCAAGGCCGCGGAGCAGCGGCGCATGTCCGCGGACGGCGACGCCGAAGCCGCCGGGAACGAGAACGAGGAGGAGGCGTAGCCGTGGACATCGACATGAGTGCCCTGCGCGGGCTGGTCCGGGAGAAGGAGATCTCGCTGGACCTGCTGGTCGAGGCGATCGAGTCGGCCCTCCTCATCGCGTACCACCGCACGGAGGGCAGCAGGCGCGACGCGCGCGTCGAGCTGAACCGCAAGACGGGCCACGTCACGGTGTGGGCCAAGGAGAGCGCCGAGGAGCTCGAAGAGGGCGCGGAGCCGCGGGAGTTCGACGACACTCCCACCGGGTTCGGCCGGATCGCCGCGACGACGGCCAAGCAGGTCATCCTGCAGCGGCTGCGGGACGCCGAGGAGGAGGTCACCTTCGGCGAGTACGCCGGCCGCGAGGGCGACGTCGTGGCGGGCGTCGTCCAGCAGGGCAAGGACCCCAAGAGCGTGCTGGTGGACATCGGCAAGCTGGAGGCCATCCTGCCGCCGCAGGAGCAGGTGCCCGGCGAGGAGTACGGGCACGGCACCCGGCTGCGGACCTACGTGGTCCGGGTGGTCAAGGGCGTGCGCGGTCCCTCGGTGACGCTGTCGCGCACCCACCCCAACCTGGTCAAGAAGCTGTTCGAGCTGGAGGTCCCGGAGATCGCGGACGGCTCGGTGGAGATCTCGGCCATCGCCCGGGAGGCGGGCCACCGCACCAAGATCGCCGTACGGTCGGCCCGCTCCGGGCTCAACGCCAAGGGCGCCTGCATCGGTCCGATGGGCGGCCGGGTGCGCAACGTGATGGCGGAGCTGCACGGTGAGAAGATCGACATCGTGGACTGGTCCGAGGACCCGGCCGAGCTGGTCGCCAACGCCCTCTCCCCGGCGCGGGTGAGCAAGGTCGAGATTCTCGATCTCGCGGCGCGGTCCGCCCGCGTCACCGTGCCCGACTACCAGCTCTCGCTGGCGATCGGCAAGGAAGGGCAGAACGCCCGCCTCGCCGCGCGTCTCACGGGCTGGCGCATCGACATCCGCCCGGACACCGCCGACGCGGCGGGGGGCGAACCGGCTCCGGAGCGTCCCGCCGAGCACGGCTGAATCAGGAGCGGTCCGATCACCCCGCGCGGTCGGGTGTGCACGGAACGGGTCGCGGACGAGTGACGGCGCCCTTACCCCCCAACGGGTTCCGGGGCTTCGGGGAGGTAGACTTAAGCAGTGTCTGGCCGGACGCGTGGTCGGGCGTGCCCTCAGCGGACCTGTGTCGGTTGCCGGGAGCGCACCGACAAGCAAGGTCTGCTGCGGGTGGTACTGATCGGGGGCAGCGTGATCCCCGATCTTCGCGGTAGGCTGCCCGGTCGGGGTGCGTATGTGCACTCTGTGCCGTCCTGCCTCGAGCAGGCGGTTCGGCGCCGGGCATTCAACCGGGCCTTCCGGGGTCCGGGTCCGTTCGACCTCGCAGATCTGCGGGAGCACGTGGAGCGGAACGCACAGCAAGCACCGTAGGAACCCGTACGGAACCTCCGTACCGGGAGAGGTACCTCGCGAGTGGGAAGTAGGTCGAGATTGCGATGAGCACTCGATGAGTACGCGATGAGTACGCCCATGCATCAGTAGCGAAGGTCCGGCGGACGACCCCCCGGGCCGTAAGGAGCGAAGTGGCTAAGGTCCGGGTATACGAACTCGCCAAGGAACTTGGAGTCGAAAGCAAGGTCGTCATGGCCAAGCTCCAGGAACTCGGTGAATTCGTCCGTTCGGCGTCCTCGACGATCGAGGCGCCGGTAGTCCGCAAATTGACAGACGCGTTCGACGCGGGCTCTGGCTCAGGTGCCAAGAAGTCCGCGGCGAAGCCTGCGGCGCCGAAGAAGGCCGCCGCCCCGACCCCTGCGCCCAAGCCGGGCGCACCCAAGCCGGGCGCGCCGAAGCCCGGCGCCCCCAAGCCGGGGCCCGCGGCCCCGGTGACCCCCGCCCCGAGCCCCGCACAGGGTGAGACGGGCGCTGCCGAGGCACCCAAGCCCGGCGCCCCGAAGCCCGGTGCGCCCAAGCCGGGGCCCGCACAGCCCGCCGCGCCCGCGAAGCCGGACTTCCAGGCGCCGCCCGCCGCGCCGGGAGCTCCCAAGCCGGGCCAGGCCCCGAAGCCGGGCCAGGCACCCAAGCCGGGCCAGGCACCCAAGCCGGGCGGCCAGGGCCGTCCGCAGGGTGGCCAGGCGCCGAAGCCGGGTCAGGCACCCAAGCCGGGCGGGCGCCCCTCCGGCCCGCGCCCGGGCAACAACCCCTTCACCTCCGGTGGCTCCACCGGCATGGCGCGTCCCCAGTCGCCGCGCTCCGGCGGTGCCCCCAAGCCGGGCGCCCCGAAGCCCGGTGCCCCCAAGCCCGGCCAGGGCCAGGGCCAGGGCGGAGCCGGCCAGTCCGGTCCGCGTCCGCAGGCTCCCGGTGGCGGTCGCGCCACGCCGGGCAACATGCCCCGTCCGCAGGCCCCGCAGGGCGGCGGCCCGCGTCCCGGCGGCGCCGGCGGCAACCGTCCGAACCCGGGCATGATGCCGCAGCGTCCCGCTGCGGGCCCGCGTCCCGGCCCCGGCCGCGGCGGCCCCGGCGGCGGTGGCCGTCCGGGTGGCGGCGGTCGTCCGGGTGGCGGCGGCGGTTTCGCCGGTCGTCCCGGTGGCGGTGGCGGTGGCCGTCCGGGTGGCGGCGGCGGTTTCGCCGGTCGTCCCGGTGGCGGTGGCCGCCCCGGTTTCGCCGGTCGTCCCGGCGGTCCCGGTGGCCGCGGTGGCACCCAGGGCGCGTTCGGCCGCCCCGGCGGTCCGGCCCGTCGCGGCCGCAAGTCGAAGCGGCAGCGGCGCCAGGAGTACGAGCAGATGCAGGCGCCGTCGGTCGGCGGCGTGATGCTGCCGCGCGGCAAGGGCGAGATCGTCCGGCTGTCGCGCGGTGCCTCGCTCACGGACTTCGCGGAGAAGATCAACGCCAACCCGGCGTCGCTGGTCCAGGTGATGTTCAACCTGGGCGAGATGGTCACCGCGACCCAGTCCGTCTCCGACGAGACGCTGAACCTCCTCGGCGAGGAGATGAACTACGTCGTCCAGATCGTCAGCCCGGAGGAGGAGGACCGCGAGCTTCTCGAGTCCTTCGACATCGAGTTCGGCGAGGACGAGGGTGGCGAGACGGCACTCGTGGCGCGTCCGCCGGTGGTGACCGTCATGGGTCACGTCGACCACGGTAAGACGAGGCTGCTGGACGCGATCCGGAAGACCAACGTCATCGAGGGCGAGGCCGGCGGCATCACCCAGCACATCGGTGCCTACCAGGCGTCGACCGAGGTGAACGACGAAGAGCGCAAGATCACCTTCATCGACACCCCCGGTCACGAGGCGTTCACCGCCATGCGTGCCCGCGGTGCCAAGTCGACCGACATCGCGATCCTCGTGGTCGCGGCCAACGACGGCGTGATGCCGCAGACGATCGAGGCGCTCAACCACGCCAAGGCGGCCGAGGTGCCGATCGTCGTCGCGGTCAACAAGATCGACGTCGAGGGCGCCGACCCCACCAAGGTCCGCGGCCAGCTGACCGAGTACGGGCTGGTGGCCGAGGAGTACGGCGGCGACACGATGTTCGTCGACATCTCCGCGCGCCAGGGGCTGAACATCGAGGAGCTCCTCGAGGCCGTGGTCCTGACCGCGGACGCCTCGCTCGATCTGCGGGCCAACCCCGACCAGGACGCGCAGGGCCTCGCCATCGAGGCCCACCTCGACCGCGGCCGCGGCGCCGTGGCGACCGTCCTGGTCCAGCGCGGCACGCTGCGGGTCGGCGAGACCATGGTCGTGGGCGACGCCTACGGCCGGGTGCGCGCGATGCTCGACGACAAGGGCGAGAACATCAAGGAAGCGGGTCCCTCGACCCCCGTCCTGGTGCTCGGTCTCACCAACGTCCCGGGCGCCGGCGACAACTTCCTGGTGGTGGACGAGGACCGCACGGCACGGCAGATCGCCGAGAAGCGCGCGGCGCGCGAGCGCAACGCGGCCTTCGCCAAGCGGACCCGCCGCGTCTCCCTGGAGGACCTGGACAAGGTGCTCAAGGCGGGCGAGGTGCAGCAGCTCAACCTCATCATCAAGGGCGACGCGTCCGGTTCGGTGGAGGCCCTGGAGTCCTCGCTGCTCCAGCTCGACGTCGGCGAAGAGGTGGACCTGCGCATCCTGCACCGCGGGGTGGGTGCGGTCACCGAGACCGACATCGACCTGGCGACCGGCTCCGACGCCATCGTGATCGGCTTCAACGTCCGCGCCGAGGGGCGTGCGACGCAGCTGGCCGAGCGCGAGGGTGTGGACGTCCGCTACTACTCGGTGATCTACCAGGTCATCGAGGAGATCGAGGCGGCGCTCAAGGGCATGCTCAAGCCCGAGTACGAAGAGGTCGAGCTGGGCACGGCGGAGATCCGCGAGATCTTCCGTTCGTCCAAGCTGGGCAACATCGCCGGTGTCCTCATCCGCTCCGGCGAGGTGCGCAGGAACACCAAGGCCCGCGTCATCCGGGACGGCAAGGTCGTGGCGGAGAACCTCAACATCGAGGGCCTGCGCCGCTTCAAGGACGATGTCACCGAGATCCGCGAAGGCTTCGAGGGCGGTATCAACCTCGGGAACTTCAACGACATCAAGATCGACGACGTCATCGCGACGTACGAGATGCGGGAGAAGCCGCGCGGCTGATCCCTGCGCAGGGCAACCCGTGCGGAGCGCCGTTCACCGCGAGTGGTGATCGGGCGACGTACGGGACCGGGGCCGACCGGCGGAGTATTTCCGTCGATCGGCCCCGGCCGTTGCGTGTACGGTGCCAGTGCATTCCACGCCCCCCAGCCACCGCTGGGTGGCACCCCAAAGGCCCCACGGGTGGCTTGACCCGGACTGTATGTACGTAGGGACGCTGTCCTTCGACCTGCTTCTCGGCGACGTGCGGTCGCTCAAGGAGAAGCGCTCCGTCGTCCGCCCCATCGTCGCCGAGCTGCAGCGCAAGTACGCGGTCAGCGTCGCCGAGACGGGCGAGCAGGACCTCTACCGCAGAGCCCACATCGGACTGGCGGCGGTGTCCGGCGACGCCGGGCACCTCAGCGACCTGCTGGACCGCTGCGAGCGGCTGGTCGCCGGGCGCCCCGAGGTGGAACTGCTCTCCGTGCGGCGACAGTTCCACGGTGACGACGCATAGCACCACAGCCGCCGCGGCAGACCCGCGGCGGGGGACACAGAACGTCAGCAGACGCAGCAGACGAAGAGAGAACGCAGCAGCGCGTGAGCGCGAGGCGCAGAGCAAGGAGACGGACCAGTGGCCGACAATGCGCGGGCGAAGAGGCTGGCGGACCTCATCCGTGAGGTGGTCGCCGAGAAGCTGCACCGCGGGATCAAAGACCCCCGGCTCGGCACCCAGGTGACCGTCACGGACACCCGGGTCACCGGGGATCTGAGGGAGGCGACGGTCTTCTACACCGTGTACGGCGACGAGGAGGACCGCAAGGCGGCCGCGGCCGGACTGGAGAGCGCCAAGGGTGTGCTCCGCTCCGCCGTCGGTTCGGCGGCGGGCATCAAGCACACCCCGAGTCTGACGTTCGTCGCGGACGCGCTCCCGGAGAACGCCAAGACGATCGACGAGGCGCTGGCCCGCGCGCGGGCCGCCGACGAGGAGGTCCGCAAGGCGTCCTCCGGCGCCTCCTACGCCGGTGAGGCCGACCCCTACCGCAAGCCGGGCGAGTCCGCCCTCGACGGCGGAGACGGCGGAGACGGCGGGGACGGCCGGGACGGCGAGGACGAGAGCGCCTGATCCGTGGCACGCAGGAGAGACAACGGCCCCGGCGGGCTGCTCGTCGTCGACAAGCCCGCCGGGTTCACCTCGCACGACGTCGTGGCCAAGCTGCGCGGTATGGCCCGCACCCGGCGAGTCGGCCACGCGGGAACACTCGACCCGATGGCCACCGGTGTGCTGGTCGTCGGCACCGAGCGGGCCACCCGGCTGCTCGGCCACCTCGCCCTGACGGAGAAGGAGTACGTCGCGACCCTCCGGCTCGGGCAGGAGACCGTGACGGAGGACGCCGAGGGCGAGATCACCGCCGCGCGGGGCGCCGAGGACGTCGACCGGCAGCGGCTGGACGCGGCCGTCGGCGCGCAGACCGGTTCCATCTCGCAGGTGCCCTCCACGGTCAGTGCCGTGAAGGTGGACGGCAAGCGCGCCTACGCGCGGGTCCGCGAGGGCGAGGAGGTGGAGCTGGCCGCCCGCCCGGTCACCGTCTCCTCGTTCCAGGTGCACGATGTGCGTCCGGACACCGCCGAGGACGGCACACCCGTCACGGACGTACTGGTGTCGGTCGTGTGCTCCTCCGGCACCTATGTGCGCGCACTCGCCCGCGACGTGGGCGCGGAACTGGGCACGGGCGGCCATCTGACGGCGCTGCGGCGCACCCGGGTCGGCCCCTACGCTCTGGACGGCGCGCACACCATGGAGCGGTTGCAGCAGTTCGTGGACGCCGAGGAGCCACTGCCCGTGCTGCCGCTGGGTGACGCCGCGGCGGCGGCGTTCGCCCGCTGGGACATCGACGAGGAGCAGGCGCGCCGTATCGGCAACGGCGTGCAGTTGCGGATGCCCCGCGGCAGCGGACCGGGCCCCGTCGCGGTCTTCGGCCCGGGCGGGCAGTTCGTCGCACTGGTGGAGGAGCGGGAGGGCAGGGCCAAGAGCCTGGCCGTCTTCGTGTGAGGCCCGCCGACGCCGCCGGGGCAGCTGCCCCGTGCGGCGGCCGCGACATGCAGAGCGGGCGGGTGCCGCGCAGGCCCCGGCGCCCGGAGTCCTGAGCTGGCGGGTGCCACGCCACCGGGCACGTCCCGGGGTGGGTCCCTGCGGGCCGCACCGGTGGGGCATGGCACCCTTGGACCGGCGGCGGAACCCGCCGTCATCACCAACGGCACAGGCACTGGCGAACTAGGTAGCGACGAGGAGCAGACGTGCAGCGCTGGCGTGGCTTGGAGGACATCCCCGAGGGCTGGGGGCGCAGCGTCGTCACCATCGGCTCGTACGACGGGGTGCACCGGGGGCACCAGCTCATCATCGGCAGGACTGTGGAGCGAGCTCGGGAACTGGGTGTCCCCGCCGTCGTCGTCACGTTCGACCCGCACCCCAGCGAGGTCGTCCGGCCGGGCAGCCATCCCCCGCTGCTCGCACCGCACCACCGGCGGGCGGAACTCATGGGCGAACTGGGAGTGGACGCTGTCCTCGTGCTCCCCTTCACCTCCGAGTTCTCCAAGCTGTCCCCCGCCGACTTCGTGGCCAAGGTCCTTGTGGACAAGCTGCACGCGCGCAGTGTCGTGGAGGGCCCGAACTTCCGCTTCGGACACAAGGCGGCCGGCACCGTCGACTCTCTGGCCGAACTCGGCGGGACCTACGACTACGACGTGCTCGTCGTCGACCTCGTCGAGCGCACGGACGGCGGCGAGGCGTTCTCCTCCACGATGGCGCGTCGGCTGGTGGCCGAGGGCGATGTGCGCGGCGCCGCGCAGGTGCTGGGCCGTCCGCACCGCGTCGAGGGCGTGGTGGTGCGCGGTGCGCAGCGGGGCCGCGAACTCGGCTACCCCACGGCGAACGTGGAGACCCTTCCGCACACGGCCATCCCGGCCGACGGCGTGTACGCCGGCTGGCTGACGGTGGACGGCGAGGCGATGCCCGCCGCGCTCTCGGTCGGTACGAATCCCCAGTTCGACGGCGTCGAGCGGACAGTGGAGGCGTACGCCATCGACCGGGTGGACCTGGACCTGTACGAGTTGCACGCGGCGGTGGACTTCCTGGAGTACATCCGGGGCCAGGAGAAGTTCGAGACGCTCGAGGCGCTGAAGGCTCGGATGGCGCAGGACGTCGAGGAGTCCCGGCGGCTGGTGGCCGCGGCGGAGAACTGAGCCGTACCCCGGGCCTCCCGGTCCGGGGTGCGGTCCCGTCCGGATCGGACGGGCGGAAGCAGGCGAGGGGCGGGGGGGCCCCGTGCCACCCCCCCGCGCCCGCGTTTGCGGGTTGGGGGGGGGGGGGGGGGGGGGGGGGCCCGCCCCCGCCCCGCCGCGACAGCTGCCAGCCGCTGCCGGGCTGGGGTTGCCCCGGCTGTCCGGGACCGCCCGGGTGGCCCTGCTGCGCGGGCCCGGGATAGCCGTAGCCGCTGCCGCCCGCCCCGTACGGCGGCTGCTGAGCGGGCGGTGGGCCGCCGGGCACACCGCCCGGGTGCCCCGGCTGAGCGCCTTGCCCCGGTACCCCGCCCTGGCCCGGCATCGGGGGAGCGAGCTGCGGTGGCGGGTTGCCGTCCGCCGTCCACAGGCCCTGCTGATGCTGGGCTCGCGCGAAGTCCTCGGCCACCATGGCGGACAGGTTGAAATACGCCTCGCGCGTCCTCGGCCGCATCATGGTCAGGTCCAGCTCGGCTCCGGCGGAGAGATGCTCGTCGAACGGGACGGTGACCACACCGCGGCACCGGGTCTCGAAGTGCGCCACGATGTCCTCGACCCGGATCATCTTCCCCACCTCGCGGACCCCGGAGATGACGGTGATGCTCCGCTGCACCAGCTCTGAATAGCCGTGCGCGGCCAGCCAGTCGAGCGTCGTGCTCGCGCTGCTCGCGCCGTCCACCGACGGCGTGGAGATGATGATGAGCTGATCGGCCAGGTCCAGCACGCCCCGCATGGCCGAGTACAGCAGACCCGTGCCCGAGTCGGTCAGGATGATCGGGTACTGCCTGCCCAGCACGTCGATGACGCGTCGGTAGTCGTCGTCGTTGAACGTGGTCGAGATGGCCGGGTCGACGTCGTTGGCCAGGATCTCCAGCCCGGACGACGCCTGGGAGGTGAACCTGCGGATGTCCATGTAGCTGTTCAGGTACGGGATCGCGGTGACCAGATCGCGGATGGTGGCACCGGTCTCGCGCCGCACCCGGCGGCCGAGGGTGCCCGCGTCCGGGTTGGCGTCGATGGCGATCACCTTGTCCTGGCGCTCGGTGGCCAGGGTCGAGCCCAGCGCCGTGGTGGTCGTCGTCTTCCCGACGCCGCCCTTGAGACTGATGACGGCGATCCGGTAGCAGGACAGCACCGGCGTACGGATCACATCCAGCTTGCGCTGCCGCTCGGCCTCTTCCTTCTTGCCGCCGAGCTTGAACCGCGAACCCTTGTTGCCCGACTGGGGACGCGGCTTCTTCTTGTTGTTGATCAGACGGTCCGAGGACAGTTCGACCGCCGCTGTGTAGCCCAGCGGTGAGCCGGACTGGTCCACCCGACGCGGATCGACGGCGCCGGGATGCGGCTGGAGCGGCGGCTGCCCCTGCGCGGGCGGCTGTACCTGACCGGGATGCGGAGCCTGCGCGGGCGGCTGCCCCTGTCCCGGCGGCTGGGCCTGACCGGGGTGGGGTGCCTGCGCGGGCGGCTGCTGGCCCGGTGCGGACTGCGGCGCGGGTGCCTGCTGCTGGGCCGGCGCCAGCGCGGCCGCCGCAGGCGGATACCCGGGGGTGTGGCCGGGCGTGTGGCCGGCCGGGCCGGGCCGAGCTGCCTCCGGCTGTGCCGGGAACTGCTCCTGACCGGGCTGGGGCCGACCGGGCTGTGCCTGGCCCGGCTGAACCTGACCGGGCGGCTGATGGCCCTGCGGCGGCACAGGTTGGCCAGGCCCGGGTCCGTACGGCGAGCCAGGCTGCACCTGCCCCGGAACCGGATGCCCCGTCTGCTGCTGCGCCGGCGGCACCGCGGCGCCGCCGGGCTGCTGCCCTGCCTGCGGGTAGCCGTAGTGACTCCCCGGCGACTGCTGCTGCGGCTGCTGTCCCGGTAGCTGCTGCGGCTGCTGCGGATTCCACGGAGCATGCGGCTGCGCCGCTGCCTGCGGTGCCCCGGGCGGTGCCTGCGGGGCCGGGACCCACGGCGCCTGTCCCTGGTGCGTGCCGAGCCGCTGATCAGCGTTCGGCGCGCCACCGGTCTGCTGCGGCGGTACGGACGGCACACCGCCCGGGTGCCAACCCTCCGGCGCGGTACCGGCGTTGTCGTCCTGCGGCGCACCTCCCCCTGGTGCTCCGGAGCCGCTGCCCGGCCAACCGGTGCCGGCCGCCGGTGCAGTCGCGGCGGGCTGGAAGTCCGGCGGCAGCGGAGGCAGCCCCTGCCCGTCCCCCAGCGTGCTGCCGCTGCCCTCGACAGGCGGGCCGTTCTCCCGCTGCAGCGGGTGCGGTGGCATCGCGTCCTGCGGCTCGTCGCCCTGCGGCTGCGGCGTCGTCCGCGGGGGCGGAGCGTCCACGAGCCGTTCGCTGGAAGGCGCCTCCAGGTCGAAGTCGTAGGAGGCCGGGATCGCGTCCTCCGGTTCCGCCGCTCCCGCCTGGCCGACCGCACGGTCGTCGCCCGCGGTCTCCGGCGCCGGAGCGGTTCCGCTGTGCTCGGCATGCGCCGCATCGGTCCGAAGACGCGCCGAGTGGTCCGTCGTGCCGTCGTCGCTCTGCGGTGCGTCGGCGCCGGAGGCGTCGTCGGCGTGCTCCGCCTCGGCGTGTGCGGCGATCTCGCGTCGCAGCGCCGCGGCGGGGAAGCGCATGGTGGCGCCGTCCTCGATCGCGCCCGGGACCTCTGGTACCGCCGATGGGACCGGCGGCTGCTGTGCTTCCTCGGGTTCGGGTGCGGACTCCGGCTCGGCCTCGGTCAGCTGCTCGGGCTCCGGCGCGGTGTCCGGCGCGGGCGCGGCCGCGGAGGGCGCGCGCCAGCTCGGCGGGGCGGTGTCGCGCGATGCGTCCTCCGCGTCCGGCTCGGCCCGGTCGGCTTCGGCGCCGAAGGAGTCGGGCCCGAGCGCGTCAGCTGCTTCCTCCATGTCCCGGGCCTCGGGGGCCGGGTCCGGTTCGGCAACCGCGACGTCCGCCCCGCTGTCCTGGCCGCCCGCGTCGGCCGCAGCGGGCGCCAAGTGCTGCTCCGGCCGCTCGGCCGGGTCGCGTTCGGCGTCCGCTCCGACCGGTTCTGCCTCGGCCGGGGTCGTCGCCGCAGCCGGTTCCTGCTCGCTCAACGGCGTCAGCGAGGGGAAGGCTGCCAAGTCCGCCGCGGGCTCGGCAGCGGAACCGCCGTACGGTCCGGTGGCCTCCCCAGCCCCCTCGGGGGTACCACCCGGGTCCTGGCGGTCCGCCTGCGGCGGCGCCTCGGGCGGGGCCGGGGCCGCCGCGTCCGGCGAACTCGCCCACCAGTTTCCGTCGTACCGTGCACCGTCGTGGTCCGGCCCGGCCGCACCGGCGGCTCCGGCAGGCGGAGCGGGTGGAGCGGCGGGCGCCGCCTGCGGGGGCTCCGGCCTGCCGGCCGCGTCCTGCGTGTACCAGGCAGGCGGCGTGTAGTCGATGGTGAACTGGCCCGTCGACTCCGTTTCGCCCTCGGCATCCGCTTCCGCGTCGAGCTGGTCGGAGCCGGGCATGGTCCCGCGGACGCGGATCTCGTCCCGGTCGCTGCTCACAATGCCTCCTGCTGTGGTCATTCACCCCGGTTTTGCCGCGCGTCCGCCCACGCGCGTAAGTCCAGCCTAATCATCGCAACTGTCGTTCGGGCACCGCGGTCGTGCGCCCTGCGTCAGTCCAGTCGGCGCGGAGATCCCAGCAGCCCCGACTCCGCGTCGGTCGGCTGCGTCAGCGCGTACTGCCTCTCCCGTCGCGTGCACCACAGGGTGACGCCGTCGCCCAGTGTGGAGAGCGCCTGTACTTCCTGCGGCGGCAGTTGCATGATGCGTCCGACCTGCTGCGCCTCGTCCGGCGAGACCCGCTGGACACCGACCAGCGACGCACTCCGCAGCAACCGGGGCGCCACCGGGCTCAGATAGGGCAGCAGCGTCAGTACCGACTGCCACGGCATCGACGCCACCCGGCCCCGCGGAGGCCGCATCCCGCAGTCCCGGACGACCAGCACCGGGCTGCTCACCGTCGGCCCCATGGGCGGCACCCGCCCCACGTCGTAGAGCGAGATGCACTCCTGGCCCGCGCCCGCTGCCTGCACCAGGTTCGTCCACACCGGCGCCCGGCCCGTCTCCACTGCGACCCGGGCGCCCGCCCCGGCAAGCCGCAGCGCCAGCACCTGTGCCGTCCACAGACCGCCGACGAGCACCACGTCGTAGGGGGACGGGTGGTGGAAGCCGACCACCTGGGGGCGCCCTTCCGCGTCGTTGCCGACCACCACGCCGTCGTCCCCGATGGGGAGGGACAGTGCGGCCAACTGCTCGGCGGGCACCCCGTGTTCCGTGCGGCGCGGACCCATCAGTCCGCGCGACCAGCGGTCGGCCATCAGTGCACACCTCCCAGCGGCAGCGTCGCGAAGGCACCCGGCAGCTGCTCCCGGTCCAGCCGCACCAGCCCGACCCGCGCCGAACGCGCGCCGCGCTCCAGCTGCTGCCGGGCAGCCGCCAGTTCGTTGTCCGAACGCGCGGTCACCCGCACGTGCCCGCTCACCGTGACCGTGCCACGGCGCGTCGAGCGGCCCAGCGTCAGGCTGAAGGTCGTCGTCAGTGTCGGCGTCGAGGTCAGCAGCGCGACCAACCGGGGGAGCGGAGTGGCGGCCCGGCCCAGCTCGGGCCAGCGGCCGATCCCGTAGGTGGTGTGCCACCGGTCGTCGCACCGCCAGGCCCGCGTCGACTCGCTGGTCCGCCGGGTGGGAGCCGCATCCGGCCGGCTCGCCCTGGCCGTCGCCGCCGGGCTCACACACGCGGAGGTCGCCACCGCGGCCGTCAGATCCTGCTCGTTGAGCACCGTGGCGACGAAACCGGTCCCCGTCACCCGGCTGGCCAGGTGGTCGGCGGCGCGTATCAGGCAGCGCTGAGCGCCCTCCAGCCCACCGCCGCGCGCCTCGACCGCGTCGGGGCACAGCTCCGGGTCGAACTTCAGCGCCACCCAGGTCAGCCGCATCGCGGGCGAGCCCGTCTGCTCCTGCAGCGGCCCGTAGCTGCGACGGGCGACCGACTGCTCCGGCAGATGCGGGGCGGGTGCCGGCTGGACGTGCTGCACGATCTGCACGGACTCCAGGGTGATCCCGTCCACCTCGAGTGCGTCCTGCATCAGCTCCAGTGGCAGGGCGCGAGCCCCGAAGGCCGGGCGCAGCGCGCTGGGCGCGGCCTCGATCCGCACCAGCGCGGTGAGGAACGTCCCGTCGCCCAGCATCCCGACGGTGCGGCGCTTCTTGTCGACGTACGCGTATGTGCGCAGTGCCGGAGCACACTCCACCAGAGGCAGGAAGCTGGCGTCGATCCGCTCGCCCTCCTCGTCCAGCACCATCGCGGGCGTCAGCGGCTGCGCCGCAGCCCGCCGCCGGGCCCGCAGCGCCAGCAGCGTGCCGATCCAGTCGTGGACCGAGCGCTGGTGCCTGCGCATCACCGCCAGCGCGACCAGCAGGGCGGCGACCACCACGGCCGGGACCAGCAGCAGGCGGTCGACGGCGGCCGCGATCAGCAGCACCGCAACGGCCAGCTCCAGCAGCACAAGTTGTTGCAACTGAAACGGTCCGAGCCGACGGGTGCGCGATTCGGTGCGCAGGGTCGTCGAGGCGGGCACCCGGGGTCCGGGCCGGGGCGTCCGGGAGGCGGGCGCGGTGCCCTCCGGGCGCCGGGGGGCGCCCGGCCCCGAGCGGCTCGCGGTGCCTGCCGCGCCCCGCGCCCGCGTCGCAGATCCCATCCGAGAAGGCCCCCTCATGTCCGAATTCGCCCCCCTCGTCCGGGGTGTTGGGCGGGCGATCACGATACCGGAGCGGCACAAGGCAATCCCCAACCGGCATAGTAGGGGCCCGGCCCGACAATCGGCAGCGCCCGCGGGCGCCCGCCGGGCCGGTGGGCGGTACCGTTCCGGACCGGCCACCGCCGTCCGGGCCCCGGGCCCGGCGGCTGCGGGGGACAGCAGGGACTTCAGGGGAGCGTCTTTCACTCATGGCATCACGGCGCGACGAGCTCAATGCCTACACCTTCGCGAAAAAGCGGTTGGTGGCGGCGTTCCTCCAACCGTCACCGACAGGCAGCGAGGAAGGCGCGCCCCGGCCGCTGCGCGGGATCCTCCCGGGAGTCGTCGTCGGTGCGCTGATCCTCGCCGGTTTCGGCGCCTGGGGGATGTTCAAGCCGAAGGCACCCGAGGGCTGGGACACTCCGAAGGAGAAAGTCATCATCGGCTCGGAGTCGACCACCCGCTACGTCGTCCTCAAGACCGACGGCAAGGCGCAGCTCCATCCGGTGCTCAACCTGGCATCGGCCAAACTGCTGCTCGACCCGGGCAAGGGCGAAGTCGTCAAGGTCGACGAGAAGGTCCTCGACAAGGGCGACATCCCGCACGGCGCCACCCTCGGCATCCCCTACGCGCCCGACCGGCTCCCCGAGGGCAAGGAGGCCGGCGAGAAGAAGCGCTGGGCGGTCTGCGAGCGGCCCAGCCAGGGAGAGCGGGCCGTGCAGAAGGCGGCCTTCGTCCTGGCCGACCGCGACAAGGACGCGGTCGAGGGCGCCGACCGGCTGCACGGCGGCGAACTCATCTACGTCCAAGGGCCGGACGACCGGCTCTACGTCGTCGACCGGTCCGGCAACAAGTACCGTGTCGCCCGCGACGAGACCCTGCTGCGCGTCCTCGTCGGCGACCGCCGTCCCCAGCGCGTCTCCCGGGAGTGGCTGGCCACGCTGCACCCCGGCGACAACATCTCCTTCCCCCAGATCCGCGGCCAGGTGGGCGAGGAGGCGGGCGTCTCCGGCCTCGACCCGAACACCAACCAGGTGGGCACCGTCATCCGGTCGACCTCCGGCAACCACATGCAGCAGTACCTCGTGCTCTCCGGCAGGGTCCTGAAGATCAGTGACTTCATGGCGCAACTCCTGCTCGCCTCCGAACAGCTGCTGCCCCTCAAGCAGAACGGCGAGGCCACCACGGTGAGCGCCAGCGCCTTCTCGCCGTCCGGCAGCTACGGCGACAAACTCCGCTGGCCCGAGGAGAAGAGCTACGCCGTCAACTCCGCCAGCACCCGTTCCGGCAGCCGCAACGTGGCCTGCAACGTACTGCGCAAGGTCGACGGCAAGAGCGGCGCCACCACGCTCTCCACCTGGCTCGGCAAGGAGTTCCCCGAGCAGCTCCCCACCGGTACCTCCAGCGCCTACGTCACGCCCGGAACCGGCCAGCTGCTGCGGCAGTTCAAGGGCCGCAGTCCGGGTGTCGGCGGGATCTTCCTGGTCACCGACACCGGGCTGCGCTATGCGATGCAGAGCAACACCGACAGCGAGCAGGGCGACTCGGGCATCGGCGAGGACAGCAGGAAGTCCAAGCAGCAGAAGCAGCAGGCAGAGAGCCAGAACGCGCAGCGCAGGCTCGGGTACGAGAAGGTCAAGCCCGCGCCCGTGCCCGCCGAATGGGCCGCCTTCCTGCCCATGGGCCCGCGCCTGTCCACAGGTGACGCACAACAGCCGCAGGGCTCCTGAGCGGGGTGACGAGGACGATGCACAGCAGCGAGACGACACCCCCGGCCCCGGACGCCCGGCGCGGTGTCCGCCCGCCCCTGCTGCGGCAGCGCACCCGGCGTGCCCTGCGCCGAGCGGCGGCGACAGCGGCTGCCACGGCGGTCACGGCCTCCACACTGGTGATCACCGCCGCGCCTCCCGCCGCGGCGGACGTCAGCACTCAGTGCACCTTCCCCGCGAAGCCGTTCAAGGGCCGTCCCTGGTCGCTGCAGCGGGTCCTCCTCAACGAGCTGTGGCGGGACACCGACAAGGGCGCCGGTGTCCGGGTCGCGGTCATCGACACGGGCGTCGACATCGAGAACGAGCAGCTCACGGATGCCGTCGATGCCGACGCGGGGAAGAACCTGCTGCCCAAGAAGCCGAAGAAGGACAAGCAGACCGGACGCGCCACCCCACGCGGCAAGGCCAACGGGACCTCGGACGAGGTCGGCCACGGCACCAAGGTGGCGGGCATCATCGCCGCGCGCCCGGCCGACGACACCGGCTTCGTCGGCCTCGCGCCCAAGGCGACGATCATCCCGATCAAGCAGAACGACGCCAACGGCAGCGGCACCGCCCTCTCCCTCGCCGACTCGATCGACTACGCCGTGAAGGCCGGTGCCGACGTCATCAACATCTCCCAGGACACCGCCGAGGCCCTGAAGCCGGACTCCTCACTCGAGCGCGCCGTCCAGCGCGCCGTCCGCGCGGACATCGTCGTCGTGGCCTCCGCGGGCAACGATGGACTGGGCGGCAAGAACAAGGCCACCTACCCGGCCTCCTACCCCGGCGTCCTCGCTGTCGCCTCCTCGGACCGCAACAACGAGCGCGCACCCTTCTCGCAGGCCGGCGACTTCGTGGACGTGGCGGCCCCCGGCGTTGACATGGTCTCGACCGTCCCCAAGGGCGGCCACTGCGTCGACAACGGCACCAGCTTCTCCGCGCCCTATGTGGCCGGCGTCGCCGCACTGCTGCGCGCGAAGCACGACAAGGGCGCCGACAAGTGGTCCCAGCAGAACATCGTCGCGCAGATCGAGCAGACCGCGGAGCGCTCCATCCCGGGCCACGACCGCCTCGTCGGCTGGGGAGTCGTCGACCCGGTGGCCGCCCTGACCGAGGACAGCAAGCGCCTCGAACGCCCCGAGGCCGAAGAGGGCGTCGCAACGGGCAAGAAGCCGACACCCGCCAAGCTCCAGCTCGGGGAAACCGAGCAGGAACGGAACGAGAGGCTGGGAACCTACGTCCTTGTCGGCGGCGGCACCCTCGTCGCGGTGGTCGCCGGCACTTCGGTCGTCCTCCGCGACCGGCGCCGCAAGGGCGCCTCGGCGGGCGGCTGACAGCGGGCGCAGCCACCGGGCGACCGCCCGGCCCGTCGCTGTCGGAGGGGGTTGAGAGAATGTGAGCAGTGTGCCGCTTGCGTGTCACACGTTACGGTCCTGCTACACCAACTGCTGGCACCCTGTTTGCAGTTGGAACGTGCTGGACTCGCTACTACAGTGATGTGAGCGCTGTTTCCGCGGAACCGCCGAGCGCCGGAACCGCCGGAGAACGCGCAGAGGACCTGGCAGAAGGGGGGAGCCATGGGGGAGTTGGGTCCGGACGGCAGGGAGAGGCCGCCGCCGGTGCTGCCGCCGAAGAAGGCGTCGTCCTCCTCGAGCGGGGAAGGGGAACTGGAACGACGTGCTGAAGCGCTGAAGAAGCTGAAGAAGCGGATCGATGGTGTCATCGCGGAGCTGGACACCTCACCCGCCGCGAAGCACAAAGTCTCCAGTAGGCGCGTCACCCGGAAGTCACTCAGCGGGGAGAGCATCCGCTACGTGGAAGCGGACGACCTCTTCGCCAAATACGGAGAGGTACACGACACCCTCACGCTCCTCTCCTCCACCCTCCGGGACCAGATCGACGCGACGGGTATCGCCATCAAGGGCGTCGATCAAGGCTTCGACACCCTGGACGAGGACGAGAAGCGTCGCTTCTGGCAGATCCAGGCTAGGGCGCAGGCCGCGGAGGAGAAGTTGAAGCATCCGGACGGCGAGGGGGGCCGGGGCGAAGAAGGGCAGGACAAGGGCGGCAAGGCGCCTGCGGACAAGAAGTTCGAAGGAGACGCCGACGACGCCGAACGGTGATCGGCAGGCTTACGCCCGGGAACAGGAGGATGCATGGGCGGCAAGGGGAACAACGAATCGGTTGACCCATTCACAGGGAAGGGGTACACCGCTGATGAGATGCCGGAGGACCCTACACTCCCGGCGGAATTCAGCCCTTTTCTCAACCCGCCGACCACGCGGAAGCCTGAGCTCTTCCGTGCTCCTGGCGCCGGACCCTTGGCCCCACCGGCCGGCTCGGGTGGCACGGACTTCGAGCCCTACCGCCTCAACCAGATCGTGGACCTCGTCCAGGACGCCGTCCCGGAGGAACTGGAGAACGTCGGGGACGCTCTCTGGGACGCTGCCCGCGCCATCAGGAAGGCCGCGGAGGAGCTGAAGACCTACTTCGACGGGGCGGATTCCGGGTGGAAGGGGGAGGCGAAGGAACACTTCTCCAAGTGGGCCACGGGCCTTCACCGGGACACCCTCAAGCTCAGCGAATACGCGGGTGCTGCCGGTACGCAGCTCAAGGCGGCCGGCTTCGGTCTGTCCATGGTCCAGTCGTCGATGCCGGACCGGGACCCGAAGGAGGACAAGATCTTCGGGCCCTACGTCCCTCCCAAGATCACCGGCAAATCCACGCCTGAGCTGCGCGAGCGGGAGAAGAACCGCCAAGAGGCCATCCAGTTGGCGGACAAGCTGAGTTCGTATTACACGGTGGCGCTCACGAACATCAAGGCTGCGGAAAAGAGCAAGCCAACGTTCGGGGTGATGCCGCATGTGGGAGTGCCGCCGGTGTCTCCGGGCTTTGATCCAGACCACACGGGCGGTCCTGGCGGGGGAGGCGGTCAGGGACCGGTAGCAGCAGCGGCGCCCTATGCTGCCGGAAACTCTCCAGAAACGACGGATCACGCGGCCGCGGCTTATGTGCCTCATGGTGAGGAGGGAATCAGCAGGACCGACCCCCTTGCTCCCCACCACCGTCTCGAAGAGCCGATGCGCCCGGAGATGTCTGTGGCTACGGATATCGACAGCGCTCCTCCCGGGCCCGTCGTGAAGCCGATGGAGCCCGGCGCTCCGCCCCAGTTCCCTCCGACAACTGGCCAGCCCGGCATGCCGTCCGGTGGGCCTCCGAGCCCCGGCCCTGTTGTCGTTCCGCCAGGTAGCCCGCCGCCTGTAGGGCGGATGGTTCCGCCGATCGGCCGGGTTACACCTCAGCCCCCTGGCCGAATGGGCCCCGGTACGTCTGGGCCCCAACGGCCCTACATGCCGCCGACCAACGCTGGGCGGACCGGGCAGACGGGTCCCACCGGTCCTGGACGTCAGGCTCCGATACGGCCGGGGCCTGTGAGCCCGGGCACTTCAGCACCCACAAATCGGGACGCCGGTCGAACGGGACCCCGGGCGCCCGGACGTCCCGGACCGATGGGGGTTCCGCCGGGCACGACGGGCCCGAACGCGGGTGGTCGTGGAACGGACTCCGGCTCTGCTCGCGCATCGCAGCGTGGCGGGGTTGTGGGCGGTACACCGAGCCGCTCCGGTACCCGTGAGACTCCCGCAAGCTCGTCGAGGCAGCGTGGAACGGTCATCGACGGGCAGGGTGCGGCGGCCGCACGGCGGCCCATGGGAGTGACCCCGCCCGTCAATGCTGTGGGCTCGGGCGGAGCCTCCGGCGCGAGCGGTGGGCGGAGTGGGTCCGGCAAGAAGAAGGCGACCGGTCGTGAGGGCGTCGTGGGGGAACCTCGCGGCGACGAGTCCGGACAGCCGCTGGACGCGCGGGTTGCCATGCCCGGAGGCGCTGGTCTGGTGATGGGGGCCGGGCGGCCGTCGTCGGAGAAGGAACGGCGTCGGGAAAAAGGGCGCTCGGACACGTCTACGGGAGAGGAACCGCAGAGGCCGACCGAGCGGCGTGGCAGCGTGCCGCCGGTAATCGAGTGACCCGGTGAGAGCGTTCATGGCAGCAGGAACACGAGAGCATCGAAAAAGGCGCCGCATCCTTGCCGGAGTCGCCGCAGTCGGGGCGTGGACGGCCTGTTTCGTCGGACTCGCCACGAATGCGGGCGCGGAGGACGTCCAGGCCCAGGAGTGGCATCTCAAGGCGATGCAGGCCGAGAAGATATGGAAGGTCAGTACCGGTGAAGGGATCAAGGTGGCCGTCATCGACACCGGCGTCGATCCGACCACTGAGTCCCTCCAAGGCCGAGTACTTCCAGGCAGAGATGTCTCCGGCGCTCCCGGTGACGAAACACGGGATGACGTGGGCCACGGTACGACCATGGCCGAACTCATCGCAGGCTCCGGGAAGGGCGGAACCCTGAAAGGGCTTGCACCGGGCGCGAAGATCATTCCGATCCGCACCAACCTCAATGGCATGAAGGGTGCTGACAAAAAGAAAGAGCACCTCGGGGAAGCCATCAGGGCGGCGGCCGACAGCGACGCCCGCATCATCAATATGTCTCTTGGGGGGAGAGCTCCTCATCCTTCCATTCAGGAAGCGGTGGAGTATGCGGCTAAGAAGGGTAAGCTTCTGTTCGCGAGTACCGGGAATGACGCCCAGAAAGGCAATGAGGAGAACTGGCCTGCGGAGTATCGAGACGTAGCAGCCGTGGCGGCGACCAACAAGGCGGGTAAGGTTGCCGACTATTCCAACTATGGTGGGCACACGATCCTAGCCGGGGCGAGTGAAGGTCTTCCCGAATGGTGTGACGGCAAGAAGCTGAGCTACTGCCCTGGAGGGGGCACCAGTTCTGCCACCGCGATTGTCTCGGCCTCCGCGGCCCTGATCTGGTCCCATCATCCGGACTGGACGTCGAATCAGGTACTCCGGGTCATGATCAAAACCGCTGGCCTGAAAGGTGATGAGCCCAGCAAGTATCTGGGCTTTGGAGAGGTTCGCCCTCGCATGAACCTCCTTGAGGGCAAAGGCGATCCCGGCGACCCGGATATCAGCCCGCTCACCTGGGAGCGGACGCTGCACACGAAGCCGAAGGAGTCCGGCCAGAACTCGGACGCCAAGGGCCCCGGCAAGGAAGACTCGGACAAAGGGGCTGCCCCCGACAAGGTCGAGGTGGCAGACTCAGAGCGCGAAGACAGTGGCAACGCGCAGCTCTGGTGGGCAGTTGGGGCCGGCGCAGCGGTGCTTGTCATCGGCTGGGGGGCTGCTTTCGCGATCAGGCGAGCTCGTCGCGGATGACCGACCATGACCAACCACCACATCACCGTTCAACCGATGCGCCGAAGGCGCAACGATCCGTAGGGAGGCGCAATGGGTGACAAGCAGAATGTAGATGACAAGACTCTCAAGTCGCTGGCCAATGAGCTGGAAGAAATGATGGGGGCCATCTCCGGGCGAGTCACGCGCCTGAACCAGCTCATCGACAATCTCGAGGGCGCTTGGCAGGGTGTCGCCAAGGGAGCCTTCGACCGGGTGCAGCGGGGAATGAACGACGACCTCCGGGTCCAGCGCAGGATCATGGAAGGCTTCGTCGGGTCGATCCACGGGAACCTCGGCATCAAGGACTCGAACGAGGACGACATCGTCCAGAGCATGAACAAGCTCGGGAGCGGTGAGAACCCTCAGCACTTCTCGGCGACCGGGCCCGACACCACGCAGGGTTCACTGGCCGGGGCCTACTCCTCCAAGCTCAGCCAGATGTGACGGTCACGCCGCGCAGACCGTTCAGAAGCGAGCCCGTGTAACACAAGTAGCGCAGCGCGGCAGCACGACCGCGCTCCTTTCAGCCGCGAGCCGAGATGTAGGGGAATCACATGGGGTACAACAACGGCGATCACCTCAAGGTCACATACAGCAGTCTGGACGCTGCCGCCGACGCCATCATGAAGGAAGCGAAGCAGCTTCGCGCCGACATGGAACGGGTGCAGCAGAAGGTTCGCTCCGTCTCCGAGATCTGGGAAGGCGAGGGACAGCGGGCCTACCAGCAGGCCCAGCACGGCTGGGACCAGAAGGCCGACGACATCCAGAACCGCCTCCTGGCGATTGCTGCTGAAGTCCGGCAGGCCAGCGGCACATACCTCGCAGGTGACAAGCGCGGAGCGGCGATGTTCGACCAGTTCAACAGCCGCGGGTAACTGTCTCAGCGAATCCCGGCCCGAACGAACAGAAGGTGGGCGCGTGCGGGAGGCGCCCACCTTCTGCATCGTCATGTCAACCCGGTGAACATTGTGCTCGCCTTCAGCGGGTCACCTTTTCCCTCGTATCTGCGAGAGAGACCGGAGACGACCGCCGTGCCTGCCTTCTGACGCGTCGCCTGACGCGGACGGCGAGTCCGGCGAGCCTTAGCCGTTAAGCCCCCGTCGTCCCCCCGCCCTCGCGCGCACCCGGCTCCAGATCGAACTCCCCGTCCCGCGCGCCCAGCACGAACGCCTCCCACTCGGCGGCCGTGTAGCGCAGCACCACGTCCGGCTCTTTCGAGTTGCGCATGGCGACGGCGCCGCCGGCCAGGTGGGCGATCTCCACGCGTTCCTCCTCCGGACTGCCCGGGGCGCTCTCCCAGACCGCGTCGGAGATGTCCATCGCGTACAGCTCGTCCTTCTCCTGCTGAGTCCCCACCTGTGGCTCTCCCTTCGGGGCGTGCGTGCGGGCTCCAGCGTACGTGTGCCGGAGCCCGCCAACAGCGCTTTCCCGCCAGCGCCTCAGCGCCTCAGCGCCTCAGCGCCTCAGCGCCTCAGCGCCTCAGCGCCTCAGCGCCTCAGCGCCTCAGCGCCTCAGCGCCTCAGCGCCTCAGTCCCTCAGCCCCTTCTCGCAGGCGGGGACGCTCACGTCTCGTCCGGCAGCCAGCCCAGCTGCACCAGCGGTGTGCCCCGCTTGCGGGAGACGAAGAAGCCGCGGCCGGGGGGCATCGGGCGGGGGCGGACATTGCCCAGGAGGTCGCCCTCGCTCGGATCGCCGGAGAGCAGGACGCCCTGGGCGCCCAGCTCCTTGATGCGGGTCATGAACGACTCGAACATCGACCGGGAGGCACCTGCGGCGTTGCGGGCGATGATGAACCGGACGCCGACGTCCCGGGAGAAGGGCAGGTGCTCGGTGAGGACGGTCAGCGGGTTGCCGCTGGAGGTGGCGACCAGTTCGTAGTCGTCGACCACGATGAAGATCTGCGGGCCGGTCCACCAGCTCCGGTCGCGCAACTGCTGCGGGGTGACGTCCGAGGAGGGCGCGCGCCGGTCCATCAGGTCGCGGAGCGCGTTCATGTGCGTCTCCATCGTGTTGGACATCGGCGCATACTCCAGCAGATGGCTGTCCGGGATGGCGCCGAGCAGTGCCCGCCGGTAGTCGCCCACGACGATCTTCGCCTCGTCGCCGGAGTACCGCTCGCTGATCTGCTTGATGAGCAGCCGCAGCAGTGCCGTCTTGCCGGACTCGCTCTCGCCGAAGACGAGGAAGAAGGGGTCGGTGTCGAAGTCGACGAAGACCGGTTCCAGGTTGTTCTCGTCGATGGCGAAGGCGACCCCGCGTTCGGGGTGCTCCCCGCCGCCGGGCAGCCGGGCGGCCGGCAGTTCCCGGGGGAGCAGCCGTACCTGCGGTGCGGGCTCGCCCGGCCACTGGGAGGCGACCGTGGTGCACATCTCGGCGCTGGCGTCGGCGAGCTCTTCGTCGGAGCCGACGCCGTCCATGCGGGGGACGCCCGCCATGAAGTGCAGCGCGTCCATGGTCTGGCCGCGGCCCGGGACTCCGGGCGGGACGTTGGCGGCGACCTTGCGGTTGAACTCGGAGTCCATGGTGTCGCCGAGCCGCAGCTCCAGCCGGTTCATCAGGAGGTCCTTGAGGGCTGCGCGTACCTCCATGTTGCGGGAGGCGGTGATGACGAGGTGGACGCCGTAGCCGAGGCCGCGGCCCGCGATGTCGTTGACGACCTCGGTGAGGCCCTCGTAGTCGTTGCGGAAGTTGCCCCAGCCGTCGATGACCAGGAAGACGTCGCCCCAGGGCTGGTCGGTGATCTGGCCGCGTGCCCGGCGCCTGCGGTAGGTCGAGATGGAGTCGATGTTGTTCGCCCGGAAGTACTCCTCGCGGCGGTTGAGGATGCCGTACACCTCGGCGACCGTGCGGCGTACCCGTTCGGGGTCGAGGCGGGAGGCCGTACCGCCCACGTGCGGAAGGCCGGAGACGGACGACATGCCGCCGCCACCGAAGTCGAGCCCGTAGAACTGCACTTCGGCGGGGGTGTGGGTGAGGGCGAACGACGAGATCAGGGTCCGCATCAGGGTGGACTTGCCCGACTGGGGGCCGCCCACGACCAGCATGTGACCGGCGGCTCCGGAGAAGTCCAGATACAGCGGGTCGCGGCGCTGCTCGAACGGTTTGTCGACCAGGCCGACCGGTACCACGAGCTGGCCCTGCCGCGGATAGTCGGTGGCGGCCAGTCCGCGCCCCTCCACCGGGGCGAGCGGCGGCAGCAGTTCGTCCAGCGGCGAGGCGCTGTCCAGCGGGGGCAGCCACACCTGGTGGGCCGGGGTGCCCTGGCCTTCCAGGCGCCGTACGACCACGTCCAGCACGGTGTCGGCCAGCGCGTCGTCGTCCGCCGCGGCGGGGGCGGGCTGCGCGGGTACCGGCACGGTGTCCGGATCGGGGCGCTGCACGGCGACCTCGGCCGCGGTGAACAGGACGGGCCGCCGGTTCGGGGCCAGCGGGCCGGCGGGAAGGTCGTCGCCTCCGGTGCGGTGGACGCCGGAGACGTAGGCCGCCTTGAAGCGGGTCATCTCGTCGGTGCCGAACTTCAGATAACCCGAGCCGGGCACCGAGGGGAGGTGGTAGGCGTCGGGGACGCCGAGCGCGGCGCGGGACTCGCCGGAGGAGAAGGTCCGCAGCCCGATCCGGTAGGAGAGGTAGGTCTCCAGTCCCCGCAGTCGGCCTTCCTCCAGGCGCTGTGAGGCCAGCAGCAGGTGCACGCCCAGCGATCGGCCGATCCGGCCGATCTGGATGAACATGTCGATGAAGTCCGGCTTCGCGGTGAGCAGTTCGCTGAACTCGTCGATGACCAGCACCAGCGAGGGGATGGGGGAGAGCGGGGCGCCGGCCGCGCGGGCCTTCTCGTAGTCGTGGATGTTCGCGTAGTTCCCCGCGTCGCGCAGCATCTCCTGGCGCCGGTTGAGTTCGCCGCGGATGGAGTCGCCCATCCGGTCGACGAGGGTCAGGTCGTCGGCGAGGTTGGTGATCACGGCGGCGACGTGCGGCATGTGCGCCATTCCGGCGAAGGTGGCGCCGCCCTTGAAGTCCGCGAGGACGAAGTTGAGGGTCTCGGAGGAGTGTGTGACAGCCAGTCCGAGCACCAGGGTGCGCAGCAGTTCCGACTTGCCGGAACCGGTCGCGCCCACGCACAGCCCGTGCGGGCCCATACCGTCCTGTGCCGCTTCCTTCAGGTCGAGCATCACCGGCTGGCCGTCCTCGCCCACGCCGATGGGCACCCGCAGCCGTTCGGCCTGCGAGCGGGGCCGCCAGGTGCGGGAGACGTCGACGGAGGCGGCGTCTCCCAGGTTGAGCAGGTCGGTGAACTCCAGCTTGGCCAGCAGGGGCTCGTCCCCGTCGTCGCCCGAGCCCACCCGCAGCGGGGCGAGCTGCCGGGCCACGGCCTCGGCGGCCGGGTAGGAGAGGGCGTCCGGCGTCCCCTCGTAGACCAGGCCGTGCCCCGACTCCAGGCGCAGGCTGCGCGGGCCGACCACCACGGACAGGCTGCCGCGGGCCACGTCGATGTCGCCGGGGACGATCTCGACGATGGTGACGCCCTGCAGACCCTCGGGCGCGGACAGCAGCGAGTTGGGCAGTACCGAGGTGCCGTCCAGTACGACGACGAGGTGGGGCTGGTCCGGTGCCGGTTCGGCCGCGCCGTTGAACCGGGGGCGTCCCTCCAGCCGGGCGGCCAGGAGTTCCTCCAGTTCGAGGGTGTCGCCCACGATCAGCCGCCGCGAGCCCGCGCCGTCGGTCTCGCCCCTGGCCTGGGCGTGGGGCAGCCACTTCGCCCAGTCCCAGGCGGCGTAGGACTCGCGGCCCGACGCGACCGCGACCACCAGGTCCTCGGGGGAGTGCATCGCGCACAGCGAGCAGAGCAGTGCGCGGGCCGAGGCGTACACGGCATCGGGGTCGCCGCTGACGGTCATGTGGTAGAAGGCCCGCAGCGAGATGGCCATGGGCAGTCCGTCGAGGGTGGCGTGGGTGTTGATGAACTGGTGCATGGCACCGGCCGTCAACGGCTCCAACTCGTCCACCGGTGCCGTTTCCGGACTGACCAGCGGTGTGGCCAGTTGCTGCACGCCCAGGCCGATCCGGACCTGGCCGAAGTCCAGATCCGAGGGCCGCCGCTCCCACACCCGGCTGCCCTCGGCCACCAGGGACCACAACTGGTCCGGTGCGGGGTGCAGATAGAACTGGGCATCCCGTTGCTTGACCGCCGTCCTGCGCACCGTACGCCGCGTCTGTGCCAGGTACTTGAGGTAGTCGCGGCGCGACTGCGCCATCTCGCCCTGCGTGCCCCGGCGCATCCGGACGACCATGGCGATGACCATGGTGAGCGTCGAGAACAGCATCATGACGCCCATGATCTTCATCATCGGGTGGGAGTTCATGCCGGGCATGAGGAAGTACACGCTGGATCCGCCCATGCCGAGCATGGGCAGGAGCTGCATCCACATGCCCTCCTGCTTGCTCTTGGGCAGTTCGGGCGGCGGCTGCAGCTGCAGCTCCTCGGCGGGCACATCGGGAGGCAACGCCCGAGGCGGTCGCTTGACGACGATCTGGGTCACTCGCGCACCAATTTCCCTTGCGTTCCCTTGTGTTTCCTTGGGTTTCCTGCGTCCCTGGCACGGAAGGGGCGGTGCGGTGCCGGCACCCCGTGGTGACGTTCGCTCCTGACGGTCCCCCTCCGCGGCTGGCGATCCTAGTGGCACAGTGAGTTGACCGGGAGCGGTAGGGTGTCGCGCGCTGCCGCGGTGGCCGTGACGGCACGTCGGCGGATGGTGCGGCCGACGCCCGGCGGACGGTTGCACAGCCCATTGTCGAGCAGGTGCTCAGCAGGATCTTCGAGGGGGACACACAGGTGAGTACGACGGCTTCCGCCGCGGCCACCGGATCCGGCGGGCAGCCGGGCTCCGGCGGCGCCCGAGGTGCGGCCGGTGCGTCCGGCCGGGCGGCCGGATCGGCACTGGACACCGGTTTCAGCCGGGTGACCATCGTCGCCCCCGACAGCCGGATCGACGTCGCACTGCCCGAGGACATCCCGGTCGCCGACCTCTACCCCGAGATCCTGCGGCTCTCCGGCCAGAGTCCCACCGAGGGCGCACCCGTCGGCTACCACCTGGTGCGCCGCGACGGCACGGTCCTGGACAGCTCCCGGTCGTTCGCCGCCCAGCGCATTCTGGACGGCGAGGTGCTGAGCCTGCGCCCGTTCGCGGAGTCGCTGCCGCCCGCCGTCTTCGACGACGTCTCCGACGCCGTCGCCTCGGCCGTCACCCGCGACCGGCGGCTGTGGGGCGACGACATGATGCGCGCCGCCGGACTGATCGGCGCCGGGGTGCTGCTGTCGCTGACGGCGGTCGTGCTGTGGTTCTCCGACCCGGCCGGCCACGACATGCACGGGCTGGCCGGCGTCCTGGCCGCCGTCACCGGGGTGCTGCTGGTGGCGCTGTCCGCGGTGCGCGCCCGCGTCTACGAGGACCGGCCCACCTCGATCACCCTGGGACTGACGGCCATGCCGCACCTCATGGTGGCGGGCAGCGGCCTGCTGCCCCTGGAGGACGGGCTCGGTATCGGCAAGCTGCAGTTCCTCCTCGGCTGTGTGAGCGTCCTGCTGGCCGCCACCCTGCTGATCGCGCTCACCCCCGACGGGGACGGCCCGTTCGTCGCCGCCGCGTTCACCGCGACCCTCGGCACCCTGATCACCTTCATCGCGATCGTCGCCGATCTGCCCCCGACGGAGACGGCCGCCGTCTGCGCGCCCGTCGCCGTCGGCGTCCTCGCCTTCCTGCCGAGCCTCTCGACCCGTTTCGCCCGGCTGCCCATCGGCTTCGAGGCCACCCGCACCCGGATGAGCGACTACGACGCCGACCCGGACGCGGCCCCCGAGACCCAGGGCCCGATCGACGGCGAGCGGATCGCGGCACAGGCGCGGCGCGGCCACGAGCTGCTGGTCGGCCTGGTCGGCGGCTGCGCCGCCGTGGTCGTCGTCTCCACTGCCGTGCTCAGCTTCTCCGCCTCGGGCTGGGGGCAGCTCCTCGCCCTCGCCACGGGGCTGGCGATGCTGCTGCGGGCCCGCCTCTTCCGCTACACCTCCCAGGTCAGCAGCGCGCTGGTGGCGGGCCTGGGGGCGCTGCTGCTGCTCGGCGCGGGGCTGGCGGCAGACTTCCCCGCCGAGGGCGACGCACTGCGCACCGTGTGGCTGAGCGCCGCGCTCGCCATGGCGGCCGTGCTGGCCGTCGCCGTCGGCCTGGCCGTCCCCCGCAAGGGTGTGACACCGTTCTGGGGCCGGTTCGTGGAGATCCTGGAGACGTTCGTCCTGCTCACCCTGATTCCGCTGTGCCTGGCCGTGATGCAGGTCTACTCGGCGGCCCGCAGTCTCACCAGCTAGCCACTGGTACCCTGTACCGGCCTCCCGAGTATCGAAGTCTCCCCTGTGAAGCAGACCAGGGGCGCTCGGCGGCTGGAATCCCTGAGGAGTACGAGTGTCGTCTCTCGACGCCGCGACGAAGAAGCAGATCATCTCCGAGTTCGCCACCAAGGAGGGTGACACCGGCTCCCCCGAGGTCCAGGTGGCGCTGCTCTCCCGTCGCATCAGCGACCTGACCGAGCACCTGAAGACCCACAAGCACGACCACCACTCGCGCCGTGGTCTGCTGCTGCTGGTCGGCCAGCGTCGCCGCCTGCTGCAGTACCTGGCCAAGAAGGACATCCAGCGCTTCCGCGCGCTGGTCGAGCGCCTCGGCATCCGCCGCGGCGCGGCGGGCGCCCGCTAGCACATGACGAAGGGAGCGGTTCCCGGACCCGGGGGCCGCTCCCTTCGCCGTATCGCAGTACGGCAGCTCGCCGTATCGCAGTACGACGGCCTCTCGCGGAGCGTGGAAGCTTTGTAGTCTTGTCCACGCGAGACGAAGCCGGACAGACATCACTGACAGTATGGACCAGGAGCGCACCCGAGACGCCGGTCCTCGGTAGTGGCCCCCGGGACCCGCGGCGAACCCGCGGAACCGCCGGGAGCTTCGATCGAAGACCGGCCCGCACCGGGAGCGCTCCTGAGTACACAGTCCGCCGCGGACGAGCGGTGGACGCAGACGAGGAGATATTCCTGGTGGAGAACGAGACCCACTACGCCGAGGCCGTCATCGACAACGGCTCCTTCGGCACCCGCACGATCCGTTTCGAGACCGGGCGGCTGGCCAAGCAGGCCGCCGGTTCGGCCGTGGCCTACCTGGACGACGACACCATGGTGCTGTCGGCGACCACCGCCTCGAAGCAGCCCAAGGACCAGCTCGACTTCTTCCCTCTGACGGTCGACGTCGAGGAGCGGATGTACTCGGCCGGCAAGATCCCCGGCTCCTTCTTCCGACGTGAGGGCCGCCCGTCCGAGGACGCGATCCTCACCTGCCGGCTGATCGACCGCCCGCTGCGCCCCTCGTTCAAGAAGGGCCTGCGCAACGAGATCCAGATCGTCGAGACGATCATGGCGCTCAACCCCGAGCACCTCTACGACGTGGTCGCCATCAACGCCGCCTCCTGCTCCACGCAGCTCGCGGGGCTCCCCTTCTCCGGCCCGATCGGCGGCACCCGTGTCGCCCTGATCAACGGCCAGTGGGTCGCCTTCCCGACCCACTCCGAGCTGGAGGACGCGGTCTTCGACATGGTCGTCGCGGGCCGGGTGCTGCCCGACGGCGACGTGGCCGTGATGATGGTCGAGGCCGAGGCCACCGAGAAGACCATCGAGCTGGTCAAGGGTGGCGCCGAGGCGCCGACCGAGGAGGTCGTGGCCGCCGGTCTGGAGGCCGCGAAGCCGTTCATCAAGGTGCTGTGCAAGGCGCAGGCCGACCTCGCCGCGAAGGCCGCCAAGCCCACCGGCGAGTTCCCGATCTTCCTGGACCACCAGGACGACGTCCTGGAGGCCCTCACCACGGCCGTCCGCGACGAGCTCGCCCAGGCGCTGACCATCGCGGGCAAGCAGGAGCGCGAGAGCGAGCTGGACCGCGTCAAGGCGCTGGCCGCCGAGAAGCTGCTCCCGCAGTTCGAGGGGCGCGAGAAGGAGATCTCCGCGGCCTACCGGTCGCTGACCAAGACCCTGGTGCGCGAGCGCGTCATCAAGGAGAAGAAGCGCATCGACGGCCGCGGCGTCACGGACATCCGTACGCTGGCCGCCGAGGTCGAGGCCATCCCGCGGGTGCACGGCTCGGCGCTCTTCGAGCGCGGCGAGACGCAGATCCTGGGCGTCACCACGCTCAACATGCTCCGTATGGAGCAGCAGCTGGACACCCTCTCGCCGGTGACCCGCAAGCGCTACATGCACAACTACAACTTCCCGCCCTACTCCACGGGTGAGACGGGCCGCGTCGGCTCCCCCAAGCGCCGCGAGATCGGTCACGGCGCGCTCGCCGAGCGTGCGCTGATGCCGGTGCTGCCGACCCGCGAGGAGTTCCCGTACGCGATCCGGCAGGTCTCCGAGGCGCTGGGCTCCAACGGCTCGACGTCCATGGGCTCGGTCTGCGCCTCCACGATGTCGCTGCTGAACGCCGGTGTGCCGCTCAAGGCCCCGGTCGCCGGCATCGCCATGGGCCTGATCTCCCAGGACGTCGAGGGGGAGACGCACTACGTCACCCTCACCGACATCCTCGGCGCCGAGGACGCCTTCGGTGACATGGACTTCAAGGTCGCCGGCACCAAGCAGTTCGTGACCGCCCTCCAGCTCGACACCAAGCTGGACGGCATCCCGGCGTCCGTGCTGGCCGCGGCGCTCAAGCAGGCCCGCGACGCGCGGATGCACATCCTCGACGTGATGACCGAGGCGATCGACGTTCCGGACGAGATGTCCCCGAACGCGCCGCGGATCATCACCGTGAAGATCCCGGTGGACAAGATCGGTGAGGTCATCGGCCCGAAGGGCAAGATGATCAACCAGATCCAGGAGGACACCGGCGCCGACATCACCATCGAGGACGACGGCACCATCTACATCGGTGCCGCCGACGGTCCCGCGGCCGAGGCGGCCCGCTCGACCATCAACGGCATCGCCAACCCGACGATGCCCGAGGTCGGCGAGCGCTACCTGGGCACCGTCGTCAAGACGACCACCTTCGGCGCCTTCGTCTCGCTGCTGCCCGGCAAGGACGGTCTGCTGCACATCTCGCAGATCCGCAAGCTGGCCGGCGGCAAGCGGGTGGAGAACGTCGAGGACGTCGTCGGCGTGGGCCAGAAGGTCCAGGTCGAGATCGCCGAGATCGACCAGCGCGGCAAGCTGTCCCTGATCCCCGTCCTGGACGAGGAGGAGGGCGGCGAGTCCGAGGGTTCCGCCGACTCCGAGGACGAGACCGCGAAGTGACGCGTACGTTCCGTACGACGGCCCGCCCCGCCGCTTCGGCAGGGCGGGCCGTCGCCCGTCCCAAGACCCGCACCCGGACCCTGATCCCGGGGCAGAACGGTGCGGGCACCGTCCGCAGGAGCGTGCTGCCGGGCGGACTCCGGGTGATCACCGAAACGCTGCCGACGGTGCGCTCGGCGACCTTCGGCATCTGGGCGCACGTCGGCTCCCGCGACGAGACCCCCGCGCTGAGCGGCGCCACCCACTACCTGGAGCATCTGCTCTTCAAGGGCACCGAGCGGCGCAGCGCACTGGAGATCTCCGCGGCGGTCGACGAGGTGGGCGGTGAGATGAACGCGTTCACCACCAAGGAGTTCACCTGCTACTACGCACGGGTCCTGGACGCGGACCTGCCGCTGGCCATCGACGTCGTCTCCGACATGCTCACCGGCTCCGTCATCGACCCGGCGGAGGTCGAGGCAGAGCGCGGCGTCATCCTCGAAGAGATCGCGATGACCGAGGACGACGCGGGTGACTGCGTCCACGACCTGTTCGCGCACACCATGTTCGGCGACACCCCGCTGGGCCGTCCCGTGCTGGGCACCGTGGACACCGTCAACGCGCTCACCAGGGACCAGGTGGCCCGCTTCTACAAGAAGCACTACGACCCCACCCGGCTGGTGGTCGCCGCCGCCGGAAACCTCTCGCACACCGAGGTCGTCAACCGGGTGCGGGACGCCTTCGACCGGGCCGGCGCGCTGCGGCGCACCGAGGACGCCGAGCCGGTCGCACCCCGCTCGGGCACCCGCACCCTGCGCGCCGGCGGCCGGGTCGACTTCCTGGACCGGCCGACCGAGCAGGCGCACCTGGTCCTGGGGATGCCCGGAGTCTCCCGGCACGACGAGCGCCGCTGGCCGCTCGCCGTGCTCAGCACGGCGCTCGGCGGCGGTATGAGCTCCCGCCTCTTCCAGGAGATCCGCGAGCGCCGGGGCCTGGCCTACAGCACCTACGCCTACACCTCCGGATACGCCGACTGCGGCCTCTTCGGGGTCTACGTGGGCTGCCGTCCCAGCCAGGTGCCCGACGTGCTCAAGATCTGCCGCGAGGAGCTGGAGAACGTCGCCCGGCACGGACTGGACGACGACGAGGTGCGGCGCGCCGTCGGGCAGCTCGCCGGCTCCACGGTGCTCGGGCTGGAGGACACCGGGGCACTGATGCACCGGGCCGGCAAGAGCGAGTTGTGCTGGGGGGAGCAGATGTCCACCGACGCGATGCTCGCCAAGATCACCGCAGTCACTCCCGACGACATCCGCGCGGTCGCCCGCGAGGTTCTGGACCGCCGCCCCTCGGTGTCCGCCATCGGGCGGCTCACCGACCGCCAGGCAGCGCATCTGCACGAGGCCGTGGCCTGAGCCGGTCCGCCGTGGCCTGAGGCCGGTCAGGCCGTCCCACCGTCCCATTCACACGTAAGGAACCAGCACAATGAGCAAGCTGCGGGTCGCTGTCCTCGGCGCCAAGGGCCGGATGGGCTCCGAGGCCGTACGGGCCGTCGAGGGAGCCGAGGACATGGAGCTGGTCGCGGCTCTGGGCAGCGGCGATCCGCTCCGGACGCTGACCGACGCGGGCGCCGAGGTCGCAGTCGACCTCACCCGTCCGGACGCCGTCATGGGCAACCTGGAGTTCTGCCTTGCCCACGGCATCCACGCCGTCGTCGGCACCACCGGCTGGACGGACGACCGGTTGGCGAGCGTACGCACCCAGCTCGCCGCCGCCCCGGGCACCGGCGTGCTCATCGCCCCGAACTTCGGTATCGGGGCCGTGCTGACGATGCGCTTCGCGCAGCAGGCGGCCCGTTTCTTCGAGTCCGTCGAGGTCGTCGAGCTGCACCATCCCGGCAAGGCCGACGCCCCCAGCGGCACCGCCGTGCGCACCGCCCAGCTCGTCGCCGAGGCCCGCGGCGCCGCCGGGCTTCCCGCGCAGCCCGACGCCACCACCACCGCACTGGAGGGAGCACGCGGCGCCGACGTGGACGGTGTGCCCGTGCACGCGGTGCGGCTGCGGGGTCTGGTCGCGCACCAGGAGGTCCTCTTCGGCGACGAGGCCGAGACCCTCACCATCCGACACGACTCCCTGCACCGCAGCTCCTTCATGCCGGGCGTGCTGCTGGGCGTCCGCAAGGTCCCCGCTTCCCCGGGGCTCACCTTCGGGCTCGAGCACTTCCTCGACCTGGACTGACCGGACGACGGAGCTCAGCAGCATGCGCGCGAAGATCACTTACTTCCTCCTGGCCGCCGTCCTGGTCGTCTACTTCGTCCTGGTCGGCAGCCGGGGTGTGCTGCTGATCCAGCAGGGCACGGTCGTCACCGTCGCCTTCGGCGGCGCCGTCCTGGTGCTGCCCTTCATCGGCGGGTGGTTCCTGTGGCACACCACCCGGTTCGCGCGGCGTGCCGGACGGCTGGCGCGGCTGCTGGAGGCCGAGGGCGGACTCCCGGTCGACGAACTCGCGCGCACACCCTCGGGGCGCATCGACCGCGCCTCGGCGGACGAGGTCTTCGCCCGGCGCCGGGCCGAGACGGAGGAGCAGCCGGACGACTGGCGCTCCTGGTTCCGGCTCGCCGTCGCCTACCACGACGCCCGGGACACCCCCCGCGCCCGCAAGGCGATGCAGCACGCGATCGCTCTGCACGAGGCGGCCCCCCGGGACAGGACGGGCTCCGGCTGACGGGCTCCGCCTGCGGGCCGCCCGGGTGCTCCGTCTGCGGGCCGCCCGGGCGCTACCGGGACTCGGCGGCCCAGCTCTCTATGACGTCGGCGGCCCGCTCGAAGGCACGTGGCCGGGTGACGAAGTCGGCGTTGCGGCTGGTGAGCAGCGTCCTGTCGGCCTGCGCCGAGTCCGCGGACCGGGAGGAGGGGGTGCGGGCCAGCACCAGGGCCTCGCCCTGCACCGTGCGCGGCATCCCCAGCCACCGCACGGGGCGCTGCACCGTGCGCAGCCTGCCCGCCTCCGACCAGCGCAGCGTGGTGGTCCGCAGCAGTCCGACATGGCGCAGCCCGTGGGAGCTCACCCACACGCCCGCGCGCAGCAGCCGCACGGCGAGGACGATCAGCAGCAGACCGCAGCCCGCGCATATCGCGCCGCTGGGCAGCAGCCCCTCGGCCAGCGAGATGATCAGGGCGGAGAACAGCACGTAGGAGGCGAGCAGCAGCAGCAGTGCGCCGCCGCCGACCCGGCAGGGGCCGGGGCGGTAGGGACGCCGCCACAGATCGCGGTCGGCCTCGGCGAGGGTCACCGACTGGGCCGCGAGTACGTGATCCTCGCGGTCGGCTGTCACAAAGGGCAGGGGCACGGCACAGTCCTCGCTCGCTCACGACAGGGTCTTGTCCAGCGGCTGCTCGCCGCAGCGGTATGAGCGGTGACATTAGCGAGACCTGGTCGGTGCGGTCACCCCCGGGTGGCGTTCCCGAAGGTGACCGCACCGCGGTCAGCGGCCCTCGGCCGCAGCCGGAGGCTTGTTCGAGGGACTCTGGTCCTCACTGAGGGCCGGAAGGCCGAGGAGGACCGAGCCCACGAGCCCGGCGACGACGGTCAGCCCCACCAGGGCGCTGCCGGCTACCTCCCGGAAGCTGCGCCGTGCTGCGGGCGGGGGAGTGACATTGCTGCGGAACCGGTCTGCCTCGGCTATGAAGGCGAACGGGACGGACTCTCCGCGGCGGGACATGACGGTGTGCTCCTGCGTGATCGTTCTGGTCGGTTACGAGGACAACGCCCGGGCGGGCTCGGAAGTGCCCGTCGTCGCCGGACGCATGTGAAAAATATCAACAGGCACGGCGAGGTATGTCACCGGGGTCGCGTTTCTTCGACATGAGAGCCGTTTGTCCTGCTAATAGCAGTCAAAACGGACTACCGGATCCGCCATGGCCCGACTGTCGGACCCTCCCCTTAGGCTGGCCCCGCTCTGGCATACGTACGTGGAAGGACCAGCCGGTGACCGAAACCCCCGCCCCGCCCGCCCCCAGTTTCCGCAGCGACATGACGGTCGAGCTGGTGAAGCACAGCGCGTCCGACACCGATGTGCTCTGGGCGGCCCGGGTCTCCACCGCGGGCGAGCTGTCCCTGGACGAGCTGAACAAGGACCCGGAGCGCTCCAAGGGGCTGATCAACTTCCTGATGCGGGACCGCCACGGAAGTCCTTTCGAGCACAACTCCCTGACGTTCTTCATCAGCGCCCCCCTCTTCGTCTTCCGGGAGTTCCACCGGCACCGCGTCGGCTGGTCCTACAACGAGGAATCCGGCCGCTACCGCCGGCTTCAGCCGGTCTTCTACGTCCCCGACGCCGACCGCAAGCTCGTCCAGCAGGGCCGTCCGGGGAAGTACGAGTTCGTCCCCGGGACCGAGGAGCAGCACGAGCTCACGAGCCGTTCCATGGCGGACGTCTACCGGAAGGCGTATGAGACCTACGAGGAGATGCTGGCGGCCGGTGTCGCCCGCGAGGTCGCCCGCGCGGTGCTGCCGGTGGGTCTCTACTCGTCGATGTACGCCACCTGCAACGCCCGGTCGCTGATGCACTTCCTCGGTCTGCGCACCCAGCACGAGCAGGCCAAGGTGCCCAGCTTCCCGCAGCGCGAGATCGAGATGGTGGGCGAGCTGATGGAGCAGCAGTGGGCCAAGCTGATGCCGCTGACGCACGCCTCCTTCAACGCCAACGGCCGAGTCGCACCCTGACGCCGTCCACGCCCGCTCGGGGTCTTCCGGCCGCCTCGTCCCGAGCCGCCTACCGCCGGTCGGCGGGGTCCGGGAGGTGTCCGTATTGCGACGTTTGAAGAAGTTCATCTAGGGTGATTGTGCGGCCCCGGCACTGCCTGAACCCCCGAGCAGGCAGTGCCGGGGCCCTCTTCGCACACTCCCCGCGCCGGAACCCCACCGTTTCCCCGGCGCACCGCCGCCGCATCGACGGCCCCGAGGGAGCATCGCGGGGTGCGCTGCGAGTAGCGTGGACCCTATGGCTCCGACCTCCACACCGCAGACGCCCTTCGGGCGGGTCCTGACCGCGATGGTCACGCCGTTCACCGCGGACGGCGCGCTCGACCTCGACGGCGCGCAGCGGCTCGCCGCCCACCTGGTGGACGCCGGCAACGACGGCCTCGTCGTGAACGGCACCACCGGAGAGTCCCCGACCACCACCGATGCGGAGAAAACCCAGCTCGTCCAGGCGGTCGTGGAGGCCGTGGGAGAGCGTGCACACGTGGTCGCCGGAGCCGGCACCAACAACACGGCGCACAGCCTCGAGCTGGCCCGCGCTGCCGAGAAGGCAGGTGCACACGGCCTCCTGGCCGTGACGCCCTACTACAGCAAGCCCCCGCAGGAGGGTCTCTACCAGCACTTCACGGCGATCGCCGACGCCACGGACCTCCCGGTGATGCTCTACGACATCCCGGGCCGAAGCGGTGTGCCGATCAACACCGAGACCATCGTCCGGCTCGCCGAGCACCCCCGCATCGTGGCCAACAAGGACGCCAAGGGTGACCTCGGCCGCGCGAGCTGGGCCGTCGCCACCAGTGGGCTGGCCTGGTACAGCGGGGACGACATGCTCAACCTGCCGCTGCTGTCGGTGGGCGCCGTCGGGTTCGTCTCCGTGGTCGGCCACGTCGTCACGCCGGAGCTGCGCGCCCTGCTGGAGGCACACCTCAGCGGTGACGTCGCCAAGGCCACCGAGATCCACCAGAAGCTGCTCCCCGTCTTCACCGGCATGTTCCGCACCCAGGGTGTGATCACGACCAAGGCCGCGCTCGACCGGCTGGGCCTCCCGGCCGGACCGCTGCGCCTTCCGCTGGTCGAGCTGTCCCCGGAGGAGCTGGAGCAGCTCAAGCACGATCTCGCCCACGGCGGGGTACATCTGTAGATCTCAGACTTCAACAACTGCATACCGCCGGACACCGGCTGTCGTGCACGACGGACTGTGCCGCAGCCTCACCGAACAAGCACGACACGCGCGAACGACACGCGCCGCTGCGTGCGCATCATGAATATCGCGCGCCACGTACCCAGGCGGGTGCGTGGCGCGCGTGGTAAGGAGAGTCTTTTGAGTCATCCGCACCCTGAGCTGGGCCCGCCGCCGAAGCTCCCCAAGGGGGGCCTGCGCGTCACCCCATTGGGTGGGCTCGGTGAGATCGGCCGCAACATGACCGTCTTCGAGTACGGCGGCAGGCTCCTGATCGTCGACTGCGGCGTCCTCTTCCCGGAGGAGGAGCAGCCGGGCATCGACCTGATCCTCCCGGATTTCACCTCCCTGCGGGACCGGCTCGACGACATCGACGGCATCGTCCTCACCCACGGCCACGAGGACCACATCGGTGGCGTCCCCTACCTCCTGCGGGAGAAGGCGGACATCCCGCTGATCGGCTCCAAGCTGACCCTCGCCCTGATCGAGGCCAAGCTCCAGGAGCACCGGATCCGCCCCTACACCCTCGAGGTCGAGGAGGGGCACAGCGAGCGCGTCGGCCCCTTCGACTGCGAGTTCCTCCCGGTGAACCACTCCATCCCCGACGCGCTGGCCGTCGCGATCCGCACCCCTGCGGGCATGGTCGTCCACACGGGCGACTTCAAGATGGACCAGCTGCCGATGGACGGGCGCCTCACCGACCTGCGGGCCTTCGCCCGTCTCGGTGAAGAGGGCATCGACCTGCTGCTGAGCGACTCGACCAACGCCGAGGTCCCCGGCTTCGTGCCGCCGGAGCGCGACATCTCCTCGGTGCTGCGCCAGGTCTTCTCCAGCGCCCAGAAGCGGATCATCGTGGCCAGCTTCGCCAGCCACGTCCACCGCATCCAGCAGATCCTGGACGCCGCGCACGAGCACGGCCGCCGGGTCGCCTTCGTGGGCCGCTCCATGGTCCGCAACATGGGCATCGCCCGGGACCTGGGCTATCTGCGGGTTCCCGCCGGTCTCGTCGTCGACGTCAAGACCCTCGACGACCTGCCGGACGACGAGGTGGTGCTGGTCTGCACCGGATCCCAGGGCGAGCCGATGGCGGCCCTGTCCCGGATGGCCAACCGCGACCACCAGATCCGCATCGTCCAGGGAGACACGGTCATCCTGGCCTCGTCCCTCATTCCGGGGAACGAGAACGCCGTCTACCGAGTGATCAACGGGCTGACCCGCTGGGGCGCCAACGTCGTCCACAAGGGCAATGCGAAGGTGCATGTCTCCGGACACGCCTCCGCGGGCGAGCTGCTGTACTTCTACAACATCTGCCAGCCGAAGAACCTCATGCCCGTGCACGGCGAGTGGCGGCATCTGCGTGCCAACGCGGAGCTGGGTGCGGCGACCGGTGTGCCCCACGACCGCATCGTGATCGCCGAGGACGGCGTCGTGGTCGATCTGCTCGACGGCAAGGCGAAGATCAGCGGCAAGGTGCAGGCCGGCTACGTCTATGTCGACGGCCTCACCGTCGGCGACGTCACCGAGTCCTCCCTCAAGGACCGGCGCATCCTCGGTGACGAGGGCATCGTCTCGATCTTTGTCGTCGTCGACAGCACCACCGGCAAGATCGTGGGCGGACCCCATCTGCAATCCCGCGGCTCCGGTATCGACGACGCCGACTTCGCCGCGGTCATCCCGAAGCTCGACGAGGCGCTCGCCAAGTCCGCCCAGGACGGCGTGGCGGAGACCCATCAGCTCCAGCAGCTGGTGCGGCGCACCGTCGGCAAGTGGGTCTCGGACACCTACCGCCGGCGTCCGATGATCCTGCCGGTCGTCGTCGAGGTCTGACGCCCCGTCGGGCCGCAGCACAGGCCCACGGGAGGGCGGGGCGCCTCGATTTGCTTCCAGGCGCCCCGCTCCAGTACGTTTACATCTCCACCGCAACGGGAAACCGGGCGCACTACGGCCCGGAACCATCCCGATGCCAGGAATCCGAAATCGGCTCGGAAACGAGCAGGATCAAGATTCTGGTAAGGTTGGAGACACCGAAAGGGCAAACGTCCGGAGAAACCGGTACTGCATCGTCAGAACCGATTGGTTTCGAAGGAAGCGTCCGTTCCTTGAGAACTCAACAGCGTGCCAAAAGTCAACGCCAGATATGTTGATACCCCGACCTGCCGAGTTTTCGGTGGGTTGAGGTTCCTTTGAAATACACAACAGCGAGGACGCTGTGAACCGGGGGATTATTCCTCCTCTGGTTCCGCTCTTCCTGTGGATGGAAGCATTCACGGAGAGTTTGATCCTGGCTCAGGACGAACGCTGGCGGCGTGCTTAACACATGCAAGTCGAACGATGAAGCCGCTTCGGTGGTGGATTAGTGGCGAACGGGTGAGTAACACGTGGGCAATCTGCCCTGCACTCTGGGACAAGCCCTGGAAACGGGGTCTAATACCGGATATGATCACCGGCCGCATGGTCTGGTGATGGAAAGCTCCGGCGGTGCAGGATGAGCCCGCGGCCTATCAGCTTGTTGGTGGGGTGATGGCCTACCAAGGCGACGACGGGTAGCCGGCCTGAGA
>NZ_JBIAGB010000014.1:0-144610 GCF_042869575.1 Streptomyces sp. NPDC006925
GGGCGGAGCCCCCTTGGCGGGGGGCCGTTGGGGGGCAGCGCCCCCCGACACGACCTCTCGGCGACAGCCGAAAAACAACGGGGGCGTGCCCCCACAACGCGCCCCCGCGAAGGGGAGGGCCGGGAACGCCAGGGGGCGTGCCCCCACAACGCAAACGCACTCCGCGGAGGGGGAACCGACCCCGCGAACACGCCCCCCGCGAAGGGGAACGCACCGGCCCCCGCGACGACAAGCGTCGCGGGGGCCGGTAGTGCGTGCGGCGGCAGCGGCGAAAGCCGCCCCGCGGCGCAGGCTTACTTCTTGGGCATCCACTTCTCCCACGTGGACTTGTTGTCCTTGATCCACTTGGCCGCGGCGTCCTCCGGGTCCATCTTCTTCCCGGCGATCATTCCGGCGACCTCGTTCTGGTCCTTGGTGGACCAGTGGAAGTTCTTGATGAACTCGGCGGCCTTGCTGTCGCCGTTCGCGAAGTCCTTGTTCATGAACTTCTCGAGCTGGTTGGTCTCGTAGCCGCACTTCGCCTCGGATGCGGGAACCTCGCAGCCCTTGGTGTACTTGGGCAGCGGCACCTCGACCAGGTCGATCTTCTCGTTCATCCACTGCGGCTCCCACCAGTAGGTGAGGAACGGCTTCTTGGCGTCGTAGAGCCGCTTCAGCTCCTTGAGCTGGGCCGCTTCGGCGCCGGAGGGGATGTGCTTGAACTTGAGCCCGAGGTTCTTGATGAGCTCCTTGTCGTGCTGCGAGTAGGACGGCGCGGCACCGATGAAGTGGCCCAGGTCGCCGCTCTCGGAGGTCTTGAAGTCCTTGTAGTGCTTGTTGAGGTTCTTGTAGCTCTTGAGGATGTCGGGGTGCTTGTCGGCGTAGTACTTCGGCACGAACCAGCCGATGTGGCCGACGACGCCGAGGTCGCCGCCGGAGACGACGGTCTTCTTCTCCTCGACGTACTTCTTCTGCTTCTTCGGGACGCCGTGCCAGTCCTCGAGGATGACGTCGGCCTTGCCGCTGTTGAGCGCGTCGAAGGCGACGGGCTCGTCCATCTGCTTGGCCTCGACCTTGACGTCGAGCTCGTCCTCGAGGAGCTTCTTGACGACGGCCGCGTTGGCGGTGGCACCCACCCAGGACGGCTCGGCGAGGACGACCTTGTCGTCGCCGCCGCCGCTGGCCTTGGTGTCGGCGGCGCAGCCGGTGGTGAGGGCGAGCACGCCCAGCAGACCGACGCCGGCCACTCCGATGGTGCTTACGCGCTTGATTCTCATGCGAATTTCTCTTTCCTGTGGGACGGGATGGGGGGACCCGTCGGGGGGATCTCGGGGGACGGAGGTCTCAGTCGCGGTTGCGCTTCGCGGCCGGCTGGGACAGGCGGTCGAGCATGATGCCGAGGCAGACGATGGCGATGCCGGCGGGGAAGCCCTGCGAGAGGTCGCCCTTCGACAGGCCGCGGACCACCATGTAGCCGAGTGCGCCGCCGCCGATGAGGCCGGCGACGACGACCATCGACAGCACCAGCACGACGCCCTGGTTGAGGGCGACCAGCATGGATTTCCTGGCCAGCGGCAGCTGTACGCCGAACAGCTGCTGCATGCCGGTGGCGCCGAGCGAGCTCGATGCCTCCATGGCGGCCGGGTCGACGTGCCGCAGTCCCTGTGCGGTGATGCGGATGACCGCGGGTGCCGCGTAGATGACCGCGGCGAGGATGCCGCCGGTGCGGTTCTGGCCGACCAGCGCGATCACCGGGATCAGGTACACGAACTGCGGCATCGTCTGCATGGTGTCGAGCACCGGCCGCATGAGCTTGTCCACCCGTTCGACGCGGGCGCACAGCACGCCGACGAGCACGCCGACGACGACGGTGAGCAGAAGGCCCGCGAGCACCTGCGAGAGGGTGTCCATGGCCACGTCCCACAGCCGCATCCAGCCGACCAGGGCCAGGCAGATCACGCCGGTGAGCGCGGCGCGCCAGGTGCCGACGATCCAGCCGATCACGGCGACGAGCAGGGCCAGTGCCCACCAGGGGGTGGTCTGCAGACCGTTGCGCAGCGGGTTGAGGACGATCTCGGTGAAGCCCTCGGCCCAGGTGATGGTGCCGCCCAGGAGGGGGATGCCGGAGCCCAGGTGGTCGGTGAACCAGTTGACGGCCGTGTCGATGGAGTTGGTGAAGTCGACGACCCAGTTCTCGGGCCACTCGTCTCCGGCGACGGCGGTGCCGATCGCGGCGAAGAGGACGGTGAGTGCGGCGATGCCGCCCCAGACGACGATCCGCAGCTGTGCGGCGGCGCGGGAGAAGCTCGTGGTGGCGACGTCGTCGATCCGCTCGCCGGCCGCGGCCGTGGTGCGGTCCAGCAGGACGGCCAGCAGCACGACGGCGACACCGGCGACCAGCGCGTCACCGTTCTTCAGCGCGCCGAGGGCCTCGTAGACCTCGGAGCCCAGGCCGCCGGCGCCGATCAGCGAGGCGAGCACGACCATGGACAGACACATCATGATCGTCTGGTTGAGGCCCAGCATCATCTGCTTGCGGGCCAGTGGCAGCCGGGCGGTCAGCAGCCGCTGCCGGGCGTCGGCGCCCAGCGAGGTGGCCGCCTCCAGCGCGGTCGGGTCGGCCTGGCGCAGGCCGAGCGAGGTGAGGCGGGCCATCGGCGGCGCCGCGTAGATCACCGTCGCGATGAGCGCGGACGGGACGCCGATGTCGAACATCAGCACCAGCGGCAGCAGGTAGGCGAACGCCGGCATGACCTGCATGGTGTCGAAGACGGGCCGCAGGATCTTCTCGAAGCGGTCCGAGACTCCGGAGGCCAGGCCGAGCAGGGCGCCGAGGAGGGCGGCGAGGATGATCGAGACGATCATCAGCGCCAGCGTCTCCATCGTCGGCTCCCACACGTCCAGCACTCCGCACACCGCGAAGACCGCGAGTGCCGTGCCGCCGGTGCGCAGCGCGCGGCGGGAGAGGTCGGCGCCGCCCGCGGCCCAGGCGATCAGGGTGCCGACGACGATGACGCCGACGTAGCTCATCGACTCCAGCAGGCTGAGCAGCGTGTCGTAGGAGGCCTGCGCGAAGTTGCTGATGTGCAGCAGGAAGTACAGGAAGATCCAGTGCGAGTCGCGGTTGTCGACGAGCCAGTTGTCCAGGTCGTTGAGCGGCGACTGCACATCGGCGGTCAGCGAGCGCGGCCAGGTGCCGGCGCCGGTGACCAGTGCGCTGACCACGACGACCAGGATCGCGACCAGCAGCGCGAGGGTCTTGGGGTTGCCGAGGAAGCGGGCGAGCGCCGAGGGCGGTGCGGCTTCCTGCGGGGCCTCGGCGGGCTCCTCCGGGGAGGGCGTGGGGTTCGCGGCCTCGTCCTTGGTGAGGGTCGGGGAACTCATATCAGCCCCCCGCCGGTATGGACCGCCTCCGCGGTGCTGTGGCGTGTGGCGCTCATACGGCTGCCACCTCCCGTTCCGTGCCGTCCTCGGGTGCGGCGCCCGCGGGGTCGGCGTCCTTGTCGAGCCCGGCGACGACGATCAGCAGGCTCGCGTGGTCGACGACGCCGAGCAGCCGGCCGTCCTCGACGACGCGGCAGTGCTCGCCGGTGCGTGCGACGGTCTCGATCGCGGTCGAGACGAGAGTGTCGGGGGCGACCTCGGTGCCGGTCTTCGCCTCGGCGCCCTCGGCGGGGCGCATCGCGCGGCGCACCGAGATGACCTGCTCGCGGGGGACGTCGCGGACGAAGTCGCGGACGTAGTCGTCGGCCGGGTTGGCGACGATCTCCTCGGGGGTGCCGAGCTGGACGACCTCGCCGTCGCGCATCAGGGCGATGCGGTCGCCCAGGCGCAGCGCCTCGGACAGGTCGTGGGTGATGAAGACCATCGTGCGGCCCTCTTCGTGGTGCAGCCGGATGACCTCTTCCTGCATGTCGCGGCGGATCAGCGGGTCCAGCGCGCTGAACGGCTCGTCGAAGAGCAGCACCTCGGGGTCGACGGCCAGCGCGCGGGCCAGGCCGACGCGCTGCTGCTGGCCGCCGGAGAGCTGGCCGGGGCGGCGCTCGCCCAGTCCGTCCAGGCCGACCTTGGCGACCATCTCGGCGGCACGTTCGCGCCGTTCGGCCTTGCCCATGCCCTGGATCTCCAGGCCGTAGGCGACGTTGTCGACGACGGTGCGGTGCGGGAGCAGGCCGAAGTTCTGGAACACCATGGAGGCGCGATGCCTGCGCAGCTCGCGCAGCGCCTCGGCGCCCATGCCGATGACGTCCTCGCCGTTGAACTCCAGCGAGCCGGCGGTGGGTTCGATCAGCCGGGTCAGGCAGCGCACCAGGGTGGACTTGCCGGAGCCGGAGAGGCCCATGACGACGAAGACCTCGCCCTGGTGCACGTCGAAGGAGACGTCGCGGACGGCGGCGGTGCAGCCGGTCTGCTCGCGCAGTTCGCTCTGCGAGAGTCCGGCGTGGGAGGCGTCGTGGGGGATCCGGTCGGCCTTGGGACCGAAGACCTTCCACAGGTTGCGGACGGAGATGGCGGGACCCGCCTGGTCGCCGTGCTCGTGTGTGTTCTCGCCGGCTGCCGTGGCTTCAGCGGTCTCGGACATCAGGCAACACCTCCCGGTGCCGTGGTCGCTTGTTTGTCGGTCTGGGTGGGACGGATGAGGTCGACCGCCTTCTCGCCGAGCATCAGCACCCCGATCATCGGGTTGACGGCGGGCATGGTCGGGAAGACAGAGGCGTCCGCGATGCGGATGCCGGTCAGGCCGCGGACGCGCAGCCGGGGGTCGACGACGGCGAGCGCGTCGTCCTCCGCGCCCATCCGGCAGGTGCCCGCCGGGTGGTAGACGGTGTGCGCGGCCTTGCGCACCAGTTCGCTGATCTCCTCGTCGTCGGTCACCTCGGGGCCGGGGAAGACCTCCCGCTTGAGCCACTTGGCGAACGGCTCGGCCTGGGCGACCTTGCGGGCGAGCTTGATGCCGTCGACGAGCGTCTGGCCGTCGTAGTCGAAGCCGTTCTCGTCGGGCTCGAAGTACTTGAAGTCGAGCGCGGGCTTGACCTCGGGGTCGGCGGAGGTCAGATAGACCCGGCCGCGGCTGCGCGACTTGGGGATGTTGGGGGTCATCGACACGCCGTGCTCGGGGCGTTCGTAGCCCAGCCGCTCGGGGTTGTCGGTGAAGGGGATCTGGTAGAAGTGGAACATCAGGTCGGGGCCCTGGTGCTCCGGGTCCCGCTTGACGAACAGGCCCGCGTCGGAGTCCATCGCCGAGTTGTCCGGGATCGGACCGTCGGTCTCCCACACGATCACCGACTCGGGGTGGTCGATGAGGTTCTCGCCGACGCCCGGCAGGTCGTGGACGACCGGGATGCCCAGCTCCTGGAGGTCCTCCCGGCGGCCGACGCCCGAGTGCATCAGCAGCCGCGGCGTGTCCACGGCGCCCGCGCACACCAGCACCTCGCGGCCGGCGGTCAGCAGCCGCTCCGCCCCGTCCTTGCCGCGCACGTGCACGCCGCTGACGGTCTTGCCGTCGGCCCCGCCGATCTCCAGCTTGTACGCCCACGTCTCCAGCAGGATGTGCAGGTTGGGGCGGTCGCCGGCCTCGATGTGCGGGTGCAGGTAGGCGACGGAGGCGGAGGAGCGCTTGTTGTCCTCCGGGTGGTAGGAGAGGTCGAAGAAGCCGACGCCCTCCTCGAAGGGCTGGTCGTTGAAGCCGACGACCTCGGGAAGGTCGAGGGCGTCCTTCGCGGCGTCGATCCAGTCCTGCGCGATCTCGTTCTGGTCCTTCTTGGCGACCCGCACCACGTTGTTGCGCAGCTTGCCGAAGTAGGGCTCCATGGCCTGGGCGCCCCAGCCGGTGGCGCCCGCGGCCTCCCACTCGTCCCAGTCGGAGGGCAGCGGCTTGAAGGAGATCAGGGTGTTGTGCGACGAGCAGCCGCCGAGCACCTTGGCGCGGCTGTGCAGGATGTGCGAGTTGCCGCGGGGCTGCTCGGTGGTCGTGTACTCGTAGTCCAGCTCCCCGCCCAGCAGGCCCAGCCACTTGCGGAGGGTGAGGACCTCGGGCCGGTCGATGTCGGAGGGGCCGCCTTCGATCAGGGCGACGGTGACGTCCGGGTCCTCGGCGAGCCGCGAGGCGATCACCGATCCGGCCGTCCCACCTCCGACGATCACATAGTCATAGCTGGGCATAGGGGTGCTGCTCCTTGAGAACTTCCGACGAGGGGGCCGACGGTTGGTACGGGTGCGCCGCGGCGGCTCGACCGGTCGAGCCGCCGTCGCGCTCTGTTCGGGTTTCGGGGTGTGCGCGGTGGGAGGGGGCCGGTGGCCGGGCTCCTTCGCCCGGCTCAGCCTGCGAACCAGCGGACGGGGGCGGGCCGCAGGTTCTCGTACACGTGCTTGGTCTCGCGGTACTCGGCCAGACCGTGGGGGCCCAGCTCACGGCCGATGCCGGACTTGCCGAAGCCTCCCCACTCGGCCTGCGGCAGGTACGGGTGGAAGTCGTTGATCCAGACCGTGCCGTGGCGCAGTCGCGCGGCAACCCTGCGCGCGCGAGCGGTGTCGCCCGAGAAGACGGCGCCCGCGAGGCCGTACTCGGTGTCATTGGCCAGCGTTACAGCTTCGTCCTCAGTGCTGAAGCTCTCTACCGTCACGATTGGGCCAAAGGTCTCCTCGCGGATGACCCGCATCCCGCGGTGGCAGTTGTCCAGGACGGTCGGCGCGTAGAAATAGCCGCTTTCGGGCCGCACCTCGGACGGCTGCGGGCGCTCACCGCCGCACCGCAGCTCGGCGCCCTCGGCCAGGGCCGAGGCGACGTAGTCCTCGGTCTTCTCCAGCTGCTGCCGGGAGACCAGGGGGCCGCACTCGACGCCTTCCTCGGTGCCCCGGCCGAGCTTGATGCGCTGCGCGCGGGAGGCGAGCTCGGCGACGAAGCGGTCCTTGACGGACTCCTCGATGATCAACCGCGCACCGGCGGAGCAGACCTGGCCGCTGTGGATGAAGGCGGCGTTCAGGGCCTGGTCGACGGCGGTGTCGAAGCCCTCCTCGGTGGCGCAGGCGTCGGCGAAGACCACGTTGGGGTTCTTGCCGCCGAGCTCCAGGGCGACCTTCTTGGCACCCGCGACGGCGGCGGCGCCGGCCTTGGTGCCGCTGACGAGTCCGCCGGTGAAGGAGAAGAGGTCCACGTCCGGGTGCTCGGCCAGGCGCTGGCCGACGGGCAGGCCCGCGCCGGTGACGATGTTGGCGACCCCGGCCGGGGCGCCGGCCTCGATCACCAGCTTGACCAGGTGGACGGTCGAGAGCGGGGTGACCTCGCTGGGCTTGATGACGAAGGTGTCGCCGGCCGCCAGCGCCGGGGCGACCTTCCAGCTCGCCTGGAGCAGGGGGTAGTTCCAGGGGGTGATCATGGCGCAGACGCCGACGGGTTCGTGCACGACCACGCTGTGCACATCCGGGCTGCCGGCGTCCACGACCCGGCCGCCGGACTCGTTCATGACCAGGTCGGCGAAGTAGCGGAACGCGTTGGTGACGTCGTCCACGTCCACCCGGCCCTCTTCGAGGGTCTTGCCGGTGTCGCGGGACTCGGTCAGCGCGATCTCCTCCCGGTCCCGCTGGAGGAGGTCGGCGACGCGGCGCAGCAGCGCGGCGCGCTCCGCGGTGGGCGTGTGCGGCCAGGGGCCCTCGTCGAACGCGCGGCGGGCCGCGGCGACCGCCGCGTCGGTGTCCGATGCGTCGCCCTCGGCGACGACGGCGAGCGTGGTGGCGTCCGCGGGGTCCAGCACCTCCCGGGTGCCGCCGGCTGCGGCCGTGCGCCACACGCCATCGATATGAATGCTCTCCAGAACGGACACCTTCGGTACTGCCTTCCGTTACTTACTGCTTTCTCCGGGGTGAACCCGGTGCCCCCGTTGGGGGCTTTTGCCACAGCCCGGGGCCGATGGCAATCGGGAACCCTGCCCCGTTCTTCCGGTTGCATGTCCAGAAACCGTCGCCAAGTGGCCTTCATCACGGGCCGAAGTGCGGCACCCCTCTGCGGACCGTACGGTGAGTACGTCTTTGTCCGTATTTGGCAGCCCGGTGCGCCGACACGTCGCCTCCGGACTCCCCTCCGGCGGATCGGAGCCAACAATGCGTAAGCAGTACCGAACCTCACTGGTTGTAGCCGTTTGCGCTGCGGCGACGGCCTCCGGCGGGCTCCTGGCCCCGGCCCATGCCACCCCCACGGCCACGCAGCGTGATGGGCCGGATATCGAAGAGTTGTCAGGCGAGGAAATAGCGGAAAAAGCATCGCACGAGCTGAATTCCGCACACTCCATGCGACTCAGAATGAAAGCACCGGATCTCCGGCTCGACCTGACTCTCGACGAAAAGGCGAACTGCTCCGGAGAAGTCGGGGTCCCGGGCAAGGGCTCCATGCGGCTCATCAAGCGCGGCGGCACCGTCTGGATCAAACCGGACGCCGCGTTCTGGCGGGCGCAGCTCGGCCCCGACAAGGGCGCGAAGGCGGCCGAGAAGTTCAAGGGGCACTACATCAAGGGCAGTGCGCAGGGCAGCGACAAGCTCGGCGGCGGGGGCCTGGCCACGGCCTGCGACCTGAACGCCTTCCGCGCCGCATCCGGAGTGACCGGCTCCTCCGGCCCCCGCTGGAAGCGGGGCCACAAGGGGGACGTGCACGGCCACCACGCCGTCCCCGTCACCCGCGCCCGGCAGCAGGCCCGCGTCACCATGCACGTCTCGACGGAGGGCAAGCCCTATCCGCTGCGCCTGGAGCGGAAGGCGGGCAGCAACCACGACGAGATCGACCTGGGCCGCTTCAACCGGCCCGTCTCCCGCGCCACCCCGCCCGAGGACCGCACCGTCTCCGTCGAGCAGCTCCGCCGGCACCTCGGCGGCTCCGGCCAGGACGAGCCGCCCTCGGAGTCGGTGTAGTCGGACCCGGGAGTCGGGGCAGCCGAGCCCCGGAGCCCGGGCAGTCGGACCTCGGGGCCCGGGCAGTCGGACCTCGGGGTGGGGCAGCCCGGCCTCCGGGGTGGGGCAGCCCGGCCTCCGGGGTGGGGCAGCCCGGCCTGCCGCTCGGCCGGGCCCCGCAGTCCCGGGCGGCGGGCCTTCCGGGTCGGCCGGGCCCGGCGGCAGGGCCCGCGTCGGTCCCGGCCGCCCGGCCGGATGCGAGGCCGGACGCGGGGTCCGGGCCCGCGGCGGGATCGGCGGCGGCCCGGTCGGCGGCGGGGTTCACGGCAGGGCCGGCGGGGGGTCGAGGTCCTGCGCCGTCTCCCGTACGCAGCGGCGCAGCCAGCGGTGGGCCGGGTCCTTCTCGTAGCGGGGGTGCCATGCCTGCGCGATGGGCAGGGCAGGCAGCTCCAGCGGGATCTCGAAGGCGACCAGTCCGAGCCGGTCCAGTTGGGCTGCGCCCAGCCGCCGCCCGGTCCGGGCCACCAGATCGGTCTGCGCGACCACCATCAAGGCGGCGGCCAGCGTCGGAACCGAGGCGACCACCCGGCGCCGCAGCCCCCGCGCGGACAGCAGTTCATCGATCGGCCCGTGGAACCTGCCGCGGCGTGAGGCCGTCACGTGGTCCGCAGCGGCGAACCGTTCCGCGGTCACCTCCCCCTCCAGCAGCGGATGCCCCCGGCGGACGACGCCGACGTTCGTGTCGGTGAAGACGTGCTCCACTCTGGTCTCCGGCGCCGGCGGGTCCACCACTCCCAATTCCAGGTCGGCGACGTTCTCGCGCAACGCCGTGGAGTCCCCGGGCCCCTCCGGCAGGAGCCGCAGCGAGACGCCGGGCGCCTGCGCGCGCATCCGCTCCAACAGCCGCATCCCGACCAGCGTCAGCAGCGCGTCGTCGGCGAGCAGTGTGAACGTGCGCTCCAACGCGGCAGGGTCGAAGTCCCCTTCCGCTCCGGGGGTGAGGACCGCCTCGGCACGCTCCACGATCCCCCGCACCTCCCCGGCCAGCCCGAGCGCGCGCGGCGTGGGCACCATGTGCCGTCCGGCCCGCACCAGCACCGGATCGTCCAGCGCCCGCCGCACGCGGGTCAGCGTCCGGCTCATGGCGGGTGTGGACAGGTGCAGGCGTCGCGCGGCTCCGGTGACGCTGCCCTCGGTGAGCAGCGCGTCCAGGGCGGTGAGCAGGTTGAGGTCCAACGATGAGGCCGAGCCGCGCGGAGGCGGGGAGTTGGGTTGCATGCGAAGCAACTTTCCCTTGCAGACGTTGCAATTGAAGTAATCCGGATGAGCTGCCTACCGTACTGGTGACGCCGGAGCGCACCCACCGGACGGTGGCGCAGACAGTCGCCGCGGCCGCGCGGCGGGGCGCCCGAATCCGCGCTCGGCGTCCGGTTTCCTTCTCCTCTTCTTCCTTCTCCCTGCCTGCTTCCTGCTTCCTGCTCACACCTCTTCGGGGACACCCATGCCTGAACACACCCAGCGGCCCGAGGCCGCCCCGCGCCACAGCACCGTGCTCGGACTGATGTCGGCGTGCGTCGTGCTCGCCGTCGCCCTGGTGGCCGCCGTCAACCTGGCACTGCCCGACCTGCGCGCCGGCAGCCTGCGCCCCAGCTCCGCACAACTGCTGTGGATCGTCGACTCCTACCTGCTGCTCTTCGCCGGACTGCTCATCCCCGCCGGGGCGCTGGGCGACCGGCGCGGCCCCAAAGGCGCCTTGCTGTCCGGACTCGGCCTCTTCGCCGCCGGCTGCCTGCTGACGGCACTCGCCCCGAACGTGCCCGTCCTGGTCGCAGCCCGAGGGCTCGCCGGTGCGGGCGCGGCACTGGTGATGCCCGCGACGCTGTCCCTCGCCGTGCGCACCGCACCGCACGAGCGCCGCGCGCACGCAGTCGCCGTATGGACCGGTGCGACCGGCGTCGCCGGGCTGCTGGGCAACCTCGGTGGCGGCCTCGTCCTCCAGTACCTGCCCTGGCAGGGGCTGTTCTGGGTAGCGGCCCCCGCCGCGCTGCTCCTGCTGGCCCTGACCGCCCGGCTGACCCCGCGGCTCGCCGCCGCTCCGGCCGGGCCGACCGATCCGGCGGGTACCGCGCTGCTGGTGCTCGGCTCCCTGGCCCTGCTCACCGCGCTCATCGAGGGCCCCGGCCGCGGGTGGGACTCCACGCTGGTGCTCGGCTCCTTCGTGCTGGCCGCCCTGCTGCTGGGCGCTCTGGCGGCACACGGGACGCGGGCCCGGAACCCGCTGGTGGACCCGCGGCTCTTCCGGTCACGTCCGCTGCGGGCCGGCGTGCTGGGAGTGTCGGCCATCTTCTTCGGGATGTACGCCCTCTTCTTCGTCAACGCCCAGTACCTGCAGTACGCCAAGGGCTACTCCCCCGCCCTCGCCGGGCTCGCGATCGGACCGCTCGCCCTCGCCATGCTGGTGGTCTCCCGCCTCAGCCCCCGCCTCACCCGGCGGATCGGGCCACGCGCGACGGTGGCGGCCGGACTGGCCTGCCTGGCCGCCGGGCTCGGCCTGCTCTCCCTCGTCGACGGCGCGACGCCGTACCCGCCCTACGCCGCCGTCCTCCTGGTGCTGGCCGTCGGCATGGGGCTTGCGACGCCGTCGCTCTCGCTGGCCGTGATCGGCTCGCTGCCCGCGGAACGCGCGGGGCTCGGCTCCGGACTCAACGGCGCGGCACGGGAGTTCGGCAGCGCCCTCGGCGTCGCCGCGATGGGCACCGTGCTGGCTTCCCGCACCGGCGGCCTCACGGACGGCATGTCCGCCGGGTTCCGGCTCGCGGCAGCCGTCGTCGCGGTACTCGGCGCGGTCACCGTGGCCTGGCTGCGTCCGGCGCCCGGCGGCGCGGGGAGCGGCTCCGACACTGCAGGGAACGGACAGGACGCGGCGCGGGGTCAGGAAGCGGGGAGCGGACGGGACGCGGCGCGGGGTCAGGATGTGGCGGAGGGGGAAGCGGATGCCGAGCCGGGCGCCCGGTCCTCGTCGTCCGGAGCGCAGGCTGCCGCGACCGCCACCCCGTCCTCGTAGAGGTGGTAGCGCACCACCAGTCCCCGCTCGACGGTCAGCCGCAGCGCGAAGGGCGAGACGAACTCCTTGCCCGTCGCGCGGACCCGGCCGGCCAGGTTGCCGGTCACGACCGCCTCGTCCCCTTCCACGACGAGCGCCTCCAGGGGCCGCCCGCGGGGCGCCGTCGGCTCCACCCCGGCGGCCAGCTCCCGGAAGTGCGCGGCCACGTCCGCCCGGGTCGGCCGCGGACGCACCCAGGGCACCGCGGGGTTGTCCGCGATCATCCAGTCCACCTGCTCGGCGAACAGCTCGGCGATCCGCTCCGGGTCCCCCGCACCGACGCGGGAGAGGAACTCCTCGACGACGGCCCGCGCGTCCGGGGCGGGGACTCCGGTGACGGTCCCCGCTGCGGGCGCCGTGCCGGTCACGGGGCCGGTCGCGAGCGCCGGTCCGGTCGCGGGGCGGTTGTCCGGGGCGTTCTTCGGGGCGGTCGCCGCGGGCATGTGGTCTGTCTGCGTTCCGGTCATGCCCCCAGGATCGCCGCCCTGCGGTGGCGGCGCGATTACCTGCCGGGTCATCGACGGACACCCCGGGCGCAGGCCGCCGCGGCCGCCGCGGCCGAGCCGTCACTCCTGGGCCCGCAGCAGGCCCTCGCCCGCCGCGGTGCGGTGGTAGAGCACCGAGCGGCCCGCCCGGCGCCCCTGGACCAGCCGGGCGTCCCGCAACACCCGCAGATGGCGGCCGACCGAGCCCAGCCCCTGCCCGGTGAGCGCCACGAGTTGCGAGGTGCTCTTCGGGGAGTCCAGGAGCACCAGCACCGCGGCCCGCGCGGGGCCGAGCAGCGCACCCAACGCCTCCGGCACAGCGGGATGGCCGGCGTCGGCGAGCGCTCCGGAGCAGGGGTAGACCACGGCGTAGCGGGGCCGGACCCCGGTGGGCGGACGGGCCCGGCCCTCCGGCACGCCGACGGGTAGCGCCTCCCAACTCACCCATCCGGTGTGCGGTGTGACGGGGACGAACATCAGCCGTGCGCCGTCCAGTTCGCGCGGCGGATAGTTCCGTGCGTTGATCTGGAGGCGGCTGCCCCCGAGCCAGCGCATGCCCGGCCGCATGTCGCTGAGCGCCGCGGCCCAGCCGCCCCGGCCGAGTTGCGCGGTGCGCGCCACCACGTCGGCCTCGATGATCCGGCGGCGCCGCGGCCAGTACGGCAGCACCGTCTCGTGCCACACCCACTCCAGGGTGTCGGCCGTGCGGAGCGGCAGGTCGTCGCGGTGCAGGATGCCGGGCAGCGGTCCCGAACCCAGCGACACCAGCAGGTCGGCACGGGCCACCTCCGGCGGGGTCGCGCGTATGCACGCGAGTTCCTCCTCGAAGGACGCGGCAGCGGCGCCGTGTGCGTCGGGGTCGGGAGGCGGGGTGAGGAAGTCCGCGTTCCAGGTGGGGCCGAGCGCGGCGCGGATGAGCTGTTCGGTGACCGGGTCGGCGGCCTGGCGGGTGCGGTAGGCGGGCCGGTGGGCGGCGAGCCAGGCGCGTTCGCCGGGGTGGGCCGCGCTGCCGCGCTCCAGCACCTTGAGACCGGCGATCGTCTCGGCGAGCGGGGACACCACGAAGCGGCTGCCCGCCAAGGCGTCGGCGCTGACCTGCCACCACCCCATGTCCCCGCCGCCCCCTGCCGGTCCGCTCCGCTCCGCTCCGGTCCGCTCCGCTCCGGTCCGGTCCGCTCGGCCGCCCCTCGCCGCCCGCACCGAGGATGCGTCCGCTTCGAGGTTTCGCCCTGCCGCGAAACAGTAACCGGCAGCCGCGGTCCTCCCGAGACTTCCCGCCATGCGCACCTACCGCGAGCTCTTCCGGACCCCCGAGTTCCGTCCGCTCTTCCTCGCCGGCACCTTCCAGGTGGCCGGGCAGACGGTGAGCGGCCTGGCCCTGGGGACCCTGCTCTACACCGCCACCGGCTCCCCGCTGCTCTCCTCGCTGGCGATGTTCGGCCCCTCGCTGGCCCAGCTCATCGGCGCGACGACCCTGCTCTCGGCCGCCGACCGGCTGCCGCCCCGCGCCACGATGACCGGGCTGCTCGCGGCGTTCTCGCTCGGTACCGCCGCGCAGACCCTGCCGGGGCTGCCCGTCGCGGGGTCGTTCGCCCTGCTGCTGATACTCGGGATTCTGGCCTCCCTGGGCGGCGGGGTGCGCTACGGGCTGCTCTCCGAGATCCTCCCCAAGGACGGCTACCTCCTCGGCCGCTCCGTGCTCAACATGTCCAGCGGCGTCATGCAGATCGGCGGTTACGCCCTCGGCGGGCTGCTCGTCACGGTCCTCTCGGCGCGCGGCACCCTGCTGGTCGGGGCGGCGCTGTACCTGGCGGGGGCGGTGACGGCCCGGCTCGGCTTCGGGCAGCGTCCGCCGCGCGCCGCGGGCCGCCCCTCCCCCGCCGAGACCTGGCGGACCAACTCCCTGCTGTGGTCCTCGCCCGCCCGGCGGGTCGTCTACCTCGGGTTGTGGGTGCCCAACGGCCTGGTGGTCGGGTGCGAGTCGCTCTTCGTGCCGTACGCGCCGCGGGAGGCCGGGCTGCTGTTCGCCTGCGGAGCGGTGGGCATGCTGGCCGGGGACACGATCGTCGGCCGCTGCCTGCCACGGTCCTGGCGGACAAGACTGGCGGTGCCGATGCTCGCGCTGCTCGCCTCCCCCTATCTGCTGTTCGTACTGCACCCTCCTCTGCCGTTGGCGGCCGGGCTGGTGCTGCCGGCGTCCCTCGGCTTCGGTGCCAGTCTGCTGCTCCAGGAACGGCTGATGGAACGGACGCCGGACGAGCTCAGCGGCCACGCGCTGGGCCTGCACTCCTCCGGGATGCTGGCCATGCAGGGCGTGGGCGCGGCGCTGGCGGGCGCCGTCGCGGAACGCACCTCCCCCGCGACCGCCATGACTCTGGTCGCCGCCCTCTCCCTGACGGTGACGCTCTCTCTCGCGCCGGGCCTCCGGGCAGGGCAGCGCCGGAGCCGCCGCCCGGGACCGCGGGCCCGGCAGGAGCCGTACGAGAGGCGCTGACCGGTCTCGCGGCGGGGCCTCTCCGTGAAACTCCTCTTCGAAGTGCGGCATGGCAGCCATCCGAGCGGCAAGGCGAAGAACCGGATCGCCGCGAGCGCGACGGAGAACCCGCGGAAAGCCAAGCAGCTTTCCTCACGGAGCCAGGGAGGCCCACCGGCATGTCGATGGACGGTCACAGAGGGGGACGACCGAGTACGGAGGAGCACGGCGGGGAGTTGGCCGAGGACGACGCCGTACGCGCGCTGCTCCTGCTGATGCCGCGTATCGTCAGCCGGTTCAAGCGCCTGCCGGTACCGGAGGAGCTGCAGGCCCTCGCGCTGGCCCCGCGGCACCTTTCCCTGCTCTCGTACCTCCTCTTCGACGGCCCGGCCAGCGTCAACGACCTGGCCACCCGGCTGGAGGTCGCCCCGACCACCGTCAGTCTCCTGGTGGGCGAGCTGAGCCGGAAGGGCGTGCTGGAGCGGCGGGAGGACGAGACCGACCGGCGCCGCCGCATCGTGAGCATCACCGAGGCGCACCGCCCCACCATCTCCCGGTGGCTGGCCCGCGGCGCCGACGCCTGGCGCCAGGTACTGACCGGCCTCTCGCCGGCCGAGCGGGCTTTGCTCCTCACCAGCCTGCGCGCCTACGAGGAGGCGATGGCCGAGGAGGCCGAGGAGGCCGAGGAGGAGTCCGCTGAGGCGGACCGCGCGGACGAGGCGGGGGAGCACGGGGCCAAGGCGAGCTGACCGGATCCGGGCGCGCCTCGCCCGACGGTTTCCGATCGGCACGGTTTCCGGCCGGCTCGGCTTCCGGCCGGCTCGGCTTCCGGCCGACGCGGATTCCTACCCGACAGGTATTCCAGCCGACGCGGATTCCTACCCGACAGGTATTCCAGCCGACCTGGATTCCGGCCGACGTGGATTCCGGCCGGATCGGGCTCCGGCCCTCGTGGCGGAAAAGCCCGCGGGCCCGTACGGATCCGGCGATCCGTACGGGCCCGCGGGCGGCGGTGCCGCAGTCGGCTCAGACCAGGCCGAGGCCGCTGACCGCGTCCCGCTCCTCGGTCAGCTCCTGGACCGAGGCGTCGATGCGGGTGCGGGAGAACTCGTTGATCTCCAGGCCCTGGACGATCTCGTACTTGCCGTCCTTCGTGGTCACCGGGAAGGAGGAGATGATGCCCTCCGGCACGCCGTAGGAGCCGTCGGAGGGGATGCCCATGGAGGTCCAGTCACCCTCGGGGGTGCCGTTGACCCAGGTGTGCACGTGGTCGACGGCGGCGTTCGCGGCGGAGGCGGCCGAGGAGGCGCCGCGGGCCTCGATGATGGCCGCGCCGCGCTTGGCGACGGTCGGGATGAACTCGTCGGCCAGCCACTTCTCGTCGTCCACGAGCTGAGCGGCGTTCTTGCCGGCGACCTCCGCGTGGAAGATGTCCGGGTACTGGGTGGCGGAGTGGTTGCCCCAGATCGTCAGCTTCTTGATGTCGGCGACGGTGGAACCGGTCTTCTTCGCGAGCTGGGTGAGGGCGCGGTTGTGGTCCAGGCGCGTCATGGCGGTGAACCGCTCGGCCGGGACGTCCGGCGCCGCCGAGCGGGCGATCAGCGCGTTGGTGTTGGCCGGGTTGCCGACCACCAGGACCTTGATGTCGTCGGCCGCGTGGTCGTTGATGGCCTTGCCCTGCGGCTTGAAGATGCCGCCGTTGGCCTCCAGCAGGTCGCCGCGCTCCATGCCCTTGGTGCGGGGCCGGGCGCCGACGAGCAGCGCCACGTTGGCACCGTCGAAGGCGACGTTCGGGTCGTCGGCGATGTCGATGCCCTGGAGGAGCGGGAAGGCGCAGTCGTCCAGCTCCATGGCGGTGCCCTCGGCCGCCTTCAGCGCGGGGGTGATCTCCAGCAGGCGGAGCTTGACGGGCACGTCGGGGCCCAGCAACTGGCCGGAGGCGATCCGGAACAGCAGCGCGTAGCCGATCTGGCCTGCGGCGCCGGTGACGGTGACGGTGACGGGGCTGACGGGAGTGCGGGTCATGGCGTTCTCCGTAGTACCTGACGTGGCTGGCGGGTGGCCGGAAGTCTCTCTACGTCAAGAGACCCATCGGCCAGGCTATCCGACCCCCCGCCCCGCGCACCCCCGGGTCCGCTCAGCGCACCTTCTTGCCCGGCACCGTGCAGCCCTTGCCGCCCGCCGCCAGCGTCGCGCAGGCCCGCGCCTCGTCCTGCGACCCGACGGAGACCATCTTGGTGTAGGCGTCGTTCGTGCTCGTCACCTCGTCGCTCTCCGCCTGGCCGCCCGGCCCGCTGATCCGCAGCGCGTCCCCGGACTTCGCACTGGTGATCCGGGCCCAGGACGCCTTGCACACCGTGCTGTGCCGGACCTCGACGAAGCTGCGGCCGACCCAGGCCGAACTGCTGGTCGCGGCGTGCTTGCCGCCGCAGCCCATCGCCTCCGGGTCCTTGCCCGAGCAGTCCTCGCCCGAGCACTTCACCCCGGCGGGCAGCTGCGGCGCACTCCGGCTGGGGGTGGGCTTCGGCGCTGCGGCCTCCTCCTTGCCGTCCTCCCCGGTGCCGAAGAAGAGCACGGCGCCCGCGGCGACGACGAGGACCGCCACCAGGGACGCGAGCAGCACGGTGATTCTGCGCCGTCCGCCCGACGTCTTCGCCGCGCGGTCGCCCGGGGCGGCGCGGTCGCCCCCGGATCCCCGTGCGGCGGACGGTGCGGGGTCGCCCGGTGCGCCACCGACCGCGGCGGACGGCAGTCCGGTGCCGCCCGGTACGCCGCCGGCGCCCTGGCCGCCGGTCGGGCCGCCGCCGACCGGGCCGGAGGACCGCCCGCCGGTCGCGGGGGCGGGGGTGCCCCAGTCGGTCGCGTCGGACCGGTGGCGCCACTCCCGCGCTCGCGCCTTGTCCGTGCTCGCGTTGCCCCCGCTTGCCTTGTCCGCGCTCGCGTCGTCGGCACTCGCGCTGTCCGGGCCCGGCCGGTCGGGGCCCGGCCGGTCCGCGGTCGTCCTGTCGGCGCCCGCCTTGTCGCCCGCGCGGATGGCGTCCATGCGCAGGACCGCCGTCTCCACGTCCTGGCCGCCGGGAGCGTCCTGCGGAGTGCCACCCCGGCCCGGCGCCGTGCCCTGACCCGACCCCGACCCCTGGCTCGGCCCCTGGCCCGGAGTGCCCCGCTGCGGGGGCACGCCGCGGTCGGGCCCGAAGCCCTGGTGCGGCGGGGCGGACTGGTGCTGCGGAGTCGCCTGGTGCGGCACCGCGCGGGTGCCACGGTCCGCGGCGGGTTCCTCGCGGGCGGGGGCGTCGGCGTCGGGAGCGGCACCCTGCTCCGGGCCCTTGCCCTTGCGCCGTTTGCGCCCCTTCCCGGACGACTGCCCCGGTGCCTCGTCCAACGCGGCCCGCGCCTGGGCGATCTGGATGGCCTCCAGCGTGGTGTCGCGGCGCATCTCGCTCCGGCTCCAGGCGCGTTCGGCCAGCTCCCACATGGTGCCGAGGTGCCGCACATCCGTCCCGGTCACCTCCGCGAGGGCCTGGGTGGCGCCGCGGGGCGGCAGCAGCCGGCCGTTCAGATAGCGCTCCCACGACGACTTGCTGTACCCGGTGCGGTCGGCGACGGTGGCGACACTCAACCCGCTGCGGTCGACGAGCCGCCGCAACTGGCTCGCGAACTCCCGGATCTGCGGATCCAGATCCTCCGGTAGCGACCTCCAACGAGGCATGGCCTCCCCCTTGTCCGCGAGTGCGCTCTCAGCATTCCTTCCCCCGTGTCGCGCCACGGCCTCAGGTGCTCGTTCGCGCAAACGCCCCCTAGTCTGCCAGCCGTTCCGGACGCCAACGGTCCGGGCACGGCCCCCGGGTGGGCCGCCCTCGTCCGACGGCGCCTGCGGGAGCGGGCTCCCGACGCCGTACGGACAACGCCGGAAGCCACCTGCCGTCGGGCCGACAGGGCCGAGAGACCCACGGACCGAAACAACCGACCGGACCGACGGACGAGGACGTGACGGTTCACCCCACGGGGTGCGGGCGGACCGTCACGGGGGCGCGGCGGCAGCGCCGCGCACCCCCGATGGAGCGCCCGTCAGCGCACGGTGAAGTGCACGACGGTGTCCAGGAACGGCAGCGAGAGCCATGGTTCCGGCTGGGCCATCAAGGCCAGCAGCACGATGGCGAGGCCCAGCACGCCGTAGGTGATCATGTCGGTGAAGCGCGAGCGCACCGCCAGCATGCCGACGGAGGGCTTGCCCCAGCGCAGCAGCGCCCCGCCGACCAGCGACAGGCCGATGACGAGCGAGCCCGCGCGGAACTCCGCGATGGTCACCAGCAGTCCGGCCAGCACCCCCAGGCACACGGCCAGCAGCGGCCACTGCCGATAGGGCGCCGGGCGGTGCCCTCCTATGGCGCGCCCTCCGCCCTCGGGACGCGCGGTGTCCCGGGTCAGCACCGGGAAGCGCCGCGACGCCTTCTTCGGAGGAGCCGCCTCCTGCCCCGCCATCGCGGAGTCTCCCTTCAGTCCGCTCAGTCCGCTCAGTCCGCCGTCCCTGGCGCCGTTCCCGTCGTCCCCGTCGTTCCGGGCACCGCCGGTGTCACCGCTCCGGTCGACGCTCGCGCCCTCGTCGCCACCGGTGCGCCCGTCGCTCCGGTCGGCGTCGCCACCGGTCGGGCCCTCGTCGTGGCCGGCGGGGCGGCGGTCGCCCTCTTCCATGACGGCACTCTCCCCGACCGCGCTCAGCCGGCCGCCGCCTCGGCCGCCTCCACCACGTTCACCAGCAGTTGCGCCCGGGTCATCGGGCCGACGCCACCCGGGTTGGGCGAGATCCAGCCGGCGACCTCGGCCACCCCCGGGTGCACGTCGCCCGCGATCTTGCCGTTCTCGTCCCGGCTGACCCCCACGTCCAGTACGGCGGCGCCCGGTCGGACGTCCTCCGGCTTGATCAGGTGCGGCACCCCGGCGGCCGCGACGACGATGTCCGCCTGGCGCAGCAGGTCCGGCAGCTCGCGGGTCCCGGTGTGGCACTGCGTCACCGTGGCGTTCTCGCTCCGCCGGGTCAGCAGCAGCGGCAGCGGGCGGCCCGCGGTCACCCCGCGTCCGACCACCACCACGTGGGCGCCGTTCAACTCGACGCCGTAGCGGCGCAGCAGCACCACCATCCCCTGCGGGGTGCAGGGCAGCGGTGCGGGCTTGTTGAGCACCAGGCGGCCCAGGTTGGTCGGATGCAGGCCGTCGGCGTCCTTGGCCGGGTCCATCAGCTCCAGCACCCGGTTGACGTCGATCCCCTTGGGCAGCGGGAGCTGGACGATGTAGCCGGTGCAGGCCGGGTCCTCGTTCAACTCCCGGACGACCGCTTCGATCTCCTCCTGGGTCGCCGTCGCGGGCAGCTGCCGCTGGATGGAGTTGATGCCGATCTGCTGGCTGTCGCGGTGCTTGCCCGCGACGTACTTCTGGGAACCGACGTCCTCACCGACGAGCAGAGTGCCCAGGCCGGGCGTGACGCCCTTCGCCTTGAGCGCCTCGACACGGGTGGTCAGGTCGGACTTGATCGCGGCGGCGGTGGCCTTGCCATCGAGAATCTGGGCGGTCATGCGCCCCATCCTCGCGGATCCCGGCCGCCGGTCTCCACTCAGGTGCCGCCGACACCGCCCTGCGGCGCCCAGCGGGGCCGCCGGGCCGCGCGGTGCCGGGTCCGCGATGCCGGGTCCGGGTTCCGGGCGCCCTGCACACGCGTGGCCGTGGCCCGTGGCCGAGGGTGCCTTACGCGGGAGGCGGGCGCGGGGACCGGGCGCGGGAGGCGGACGCGGAGGCCGGGCGCGGGAGGCCGGACGCAGGAGGCGGACGCAGGAGGCCGGACGCAGGAGGCGGACGCAGGAGGCCGGACGCGGGAGGCGGACCGCGGGAGGCGGGCCGCGGGAGGCCGGGTGCAGGAGGCCGGGTGCGTGCCGCAGCACACGGGCCGGGCGCGCGGTGCCGCCGTGCGCTCCCCGCCGCGCGCGGTGCGATCCGGCGTCACCCGCGTGGCGTCCCGTTGGCAACGGGACGGCAAAGGTCGGTTCATGTGCCTCTCTGCTCCCCCTACGCTCCGTTGCGAACGCGTACGGAGGGTCAGTAGCGTGCGGGACGTGTTCAGCGTGATCATCGTCCCGGACAGGTGCCGGGGACTCGAGGCGCAGCACCGGCTGGAGCCGGGCCATACGCTGCGCTTCGGGCGCACGGCACCCGCAGGCAACGGCCTGGCCCTCTCCCACCCCGCCGTCGCGTGCGCGGCCGGGGAGATCACCGCGACCGGCGCCTTCTGGATACTCACCAACTTCAGCAGCGATCAGACCTATCTCGTCGAGAATCCCGAGGGCGCGGGGGAGCACATCCGGGTCGCACCCGGCCGCGCGGACGCCCCGGTCCCCTTCGAGTTCGCACGCGTTCGCCTGTGCGCCGGTGAATCGGGGGCGGGGTGCGGATTCGACGTACTGGCGCCCCGCCACGACTACCTGGCCTCCGCCGACTCCCTCGTCGGCAGCTCACGGTCCCGGGCGAAGCGTGCCACCGCCCTCCCTCCCGACGGAACGCGCGGCGGGGGGAACCGGCGCGAGGACCGGACCGGGGAACCGGCCGAGGGCACCACAGGGGACCCGGCCGAGGACCGGACGCAGGGCTGGAGCTTCGACCCCTTCCCGCGGCCCTACCCGTTGGACCACACCTGCCACTACTTCCTCGTCCTGGCGGCACTGTGCGAGGCGAGCCTGCGCGGGGACGCGGCGGCCCCGGTGCCGGACGTCGTCGAACTGACGGAGCGGCTGCGCCCGGTGTGGCCGGACGCCTCCCCCGCGGCCGTCGCCTGGAACATCGACTACCTGCGGCTGAAGCTGCGACTGCGCGCACCGGACGCCGCGGAGAGCGTCCGCGAGGCCCTGGTGCGGTTCGCGCTCCGGTTCGACCTCGTGCAGGAAGCGGATCTGGCGATGCTGGACGGCGGGTTGGCCCACGCGGGCGCGGGGTGGGAGAGCGGGACCCGGGTGGCCGGGGCGTACTGAGCGTTGCGACTTCGCCACAGTCGGGGAAGTCGGCTGGACAGTCGGACAGTCGGACCAGCAACATTGGTGCACGGCGTCGGGCAGTGCAGGGAGGGCCGACGGTGCGGCGCCGTACCGGGGGGAAGCGACATTGCTGAAGGGCAGGCCGTGATTCTCCGGAATTGCTCGGCCCCATCCGCTCCTCGACACCGTCGGAGGAACCAGCCCGTGAGCTACCCGCCGCCACCCGGCCAGCAGCCCAATCCCTATGCGACGCCCCAGCAGGGCGGCCAGGGCGCTCCCTACGGATACCCGGGGCAGGGCGCCGGTCAGCCCGGCTACGCCCAGCCCGGTTACAACCAGCCCGGCTACGGCTACCCCGGCGGGGTGCCGCCGTACCCGGGCGGGGGTCCCGGCGGAGGCATACAGCCGACCGTCAGCATGCCGGGCCAGGTCGTCACGGCCCGCGTGCTGCTGTTCGTGGCGGGCTCGTTTTGGGCGCTGCTGGCCGTGATCGTCTTCTTCGTCGGGCTGGTGGCCAACGACGCCGTCAGCGACATCCCCGGAGTGGACGCGGCGGGCGGTGCAGCGCTGGGCGCCGCGTTCATCGGACTCCTGATCTTCGGCGGCCTCGCGGCGCTGCACATCGTGCCCGCCTCGATGTTCGGGAAGGGCCGGATCGGCACCCGCGTCACCGCGATCATCGCCGCGTCGGTCAACGCCCTGCTGCCGCTGCTGGGTTGCTTCGGCGCGCTGGGCAGCGCCGTGGGCGGCGAGGACGCGGCGAGCATGTTCTTCTGGTACATCCTGTGGCTGGCCACCGCCGTCGTGACGCTCGTCTTCTGCTGCCTGAGCCCGGCGAGCCAGTGGTTCAACCGGCCGCAGTACTGAGCCTGCGGCTGCCGCCCACGGTTCGGCTGCGGCGCCGACAGGCGTGAAACGGGGTCGGGGGGGGGGCGCCCCCCCGGCCGGCCCCCCCCCCGCTGCGGCGGCCCGCCCGGCGCGCCCCCCCGCCGGCCCGCGGCGGGGGGGCGGGGGGGGGCCGCGCGCCCCCGCCCCCCCCCCCCGCCGGCGCGGCCCCCCCCCCCCCCCCCCCCCCCCCCCCCCCCCCCCCCCCCCCCCGTTTCGTGTGCCGGGCCTTCGAGTCCCGGATCGGGCCCTCGGGTCCTGGATCGGGCCTTCGAGTCCCGGATCGGGCCCTCGGGTGCCGGACCCCGGGCCAGGGCGCCGGGGTCCGGCACGGTGCTCAGTGGAAGAAGTGCCGTGTCCCGGTGACGTACATGGTCACGCCCGCCTTGGCCGCGGCCTCGACCACCTGCTCGTCGCGGACCGAGCCGCCCGGCTGGACGACGGCGCGCACGCCCGCCGCGGTCAGCACCTCCAGCCCGTCGGGGAAGGGGAAGAACGCGTCCGAGGCCGCGTAGGCGCCGCGCGCCCGCTCCGCACCGGCGCGCTGGACGGCGAGCCGGGCCGAGTCGACGCGGTTGACCTGGCCCATTCCGACGCCCACAGTGGCGCGGTCCTGGGCGAGCAGGATCGCGTTGGACTTCACGGCCCGGCAGGCCCGCCAGGCGAAGGCGAGCTCGGCCAGCTCGTCGGCGCCGAGCGCCTCCCCCGCGGCCAGGGTCCAGTGCGCCGGATCGTCGCCCGCCGCCTGGAAGACGTCCTTGGCCTGCGCGAGGACGCCGCCGTCGACGGGACGGAACTCGACCGGCGCGGCCGGCGCCTCCGGGCAGCGCAGCACGCGGATGTTCTTCTTACGGGAGAGCGCCTCGAGGGCCCCGTCCTCGTAGTCGGGGGCGACGACGACCTCGGTGAAGATCTCCGCGACCTGCTCGGCCATCTCCCGCGACACCGGCCGGTTCACGGCGATCACGCCGCCGTACGCGGACAGCGGGTCGCAGGCGTGTGCCTTGCGGTGCGCCTCGGCGACATCCGCGCCCACCGCGATGCCGCAGGGGTTGGTGTGCTTGATGACGGCGACGCACGGGTCGGTGTGGTCGTAGGCGGCGCGGCGCGCGGCGTCGGTGTCGACGTAGTTGTTGTACGACATCTCCTTGCCGTGCAACTGCTCCGCCTCGGCAAGTCCACCGTCGCCCGAGGTGTAGAGCGCGGCGGGCTGGTGCGGGTTCTCGCCGTACCGCAGCACGTTCTTGCGCTGGTAGGTGACGCCGTGGAAGGACGGGAACGGGTCGTGCTCCCGGGCGCCCTCGCCCGCCGTCCCGGTCGCGGCGCCGGGCTCGGCGGCGTCGGCGTAGCCGGAGAACCAGCCGGCCACCGCGACGTCGTAGGCCGCGGTGTGCTGGAACGCCTCGCCCGCCAGCCGCTTCCGTGCCGCGAGGTCGAAGCCGCCCCCTTCGACAGCGGCGAGGACCTCGCCGTAGCGGTCCGGATTGACCACGACCGCCACGGACGGGTGGTTCTTGGCCGCGGCGCGGACCATCGAGGGCCCGCCGATGTCGATCTGCTCCACGCAGGCGTCGTCGGAGGCACCCGAGGCGACGGTGTCCGCGAACGGGTAGAGGTTGACGACGACCAGCTCGAACGGCTCGACGCCCAGCTCGCCCAACTGCTCGCGGTGCGCCTCCAGTCGCTGGTCGGCGAGGATGCCCGCGTGCACGCGCGGGTGCAGCGTCTTGACCCGCCCGTCCAGGCACTCGGGGAAACCGGTCAGCTCCTCGACGGGGGTCACCGGAACCCCGGCGTCCGCGATCCGCTTCGCCGTCGAACCGGTCGAGACGAGCTGCACCCCGGCGGCGTGCAGCCCCCGCGCCAACTCCTCCAGCCCGGTCTTGTCGTACACACTGACCAGCGCGCGGCGGATCGGCCGCTTGGCGCCCAGCGCAGCATTCTCACTCATGACCCAGTCGTACCCTTCTCATGTTCGGCCCCTGGAGGGTGTAGCCGTGGCGGGCGATGCGCCCCACCACCTCGACGAGCAGCCGTCGCTCGACTTCCTTGATCCGCTCGTGCAGGGCGGCACCCTCGTCGGTGTGGTCCTCGTCCCGGATCTCGACCGCGCGCTGCGCGATGACGGGACCGGTGTCGACGCCGTCGTCGACGAAGTGGACGGTGCATCCGGTCACCTTCGCGCCGTACGCGAGCGCGTCGCGTACGCCGTGGGCACCGGGAAAACTGGGGAGCAGCGCGGGGTGCGTGTTGAGGACCCGCCCGCCGAACCGCGCCAGGAACCGGCTGCCGACCACCTTCATGAAGCCCGCCGAGACCACCAGGTCCGGTGCGTGCGCCTCGGTCGCCCCGGTGAGGGCGGCGTCCCACTCGGCGCGGTCGGCGAAGTCCTTGACCCGGCACACGAAGGTGGGGATCCCGGCCCGCTCGGCCCGCGCCAGCCCCTCGATGCCGCTCCGGTCGGCCCCGACGGCGACGATCTCGTACGGGGTGTCGACCGCGGGATCGGCCGCGGCGTCGAGCAGCGCCTGGAGGTTCGTGCCGGAACCGGACACCAGGACGACGAGGCGCACAGGGGCGACGGGACGGAAGGACTGCGCGTCCACGACAGGGCTCTCTCTCGCGGGGAGACGGAATTGTGTGGTCGTACAAGTACGTGGACCCGAGGATTCCGGGGAACTCTACGAAGCGTCCGACCGTCGGCAACGATACCGGCACTCGGAACGGCCCCCACGGGACGGGGGCGCATGCGGAAGGTAGCGTCAGGGACACGGTCTCCTTGGGTTCCCGCGGGGGCTCAGGGGCCGCAGGGCCGAGGAAGCGACGCGGAAGCGATGAGGAAGACACACACCAGATGACCGACCGACGCCGCCGTGCGGCCGCATCCGACAGCACCTCCCGCGAGGACAACCCCTTCGCGCCGCCGCCGGAGGGGCAGCCGGACCGGCCGTGGGAGCCGCGGGTGCCGCGCGAGCGCGGCACCGGTGAGTCGCCGGGGACCGGCGGGACGGGTTCGGCGCCCTCGGGATCGCCCGGCCAGGGATCGGGCACCGGCGGGGGCTCGACGGACGGCGGCCCGACGGAGGGCTCGGCTCACGGCTCGGCCGGCGGCGGCTCGCAGGGCGGAGACCGCGAAGGCGCCGGGGGCTCGGACGACGAGCAGCAGTCCTCGGGCTGGGGCAGCCAGTGGAGCGCCCGACAGCCGGGGCGGCAGAGCGGCGGCTTCGGCGGCGGCCCCGGCAAGGCGGGCAGCGGCAGCGGGGACGGCCGGAACAACGGCGACCAGGGACCTTCCGGTCCGGGCGGCCCCGGCGGCCCGGACGGCCCCGGCGGCACCCGGGGGATGCGCTGGGACCCCACCGACCCCCTGCAGCGCCACGCCCGCTACTCCCTGCACGCCGGAATCTGGGGCCTGTTCTTCGCGCTGCTGAGCGTGCCGCAGGTCGCGCTGCTACTCGGGGCGCTCTCCCTCTACTGGGGCAGCAACGCGCTGCGCGGCAAGCTGCCCGCTTCGGCGACGAAGCCGGGAGGCAAGCCCGCGGCGAAGACGGCGAAGGCCGCAAAGAAGGACAAGGGCAGCAGGGGCGGGCGCAAGGGCGCTGCGGCCACCGCTGAGGACGTGGCCGGCACGGCACGCGGCACGGAGCAGGAGGGCGCCGCCGACGGCGCGGACGGCAAGCCCCGGGTCCCACTGGCCGTCACGCCCGCCCAGGCGGACAAGGCCAAGCGGACAGCGGCCCTCAGCGGTCTGGTCACCGCGAGCCTGACGCTGGTGATCGTCGGGGCCACCTTCGCGTTCCAGTTCGTGTACAGCGACTTCTACGCCTGCCAGAACGACGCGCTCACCCAGTCCTCCCGGGACGAGTGCACCCGGCACCTGCCCGAGGAGCTGCGGCCGTTCCTGGAGGACCGCTGACCCCGGCCGACACCACGGCGCCGGGCAGCCCCGGCATCACCACCGTGCGGACGGGCGAACCCCGTGACCTGGCGGATCACTGCGCGGGTGCCGCCTGAACCGTCTCGTCGGGGCAGGCCGAAGCATCGGCGGGGGGCGAAGCGTCACCGCGGGGCGAGGTGTCGGCGGGCGGCGGTACATCGCCGCGGGCCGGGGTGTCGCCGCGGGCCGGGGTGTCGCCGCGGGGCGAGGTGTCGCCGCGCGCCAGGGCATCTCCGCGGGCCGGGGTGTCGCTGCCGGGTACCGGCACCGAGGCCGGGACCGGCTGCTCGCGGGCTTCCGCTGGTACGGGGGCGGGCGCGGCTCCGGGGTCGGGCGCGTGCGCCGGTTCCGGCACGGGCCCGGCTTCCGGTCCGGAACCAGGTACGGGATCCGGCGCGGGCCCGGGCTGCCGCTCGGCATCGGTGTGCGGTGCGGACGGCGGCGCGTTCCGCCGTCCCTGCTCCGCCCCGCCCGCTGCGGACCGTTCGAGGCCGCGATGTCCGTCGAAGTCGTCGGGCGCGAAGTCGGGCATCAGGCCGCCGGAGGCGGACTTCATCACGGACCAGCGTGCGCGGCGGACCTCGTCGGTGTGCCATGCGGGGTCCGGGCCGTGGCCGCGGGCGGCGAGCACGGCGGCCTCCACGGCCTGCGCCGCGGCGGCTGTCGCCCTGCGCGCACGGTACCGCGTCCACCAGCCGACCCACAGCGCGGTGGGCAGTCCGACAACGGTCATCCACGCGCACGCCGCACCTCCGGCCTGCCACCAGTAGGGACCCACATGAGCGAGCGTCCCGTTGCCGAGGGGACCGCTCGCACTCGCGGTGAGCAGCGCGACGACAGCCCCGCAGAGCACCGCGGCGAGCAGGACGGTCACGAGGGTGGCGCGCCAGCCCGGTGCACCGCGCAGCGCTCTCCCAGAACCAGAACCAGAACCGGAACCGAAAGCGGCCCCGGGCCCCGGTCCGACAGCCACCTCGGAACGCCCCACCCACCAACCGCACAGCAGACCCCCCAGCAGGGGCACCAGGCCCGTCAGACACCACTGGGGAACGCTTCCGGAACCCTCTTCCGGCACGGCGGCCAGCAGCGGGAACGGCGGGAGCGGCGGGGCTGCCGTCGTGGCGAGCGGGCCCGCGACGCTACCGGCCCCCAGCGTGAAGCCGGGGCCCAGGGCGTAGGACACCGCCCAGAGCGCCGCGTTGGGCAGCAGGGCGACCGTGACCAGCAGCAGCCCGAGATGCCCGGATACGCTCCCGGCGAGCTGCGGGAACGCGCCGAATACCGCGCGGGCGCTCCAGACGAGGGCAGCCGTCAGAAGTGCCGCACCTCCGGCGCACAGCACCACGGCGGCCGTGCCGGCCGCCTGTACGGCGACGATCACCCGCTCCCGGGTGACGGAGCGGAGTGCGCCGCGCACCCGGGTGCGGGCCGGATCCGACAGCCGCGCGAGAAGGCCGGCCCAGCTCCTTGCGAGCGCGTGGGGCGGCAGGCAGCGGACCGCGCACAGTCCCGTCACCAGCACGGCGAACAGCGGCAGGCGACAGGCCGCGCTGACCGGTTCCGCCTCGAGCGGACCACCGGAGGCGGAGGCCAGCACGGCAGCGGTGACCAGGAGATAGCCGCCCGACACCCACACCGCCACCTCCGGCGGCCCGTAGTCGTCGTCCACGGTCGGCCGCGCGTCCAGCGCCTCCCGCGTGGCGCGCCACAGCAGCCACACGGGTACCGCCGTCAGCAGCAGGGGGGTCACTCCCACGGGTGCCACTGGGCCGGTCAGTGTTTCCTGCCGCACGAGTTGCGCGCCGTGCGCCAGCAACCACAGGTCCGCCGCCGTGCGCAGGGCTTCGTCCGCTCCTCCGACGGGATACGGCGAGACGGTCCACAGCAGCAGGACGACGACGGCGGACAGACCGAGCCCGAGCCCGGCGGCCACCGCACCGCCCAGCAGCCATCCGCTGGTGAGGGGCAGGAGACGAGGGCGGCGGCGGCCCGAGGAGAGCGACGGACCGCGGTGCGTCAGGGGGCTCACAGCGCCATGCTGCCAAGAACACCCGTTTTGCCCTAGTAGCAGGCATTTTGTCGCTGTGTCGCACAAGCTAAGCGGTATGCCTCTCTCTTCCTCCTCCGACGACGCCCGGAACACGGCCCGGTCCCGATCCTCGGAAGCTCCTGACACGCCCTCACCCGGCGAGGCTCCGACCGCGTCGACTCCGGCCACAGCGCGGACGAAGACTCAGGCGAAAGCCCGGGCGGGAAAGAGGCCGGCGAAGGGCGGGGGGAAGAGCGCGGAGAAAGCCGCGCACCGGGCGAAGAACCGGAAGAACCGGAAGAAGGCGAAGCCCTCCCCCGACGACCGGGCGGCGACTTCCGCCGCGCCGCACCCAGCGGAGGAGGGGCTTCCCGACGGGGAGCCCGATGCCGTCGAGGCCCCGCGCCCCTCGGAGCCGACACGGCCCGCGAAGGCGTCGGGGCAGGCCCCGAGGGCGGCGGCCCAGGAGGCGAAGGCGGCCGCGCAGGCACCGGGAGCCACCGGACCGGAAGCCACCGCGCCGGTCCCAAAGACGGCACAGGCCCGGCCCGCATCCGACCCCGCATCCGACCCCGCGGGCGAACCCGAACCCGCACCCGCACCCGCCCCCGGGCCCGGGCCGGAGTCCAAGGCCGAGCCCGCACCCGCACCCGGGCCCGCACCCGCACCCGCACCCGCACCCGCACCCGCACCAGGACCCGCACCAGGATCCGCACCCGCGCCAGGCCCCGAAGTCGGCCCCACGTCCGCAACCGAGCAGGCGCCGTCCGAGCAGCAGCAGACACCGACGCAGGCCCAGGACGGTGAAGAAGGGGAGCCCGTCACGCCGACCCCGCGGAGCGAAGCACAGCCGCAGACCGGCTCGGCGCGGGTTCCGGCACCGGCGCCGCGGAGCGAGCCGGAGCCGCGGAGCGAGCCGGAGCCGCGGGTCGAGGTGGTGGCGGACGTGCCCGGTCCGGTGGAGGACTTCGTCCGCTCGGCCTGGCGGACCACAGTGCTGCCGGACGATCCGGTCGCCGCGTTCGACGAGCTGTACCTGTGGCAGGCGCGGGCGCTGACCCGCCAGGCTCTCCTGCTGTGCGGGCACCGCCGGGTGGCGGAACGAGCCGTGCGCTGGGCGTTCCACCAGGCCTGGCAGCACTGGCCGAAGGTGCTGGCAGGGAGCGATCCGACCCGGACGGTGCGGGCGGCGGTGTACGCGTACGCGCTCTCGCCCTGGCATCAGTTCCATCCGAGACACCGCAGACCTGAGGTGTGCCGGGGTTCGTCGGTCGACAGCGCGGTGCTGGAGTCGTTCCTGGAGCTGCCGCGCAGCTACCGGGCCGCGCTGCTGCTGCACTACGGGCTGGGGCTGACCCTGACCGAGACGGCCGCCGAGGCGGAGTGCAGCACCGCGGCGGCAGCCGGGCGGGTCGCGCACGGGCGGGCGGCGCTGGAGGAGAGCTGGCCGCCGCTGGCGCGGTCGCCGCGTCGGCAGCGGGGTGCCGTGCTGGCGCGTACCCTGCGCGAGCTGGCCGCAGCGCAGCCGGTGCGCCCGATCCCCGCCTCACTGGTGCGGGGCGGCAGCGCGCGGACGACGCGGCTGTGGACGCGTGCTTCGGTCGGTCTGACGGCGGCGGTGGCCGCGGCGACCACGTTCACCCTGCTGACAACCCAGACCGGCGGCAGCGCCCCGGCGCAGGAGCGGGAGCGGGTACCGCGAGGGACCTTCGCCCCGGCGACGCTCCCGGGCGGTCCGGAAACGGGGACAGGGACAGGGACAGGGACGGGGACGGGGACGAACACGCGCTCCACTCCCACGAGCGAGCGGGACAGCGCGGGCTCCTCGGTCCGGGCACCGGCCGGCGGAACCGGGCAGGCGTATCTCCCCCAACTCCGGTCCACCAACACCCGGGTGCACCTGCACGACCTCCCGTAGCCGGGACCGGCGGACCCTCCGCTCCGGGCGGAGGGTCCGCCGGACGCGCCGACGGGCCCGCACCCCGGAGGGTGCGGGCCCGTCGAGCGGCTGAAGCCGGGCGGGCGGCCCGCTGCCGGACGCCGAGGCGCCGGACAGCGAACCGTTGCAGGCCCGGCGTCCCCGCCGAGGCGTCGGACGCCGGTCCGCTCAGGTGCGCGGCGCGGTCCGCACGGAGGTCATACACGCCCAGACCTCAGGAACGCCCAGACCCCAGACACGCCCGGACGTCATACCGCCCAGCGCTCAGGCACGCCCGGGCTTCAGGCGCTGAGGCGCTCCCGCGCGAGCCGCGCGGTCTCGGACGGGGTCTTGCCGACCTTCACGCCCGCGGCCTCCAGGGCCTCCTTCTTCGCCTGCGCGGTGCCGGAGGAGCCGGAGACGATGGCGCCCGCGTGGCCCATGGTCTTGCCTTCCGGCGCGGTGAAGCCCGCGACGTAGCCGACGACCGGCTTGGTCACGTTCTCCTTGATGAAGTCGGCCGCACGCTCCTCGGCGTCGCCGCCGATCTCGCCGATCATCACGATCAGGTCGGTGTCCGGGTCGGCCTCGAACGCCTTGAGGGCGTCGATGTGGGTGGTGCCGATGACCGGGTCACCGCCGATGCCCACGCAGGTCGAGAAGCCGATGTCGCGCAGCTCGTACATCATCTGGTACGTCAGCGTGCCGGACTTGGAGACCAGCCCGATGCGGCCCGGCTTGGTGATGTCGGACGGGATGATGCCCGCGTTCGACTGGCCGGGGGTGATCAGGCCGGGGCAGTTCGGGCCGACGATCCGCGTCTTGTTGCCCTTCTGGGCCGCGTAGTCCCAGAAGTAGGCGGTGTCGTGGACGGCGATGCCCTCGGTGATCACGACGGCGAGGCCGATGCCCGCGTCGACGGCCTCGATGACCGCGTCCTTGCTGAACTTCGGCGGGACGAAGATCACGGTGACGTCGGCGCCGGTGGCCTCCATGGCCTCCTTGACGCCGCCGAAGACGGGCACCTCGGTGCCGTCGAAGTCAACGGTGGTGCCCGCCTTGCGGGGGTTCACACCGCCGACGATGTTGGTGCCGGAGGCCAGCATCCGCTTGGTGTGCTTCTGGCCCTCCGAGCCGGTCATCCCCTGGACGATGACCTTGCTCTCCTTGGTGAGGAAGATAGCCATGGTGTGTCGATGTCCTCGTTCGGTCTCGTCCGGGCTTACTTGGCGGCCAGCTCGGCGGCCTTGTCGGCCGCGCCGTCCATGGTGTCCACCTGCTGCACGAGCGGGTGCGCTGCGTCGGTCAGGATCTTGCGACCCAGCTCGGCGTTGTTGCCGTCGAGGCGGACGACCAGCGGCTTGCTGACGTCCTCGCCCTTGGACTTGAGCAGCTCCAGCGCCTGCACGATGCCGTTGGCGACGGCGTCGCAGGCGGTGATGCCACCGAAGACGTTCACGAAGACGGACTTGACGTCCGGGTCCCCGAGGATGATCTCCAGGCCGTTGGCCATCACCTCGGCGGAGGCGCCGCCGCCGATGTCGAGGAAGTTGGCGGGCTTGACGTTGCTGTGCGCCTCGCCCGCGTAGGCGACGACGTCGAGGGTGGACATGACCAGCCCCGCGCCGTTGCCGATGATCCCGACCTGGCCGTCGAGCTTGACGTAGTTGAGGTTCTTGGCCTTGGCCGCGGCCTCCAGCGGGTTCGCCGCCGCCTTGTCCTCCAGGGCCTCGTGCTCGGGCTGGCGGAAGTCGGCGTTGGCGTCCAGCGACACCTTGCCGTCCAGCGCGATGACCTTGCCCTCGGCGGTCTTGACCAGCGGGTTGACCTCGACCAGGAGGGCGTCCTCCTTGACGAAGACGTCCCACAGCTTGACCAGCACGTTGCTGATCTGGGCGACCAGCTCGGCCGGGAACTTCGCGGCCTCGGCGATCTCGCGGGCCTTGGCCTCGGTCACGCCCTCGATGGCGTCCACCGGGATCCTGGCCAGCGCCTCCGGCTTGGTGGCCGCGACCTCCTCGATCTCCACGCCGCCCTCGACGGAGGCCATGGCGAGGAAGGTGCGGTTGGTGCGGTCGAGCAGGAAGGAGACGTAGTACTCCTCCTGGATGTCCGCGGTCTGGGCGAGCATCACCTTGTGGACCGTGTGGCCCTTGATGTCCATGCCCAGGATCTGGCCGGCCTTCTCGACCGCGTCCGCCGGGTCGGAGGCCAGCTTGACGCCGCCGGCCTTGCCGCGGCCGCCGGTCTTGACCTGCGCCTTGACGACCGCCCGGCCGCCGAGCCGCTCGGTCACCTCGCGCGCCGCCTCGGATGTCTCGATGACTTCACCGGCCAGCACCGGTACGTCATGCTTGGCGAAGAGGTCCCTCGCCTGGTACTCGAACAGGTCCACGCGCGTCCGTCCCCTTAATCAGTGGTCTCGCGGTCGATGTCAGCGTGGGCGTGCCGCAGGGCCGCGGCGTCCACGGGTCGCGCGGCATGTCCGCCTTGCAGGTTAGCCCTGCGTGCGTGCGGTGCCTAAATCGCACCTCACACATACGCGGTGACAACGGTCACAGCGCGCACCAGGAAGGTGTGCGGGGCACCGACCGGCACCGGGCCCGCACACCCGGGGAAGCCCGGGACGGGCTACTCCGGCACCGGCAGCGGACGCTTCTCGATCGCCGCCGCCATCACCTCCGGGAAGTGGTCGGGCGTACAGGCGAAGGCGGGCGCGCCCAGCGCCGCGAGCGCGGCCGCGTGGTCCCGGTCGTAGGAGGGCGCGCCCTCGTCGGAGAGGGCGAGGAGAGTGACGAACCGAACACCGGACGCCTGCATCGCGGCGACCCGTTTGAGCATCTCCTGCCGTATCCCTCCCTCGTACAGGTCACTGATCAGTACGACGACCGTCTCCGCCGGGCGGCTGATCCGGGACTGGCAGTAGGCCAGCGCCCGGTTGATGTCGGTGCCCCCGCCCAGCTGGGTGCCGAAGAGCACGTCGACGGGGTCGTCGAGGTCTTCGGTCAGATCCACCACGCTGGTGTCGAAGACGACGAGCCGGGTGTCGAGCGTCCGCATCGACGCCAGCACCGCGCCGAACACGGAGGCGTAGACGACGGAGGACGCCATCGACCCGGACTGGTCGATGCAGAGGATGACGTCCTTCTTGACGGACTGCGCCGCCCGCCCGTACCCGATCAGCCGCTCGGGGACGACCGTCCCGTACTCGGGCAGGTAGTTCTTGAGGTTGGCGCGGATGGTGCGGTTCCAGTCGATGTCCCGGTGCCGGGGGCGGTTGATCTTCGCGGAGCGGTCGAGCGCGCCGGTGAGGGTCGAGCGGGTGCGGGCGGCGAGCCGCTTCTCCAGCTCGGCGACCACCTTGCGGACCACCGCGCGCGCGGTCTCCCGGCTGGTCTCCGGCATCGCCTTGTTCAGCGACAGCAGGGTGCCCACCAGGTGCACGTCAGGTTCGATCGCCTCCAGCATCTCCGGCTCCAGCAGCAGCGCGGAGAGCCCCAGCCGGTCGATCGCGTCGCGCTGCATCACCTGCACGACGGAGCTGGGGAAGTAGGTGCGGATGTCGCCCAGCCAGCGCGAGATCCGCGGCGCCGAGGCGCCGAGCCCGCCCGAGGTACCGGCACCGCTGCCGCCGCCGGCCGGACCGCTGCCGCCGGCCCCGCCGTAGACCGCCTCCAGGGCCCCGTCCATCCCGCTGTCGGCGGCGCCCAGCGCGCAACCGGTGCCGTCCGCCGGGCCCCCGCCCAGCACCAGCCGCCAGCGCCGCAGCCGCTCGTCCGCCTCGACCCCGGTGAGCTGCGCCCCGCCGGACGCCGCCGGCTCTTCGCGGACCGTCATACCCGCACCCCCTCCCGCTCGTGACTCCCGTTCGCCGCGCCGCCGCCGTCCCCGGGGGACGCCGTGCCGAGCAGCAGCCGCACCGTCTCCAGCACGGCGTCGGCCCGCCGCGCCTCCAGCCCGGCACCGAACCCGGGCAGCCCCTCGCGCTCGCCGCTCCCTTGGCGGCCGCCCTCCCCCGCGGGACCGCGGCGCACCAGTTCGCCGAGCGTGCGCCGTACCCCCGCCTCGTACTCCGCGAACGTCCGCCGCAGCAGCGGCAGCACATCCGTGAACGCGTCCGCCGGCACGCCCGTCAGCCAGCGGTCCACGAGTGCCAGCAGCCGTTCGTCGTGGACCAGCAGCATCCCGCCACCCGCGAGGAACCCCTCGATCCACGCCGCGGCCTCAGCCGGCGGCGTTCCCGGCGACAACGCCAGGCTCACCAGCCGTTCCGCCTCGGCGTCCGCCAACTGGCCGTCGTCCAGCAACAGTCGCGCACAGCGGCCCCGCAGCAGGCCGGGTACCCGGTCCCGGCCTGCGAGGCTGCGCAGCACCGTCCGCCACCGATCCAGCAGATCTCCGGCCGTCCCGCCCTCGGGGTCCGGCGCCGCACCGTCCTCGGGGCCCGGCGGCGGCGCCGCACCGTCCGCTGCCGGTCGGTCGCGGGCGAGCAGGTTCACCGCCTGGTGCGCGGCGTCGAGATGGCCGCGCATCTCGCGGGCGCCCTCGCTGTCCAGCCCCGCGCAGGCGGGCGGCAGACCGACCCGGACGCGCTCGGCCATCCCACCGGCGACCTCCGCCAGCGCTCCCGCGTCGGTGCCCCGCACATCGCCGTAGCGCAGCGTTCGCACCAGCGCCGGGAGGGCCCGCGCCAGGTGGCCGACGTCGGACTCCAGCGCGGCCCGGTCGGCCAGCACCCGCATCACCACGGGAAGCGCGTCCGGCAGCCGGGCCAGCAGGCACAGTTCGGCGAGCCCGGTGACGTCGGCCAGCGCGGTGCCGGGTTCGACGGCCCGGGACCGCGCCTTGGCGGTGGCCGCCTCGCGCACGGTCGTGCCCCAGATCCCCGCCTCGGCCACCCGCACGGACAGCTCCGGCTCCCAGCGCAGCCGCCAGCTCTCCCGGAAGGTGCCGGTACTGCCGCTCCGGGAGCGGACGGGCTCGCCCCAGTCGATGCCCAGCAGCCGGAGCCGGTGCAGCAGCCGGCTGCGTGCCGCGTCGGTCTCCTTGCGCAGGTCCAGATCGAGCTCGCGTTCGGCGGCGGTCGGCTTGAGCCGCACCGCGCGCTGACAGCGTGCGAGGTCGCGCTGGAGGGGGACGGCCGGGCCTCCCTCGGGCACCTCTCCCAGTACGTCCCCCACCACGAGCCGGTCCCGGATCAGCTCCAGCGGCACGTCGGAGCCCTCGCACAGCACGGACCGCACCGCGTCCGTCGTCTCCGTCAGCCCGGCCAGCGGGCGGCCGCGCAGCGTGGCCAGCGTCCCGGCGAGCCGTACGGCCTCGATGAGGTGCGCGGAGGAGACCTGGTGGTCCTGCTCCCGCAGCAGCCCGGCCACTTGGGTCATCCAGCGTTCCACCGGCCGGTCCGGGGCGGTGAAGAGGTGGCGGTACCAGCCGGGCGAGGCGATGCCCGCGCCGTATCCGGACCGGCGTGCCAGCCGCCGGTGCGTCCAGGGCACCCAGGTGACCTCGGCCTTCACCTTGGGCAGTCCCTTGAGGGCGCGCCGGTCCGCGGTGACCGTCACGGCCTCGGTGAGCGCCGGTACGTGCCAGGCACCGCAGACCACTGCGGTGGCGGCGTCCCCGAACTCCTTGCGGGCCTCGCGCAGGCGCAGCCGCATGTGCGCCTCCCGGACGAGGTCCCGCTGGTGGCCGCCCGCGCCGTGCACCGCGCGCAGTTCGGCCATCGCCTCGCCGAGCGCCGCGAACGGCTCGTAGGGGTCGGCGCCGGGAGCCGCGCCGCGCCGGTGCTCTACGGCGTCCTCCCACCAGCGCTCCGGATCGTCGTACCCGGCCGCCTCGGCGAGCGCCGCCAGCGGGTCGAGCCGGACGCCGCTCCCGCCCTCGGGTGCGGCATCGGGATCGGGGTCGGTGTCGGTGTCCCCGGCGGCACCACCCCCGTCGGTGCCGCCGGGGACCGTCTCCTGCTCGCCCTCGCTCATGGCGAGCGTGTGGGCGGCGGGCAGGTCGATGAAGCGGACCGGGACCCCGCGCCGCACGGCCCAGCGGATCGCCACCCATTCCGGTGAGAACTCCGCCAGCGGCCAGAAGGCGGCCCGGCCCGGCTCATCGACGGCGTGGGCCAGCAGCGCCACCGGCGGGACCATGCCGTCGTCCCCCGCCGCTGCGGCCACCGCGTCGGCCTCGGGAGGGCCCTCGATCAGGACGACGGCCGGCTCGTACGCCTCCAGCACGGCTCCGACCGCCCGGGCCGAACCGGGACCGTGGTGCCGGACCCCGAGAAACAGCGGACCTGCCGCGCCCCCTGCGCCAGCCGTCATGCGGACACCTCTCGGCAGGCCCGGTAGAAGTCCTTCCAGCCGTCCCGCTCACGGACCACGGCCTCGAGGTACTCCTGCCACACCACCTGGTCGGCGGACGGGTCGCGGACCACGGCGCCGAGGATGCCGGCGGCCACGTCCCCCGCGCGCAGCACTCCGTCCCCGAAGTGCGCCGCCAGCGCGAGCCCGCCGGTCACGACCGAGATGGCCTCGGCCGTGGAGAGCGTCCCGGAAGGGGACTTGAGCTTCGTACGGCCGTCGCCGGTGACTCCCTCGCGCAGCTCACGGAAGACGGTGACCACCCGGCGGATCTCGTCGAACCCCTCGGGCGCGGGGGGCAGGTCGAGGGAGCGGCCGAGCTGGCCGACCCGGCGCGCCACGATGTCCACCTCCGCCTCGGCGGTCGCCGGCAGCGGCAGCACCACGGTGTTGAAGCGGCGGCGCAGCGCGCTGGACAGCTCGTTGACGCCCCGGTCGCGGTCGTTGGCCGTCGCGATCAGGTTGAACCCGGCGACCGCCTGCACCTCTTGCCCCAGTTCGGGGATGGGGAGGGTCTTCTCCGAGAGCACGGTGATCAGCGTGTCCTGCACATCGGCGGGGATCCGGGTCAGCTCCTCGACCCGCGCCGTCATGCCCTCGGCCATGGCACGCATCACCGGACTCGGCACCAGAGCCTCGCGGCTGGGGCCCTGGGCGAGCAGTTGCGCGTAGTTCCACCCGTAGCGGATGGCCTCTTCCGCGGTGCCCGCCGTGCCCTGGACGAGCAGCGTCGAGTCGCCGCTGACGGCCGCCGCCAGATGCTCGGACACCCACGTTTTCGCGGTGCCGGGCACGCCGAGCAGGAGCAGCGCGCGATCCGTGGCCAGGGTGCTGACCGCGACCTCGACGATGCGGCGCGGGCCGATGTACTTGGGGGTGATGACGGTGCCGCCGGGGAGTTCGCCGCCGAGCAGGTAGGTGGCCACGGCCCACGGGGACAGCCGCCAGCGGGCGGGCCGCGGGCGGTCGTCGGCCGCGGCGAGGGCCGCCAGCTCGTCGGCGAAGGCTGTCTCGGCGTGCGGCCGCAGCGCGGCAGCGGGAGCGGCCGGGCCGGAGGCCGGCTCTCCCGCGGACTCGGCAGCCGGATCCGCGACATGGCTCTCGGTCACAATTCCCCCTCGGAGCAGACCGGTTCTCGAAAAAGACAAGGGGATGGCCAAGGAAGGGAACCCCCGCGCCGCAGCGCCTCGGCCGATCCGTGAACCACTCTGCACCCAGGCACTGACAATCGCTCTGACCTGCACTTTCGTTCGGTCGACGGGGTGTTGTCAGTGGCGCCGCCTACCGTCTTCGGCATGGGTGGACAGGCGGTCCGCTGGACGGCGGAGCAGGTAAGGGCGCTGGCGCCTGACGACGCGTCACGTCGCGCGGGGAGCAAACTCTCGGCACCGGGGCCGTGGACGGAGGCCGGATGGGGCAACGGCGCGGTCTGGGGGCAGTGCAAGGGCAGTGGAAGCAAGCCGTATCTGACGGTGGTGGATCTCGACGGCGGCCAGGGGCCCGGATACCGGTGCTCCTGCCCCAGCAGGAAGTTCCCGTGCAAGCACGCGCTCGGTCTGCTCCTGCTGTGGGCAGGCGGCGAGGCAGCGGTCGCGGAGGGGGGCGACCCGCCGGAGTGGGCCGACGGCTGGCTCGGCGACCGCAGGCGGCGTGCGGAGCGGAAGGCCGGCCGTGATCCGGCCGATGCGTCGGACGGGACGGAGGCCGAACAGGCCGCGGCAGGCTCCGGGCACGGCGCGGACGACCGGGCACGGTCCGAGGCCGCGCACCGCCGTGCGGCGCAGCGCGCCGAGCGGATCACGGCCGGCACCCAGGAGCTGGAGCAGCGGCTGGCAGACCTGCTGCGCGGCGGACTGGCGGGCGCGGAGCAGCGGGGGTACGCGCCATGGGAGGAGATGGCGGCCCGCATGGTCGACGCCCAGGCTCCGGGCCTGGCGGCCCGGATACGCGAGCTGGGTGCGATACCCGGCTCCGGCGAGGGGTGGCCCGGCCGGCTGCTGGCCGAGTGCGCGCTGCTGCACCTGCTGGTCGGCGGCTGGCGGCGGGCCGCGGAGCTGCCCGCGCCGCTGGCCGACACCGTCCGCACCCGGGTGGGTCTGACCCTGGAGGCGGCCGACGTGTTGGCGGAGAAGCAGGCGCTGATCCGGGACGAGTGGCTGGTCCTGGCCCAGCGGGACACCGACGAGGGGCGCCTGACGGTCCGCCGCGTGTGGTTGTACGGCCGGACAGCGGGACGGTATGCCCTGCTGCTGTCCTACGGCGCGGGCGGCCGCGCTCCGGAGCTGGCCCTGCCGGTGGGCGCGACGTTGGACGCGGAGCTGGCCTACTACCCGGGCTCCGGTTCGCTGCGGGCCGCCCTCGGCCGGCGGCATGGCGCACCGCTGCCGGGCTTCCTGCCCTCCGGCGCAGGCGTCCGGGAGGCGCTGGAGGGCTATGCGCGGATGCTCCGGGAGGATCCGTGGGCGGAGAGCCGGCCGTGTGTGCTGGAGCGTGTGCTGCCGATCCCACCCTCCGACGCCGGCACGGCGGGCGGCACGGCGGGGGCGGGGCGCGGCGGCCGGGCCGGTCAGGGTGGCGCCGATTGGCAACTGGCGGCGGTCGACGAGGAGTCCGCGCTGCCGGTGGCGCCGGGCATGGGTGCGGCACCCCTGTGGAGACTGCTCGCACTCTCCGCCGAAGGCCCGGTCACGGTCTTCGGCGAGTGCGGCCATCGCGGCTTCCTGCCGCACACGGCCTGGCACGAGGGCAGGGCCGTCCCGCTGTGAGGGAGGGGCGGTCTCACATCGGTCGGGACGACGCAGGGGCCGCCTGCGGTCGGGGCGGAACAGGGCCTGCCCGGTCGGGGCGGAGCAGGGCCTGCCCGGTCGGGGCGGAGCGGGGTCGCCCGGTGAGAGCGGAACAGGACCGCGGTCGCCACAGAGCAGGAGACGCCCGATCGGGGTGGGCGACGAGCGGAAGGACGGACAGACGGGCGGACGGGCGGACGGGCGGACGGGCGGACGGCGCCATGAGTGGCAGGCGTGACGAGCGGCAGGCGTGACGGGAGGGGCGGACATGATGGTCGGCACGGGAACGGGACGGCACCCCCGCGGAGCGCAGCCGTCGCATGACGGCACCGGCGGGAAGCAGGAGGACCGGGGACACGGGGCAGGCCGGGCAGGCCAGCAGAAGTGGGAGAACCGGGAGGAGCGGGGGAACCGGGACGAGCGGGAGGAATGGGGGGAGTTGGTGGCCGCGGCGCTGCTGGGGGCCGAGCGGCGGCGGCCGCCCGGCGGGAGCGTGACGGCACTGCTGGACGCCGCGGCCACCGAGACGGTCCGCCGCCGGGCCGGTGTGCGTCCCGCGGTCCCCGGGCGGCGGCCCGGGCCCGCACCGGCCGACGAGCGGCCACCGCTGCCCGGCGCGGCCGAGCGGCGGCTGGCGGCGCTGCTCGCGGATCGGGCACCGGGCGGAGCGTCGGCGTCCGGGCGGCGCGGCGCGGGTCCGGATCTGGGCGAGCTGTTGCCGCAGTGGCTGACGGAGGCGAACGCCCACGGCTACCGGGCACCGACCGCCCTGTTGCCCGCCCTGCTGGACGCGGCACGGGCCCGTACCGACCTGCGGGCCGAGACACTGGCGTTCGCCGGTCCGCGAGCGCTGTGGCTGGCCCGGTACAACGCGGACTGGAAGTTCGCGCTGCGCGACGGCGTCCGCCGCCGGGCACCGGACGGAGGGCCGGACGAGACCGAGGGAGTCTGGCAGGAGGGCCTGTTCGCCGAGCGGGTCGCGCTGCTCACGACGGTGCGTCGGCGCGATCCGGAGGCCGCGACGGCACTGCTCGCCTCCACCTGGCAGACCGAGCGGGCCGAGGACCGGCTGATGTTCCTGGACTCGCTGCGCGAGGGCATGCGCTCCTCCGACGAGCCCTTTCTGGAGCGCGCGTTGGCCGATCGCAGCCGTACGGTGCGGGCGACGGCGGCCGAGTTGCTGGCGGCGCTGCCCGGCTCGGCGCTGGCTGCCCGGATGGCGGACCGCGCCCGCGGCTGCGTGGCCCCGGACTCGACGGGCGGCAGCGGCATCGCGGTGACGGCACCGAGCACGTGCGATGCGGACATGCAGCGCGACGGGATCGTGCCCAAGCCACCGTCGGGTCGGGGCGAACGAGCCTGGTGGCTTTGCCAACTGGTGGAGTCGGCCCCGCTGGAGGTGTGGGGCGAGCAGTTGGGCGGGGCGACCCCGGCGGAGATCGTCGCGCTGCCGGTAGCCGACGGGTGGCGGGACGATCTGCACGCGGCCTGGTGCGGTGCCGCCGTACGGCAGCGGAACGCCCCGTGGGCGCGTGCGCTCATCGGTGAGCCGACCGAGCCGTTCACCGAAGGGCCCGGCGATCCGGCCAAGCTGCTGTCGGTGCTGCCCGAGGAGGAGCGCGGTGCGTGGGCCGCACGGTTCGTGGCGGCGCACGGGCTGTCGGAAGCGTTCCGGGTACTGGGGATGTGCGGGGTGCCGTGGCCGCTGCCGCTGGGGCGGGCGGTGGTGGACGCGCTGGAGATCGCCCGGGACGCGGGCAGCTATCCGTGGAGCTTCAGCGGGGTGATGGGGCTGGCCGAGCGCTGTCTGGACCCGTCGGACACCGAGCGACTGGCGCCGCTCGCCGCGGTACCCGACGAGAAGGAAGGGGAGTCCCCGGGCGCGGGTGCGTACTGGGCGGAGTCGTTCCAGCGGCTCCTGGCCACCCTGCGGTTGCGTGCCGTGATGCTCGCCGAGCTACGGAACGAGGTGCCGGACAGGGAGCCGGAAGTGTCCGGACCGACCGGCTGACGGAAGGCGCGCGGCGGACCGTCGGGGCCCGGGATCCGCCGCCGCGGCTCCCCGAGGCCGGCCCTCGCGCCGGGATCCCGTGGCCGCGGAGCCCGTGCTCCTGGAAGGCCAGGCAACCACAGGACTCCTGGAAGGCAGGCAGCCACAAGGTCAGGCAGTCCCAGGGCGGGGCGGGGTGACGAGGCTCGGAGATACGCCGCCGCGGCCCCCGAAGCCCGGCGGTTCCAGCACCGGACAGTTCCGGGGACTGGCGGCTCCGGTCTCGGGCGTCCACGGGTTCGGGCGGCCCGGGCACGTGAGGTGCAGGTGCCGAAGAGTCGTCCACCGGACCACGGGTGAGCCGTCCCGGCGGATGGGCGGCCGGGGGCCGGGGGCCGGGGGCCCACCGTGGTCTCAGGCCGCGACCGGGCCCACGTGGGTGCGGATCCAGTCGACGACTTCGGTGGTGCTGGCGCCCGGGGTGAAGATCTCGGCGACGCCCTGCTCCTTGAGCAGCGGAATGTCGTCCTCGGGGATGATGCCGCCGCCGAACACCTTGATGTCGGTGGCGTCCCGCTCCCGCAGCAACTCCAGTACGCGGGCGAAGAGCGTGTTGTGCGCGCCGGAGAGGATGGAGAGGCCGATGGCGTTCGCGTCCTCCTGGATGGCGGTGTCCACGACCTGCTCGGGTGTCTGGTGCAGCCCGGTGTAGATGACCTCCATACCGGCGTCCCGCAGGGCCCGTGCGATGACCTTGGCACCGCGGTCATGGCCGTCGAGCCCCGGCTTGGCGACCACCACGCGGATCGGACCCGTCACATCCATCACTGCCTCCCTCAAGGACGACCTCCAGGCCGGAACGGGCCCCGGGGTGTGAACGCACGTTATCTCCAGCATCCCGCACCCGTCCCGCTCCGCGCTCGCAAGGGAGGGGGAAATCACACACGAGCCATCGGATTCCCCGGCTCTCGCTCCGGCTCCGGCCCCCTCCCCGGCCTTCGGCTTCCCGCAGGGAGAACCTCCCCAGACCCCCGCCCCCCACCCCCGACCACCCCGACCACTCCCGAGCACTCCCGAGCACTCCCGAGCATTCCCTGCCGCTCCCGACCGGCCCCAAGACGGGCCACAACCGCCCCCGCTTCCCGCAGCCGCCGCAGCCCCCGGGCGGCACGGCGGTTTGCGCACGCCGCTCGGGGGCGCCGTGCGCGGGTGCTCGCCTGTCACGCGGGGCGCTCCGGCTTCAGCGTGCGGCCTCGACCGCGCCGCACGCGCCTGGGCGCCCGAGGCGTCCGCACTCCCTGCCACGCGCCGAGTGCGCCCCTGTCCGTCGTTCCGCCGCGGGGAGAACACCGATGAAGGAGCCCGAGCGGGCTGCAGGCACACGTGTCACCGACGGCCCGCCCCCGCCGCACCGCCGCGTGAGCGGCACCGCACCGTGGGGTCAGGTGCCCCCACCCGTGCGGCGTCCGTCTTTCGCTCCCTCACCCCACGCCCCCACTCCCCCTTCTTCTCCACCTCTGACCGAACGGTCCGACCGCGCTGCTCGAAGACTCCGGCCGACGATCGGAAACAGCCGGTGCGGTTTCGACCAACGGGTACGAGGGCGATGACGGGGGTGTCGGTCATGTGGCGCTGCCGGTGGATTGTGGCGTGTCCGCCCGATTGCGGGGTGAGTTGGAAGCGGGGGCGTGCCGGTGCCGATGATCGTCAGATCGGGTACCGGGACGACGGACAGGTCCGTCCGAGCGGATCACTCTTTCGAACGAATTTCGAACTCAGCCGCCGCGGCCGGTCCGTAGTCCGCCGAAAGACGGCCGATTGCCCTTTTCCTGCGTCGCCAAAACCTGCCGAAGATTGTGGCCGTCGCATACCCCCGGGTACAGTCGCCCGCATTGCTCCGCCCCTGTCGCCTAGGCGAAAGAGAAGTTGGTGGTGAACGACCGTCATCCGTCGGGAGTCCCGAATCCCGACGACCCCGGTTCCGGCTTCTCGTACGGCACCTACGGCGTGGACCACGGACAGTCCGCGTACGGCGCCTATCCCCAGGAGAGCTACCAGGCCGGTCCACACGACGCGTACTCCGCCGGTACCTACGCACCTCCCGGTGACTCCTACCCCGCGGGCGGCGCCTACCCCTCCTACGGCGACGATCCGCTCTTCGGCGCCCTCCCGGGCAGCGACAGTGGCAACGCCGCGACCGGCTCCTGGGACGCCACCACCGCTTGGGGCACCGGGAGTTACCAGCCCGACGCGATGGCGGGCCCGGACGGGTCCGCCGGCACCGCGGCCGCCCCCGGGTTCGACCAAGGGCACCCCGTCCCGGGTGACGGCACCGGCCAGTGGGCCTTCGGCGTGCAGGAGACGGGCAACTGGGACACGACGTCCTGGGGCACCGGCGGCTGGGAGGCCGCAGCTCCGCAATCCGGTGACTGGGCGACCGACGGCCACGGCGCGGCGTTCGGCTACGACGGCCAACCTGGATACGACGGCCGGCCCGGATACGATCAAGGTCCCGGATACGATCAAGGTCCCGGCTACGACGGCCAACTCGGATACGAGGGAGCCGCGTACGACGGCGCCGCATACGGCGGTTTCGAGCACTCCGCGTACGACGCGCCCCCGGCCTACGACGCGCACGCCGCATACGTCGGCTACGACCGGCCGCAGGACGACCAGGGAGGCTACGGCGTTCCCGGCGGCCACCCCACGCAGGACGGCTCTCCCTCCCACGGCGGCTACGAGGGCCACGACACCTTCGGCGGTGCGGAGACCGGTTACGGGAACGGGACCGCCCAGTTCGGCTTCGACCCCGGCTATGCCCCCGCCGGACACCACTCCGAGCAGGAGCAGGAAGCCACCGCGCAGTGGAACTTCTCCGTGCTGGCGCAGGACGAGCCCGCAGCGGACGAGCACGCGCAGGCTGACGCCTTCGGCCACGAACCTCCGCACGAGCACGGGTTCGACTCCGCCGAGCCCGACCTTCTCGTGGAGTCGGGTCCGGAGCCTGAGGACGTCCGGGAGGGGCACCTCGACGCGCCCGCCGCGCTCAGCGGCAGTGGTGGCTCGCACGGGCGCGGGCGACGACGCTCTCCCAAGCCCCGCCGCCGGGCGCTGATGACCGTGGCGGTTCCGTCCGTCGCCGTCATGGGTGTCGCGGGCGCGGCGGCGGCGAGTGTGATGGGCGACGACGGCAAGGACAAGGACAGCACCACCGTCGCGGCGCCGGACGCCTCTCCCGTGAAGCCCTCGAACGTCAACAGCAAGCTGGACACCCAGCTTCAGGGGCTCTCCGCGGACGCCGACGACTTCGCCGACCGCGCCAGCCGCACCCAGGAGCGCATCGACCTCAAGCAGCGCCAGGAAGCGGAGAAGGAGCGCAAGGCGAAGGAGGCCGCGCGCAAGGAGGCGCTGCGCCCCAAGTTCGTCATTCCCGTCAAGAACCACACGCTCAGCGCGCGCTACGGCCAGGCAGGCGTCAACTGGATGTCGATCCACACCGGGATCGACTTCCCCGTCAGCTACGGCACGCCCGTGATGGCCGCGACCGACGGCACCGTCTCCACGAAGCACAGCGTGGCGTACGGGAACATGGCCATCGTGACCGCGAAGGACGGCACCCAGACCTGGTACTGCCATCTGAGCAGCAACAAGCTCCGCTCCGGCTCGGTCAAGGCGGGCGATGTGATCGCCTACTCCGGCAACTCCGGCAACTCCACGGGACCGCATCTGCACTTCGAGGTCCGTCCCGGTGGCGGTTCGGCAGTGGACCCGATCCCGTGGCTGCAGAGCAAGGGCCTCAGCATCAGCTGAGAACCGGCCCCCGGCCCTTGCCCCCGGCCCTCAGGCGTGGCCCCGGGTGTGACCGGACCGGGCCCATGACCCGGCGCCCGGACCGTACGGTCCGGGCGCGAACGTGTCGGCGCCCTCGCCCTACAGCTTCTCCACGGGTGCGTAGCGCAGCAGCAGCCGCTTGGGCTTCTCGCCGCCGAAGTCGATCGTCGCCTCGGCGTTGTCCCCGCTGCCCTTGACCGACTGCACCGTGCCGAGGCCGAAGCTGTCGTGGGTGACGCGGTCGCCGATCTGGAGGGAGACCACCGGACGGTCGCCGGCCCGCCGGGTCGCGAACCCCGAGGGGCCGCCCCGCCGGGCAGCGGCTCCCCTGCTGGAGGAGAGGGTCACCCCGATCCCGGCACCCGTCGCCGCACCCGTCCCGCCGACGCCCAGGCCGCCGCCCCCGCTGCCGGTGCGCTTCCAGTCGAGGTACTCGGCGGGGATCTCCTCCAGGAAGCGGGAGGGCGGATTGTAGGAGGGCTGGCCCCATGCGCTGCGCATTCCGGCGCGGGTGAGGTAGAGCCGTTCCTGGGCGCGGGTGATGCCGACGTAGGCGAGCCGGCGCTCCTCCTCCAGTTCCTTGGCCTGGCCGAGGGCCCGCATGTGCGGGAAGACGCCGTCCTCCATGCCGGTCAGGAAGACCACGGGGAACTCGAGGCCCTTGGCCGTGTGCAGGGTCATGAGCGTCACGACACCGTCGTCGTCGCCCTCCTCCGGGATCTGGTCGGAGTCGGCGACCAGGGCGACCCGCTCCAGGAAGTCGGCGAGGGTGCCGGGCGACTCGTCCTCGCCCCGCTCCTGCTCGAACTCCAGCGCGACGGCGGCGAGTTCCTGGAGGTTCTCGATGCGGGTCTCGTCCTGCGGGTCGGTGGAGGACTGGAGCTCGGCGAGGTACCCCGTCTGCTCCAGCACCGCCTCCAGCACCGTGGCCGGACCGGCGCCGGACTCCACGACCGTGCGCAGCTCCTCCATCAGCGTGTTGAACCGCTTGACGGCGTTGAGGGAGCGCGCGGCCATGCCGTACGCCTCCTCGACCCGGGCGAGCGCCTGCGGGAACGTGATCTTCTCGCGCAGCGCCAGCGCCTCGATCATGGCCTCGGCCCGGTCGCCGATGCCCCGCTTGGGCACGTTGAGGATGCGGCGCAGCGGCACCGCGTCCTCCGGGTTGGCCAGCACCCGCAGATACGCCAGTATGTCGCGGACCTCGCGGCGCTCGTAGAAGCGGACTCCGCCGACGACCTTGTAGGGCAGGCCCACGCGGATGAAGACCTCTTCGAAGACGCGGGACTGCGCGTTGGTGCGGTAGAAGACGGCGATGTCGCCGGGGCGGACCCGGGCCGCGCCGTCGCCGCCGCTGTCGGTGCCGTCGGCGCTGTCGGTACCGGGGCTCCCCGCCGCGCCGGGGCCATCGGCCTCTCCGTCGCTGAGCCGGTCGATCTCCTCGGCGACGAACTGGGCCTCGTCGTGCTCGGTGTCGGCGACGTAGCCGGTGATGCGCGGGCCGGAGCCCGCCCGGGTCCAGAGGTTCTTGGGGCGGCGGTCCGCGTTCCGCTCGATGACCGCGTTGGCGGCGCTGAGGATGGTCTGCGTGGAGCGGTAGTTCTGCTCCAGCAGGATCGTGGTCGCGTCCGGGTAGTCCTCCTCGAACTGGAGGATGTTGCGGATGGTGGCCCCGCGGAAGGCGTAGATGGACTGGTCGGCGTCGCCCACGACGCACAGCTCGGCCTGCTCCTCGGCCGGGCCGACCAGCTCGCGCACCAGTTGGTACTGGGCGTGGTTGGTGTCCTGGTACTCGTCGACCAGGACGTGCCGGAAGCGGCGCCGGTAGTGCTCGGCCACGTCGGGGAACGCCTGGAGCAGGTGGACCGTGGTCATGATCAGATCGTCGAAGTCCAGCGCGTTGGCCTCGCGCAGCCTCGCCTGGTACATCGTGTACGCCTCGGCGAGGGTCTTCTCGAATCCGTCGGCGGCCCGGCCCGCGAAGTCCTCCTCGTCGACCAGCTCGTTCTTGAGGTTGGAGACCTTGGCGCTGAACGCCTTGGGCGGGAAACGCTTGGGGTCCAGGTCCAGGTCGCGGCAGACGAGGGCCATCAGGCGCTTGGAGTCGGCCGCGTCGTAGATCGAGAACGATGAGGTGAAGCCCAGCTTCTTGCTCTCGCGGCGCAGGATGCGCACGCACGCGCTGTGGAAGGTGGAGACCCACATGGACTGCGCGCGCGGCCCCACCAGCTCGGCGACGCGCTCCTTCATCTCGCCGGCTGCCTTGTTGGTGAAGGTGATGGCGAGGATCTGCCCGGGGTGCACGTTGCGGGCGCCCAGCAGGTGGGCGATGCGGTGGGTGAGCACCCGCGTCTTGCCCGAACCCGCTCCGGCGACGATGAGCAGCGGGGAGCCCGCGTGCAGCACGGCGTCCCGCTGCTGTTCGTTCATCCCCTCCAGCAGCGCTGCGGGGTCGATGACCGACCGGGGGGCGCCGTCGCGGTGGTAGGCGTCACGCGCGGCGGCTCCGCGGGCGCCGCCCGCGAAGGTGCCCGCGAAGAGATCGTCCGGGACCTCCTCGGCGGGGGCCGGGCCCCCGTCCTCCTCGGGGTCGGGCGGCGGCGCCGCGTCCGCCTCGGGTGCCGCGCCGTCGAGGTCCGCCAGGAAGCTGTCGTCGAAAAGGCTGCTCATCGTCGTCCGAGTCTAGGCCGCCGCGCCGACACTCCGGAGCCCTGTGGAAAACCAGGGCCATCCACACTTTCTGCTGACCTTTTTGCGTATTTTGTGCGATTCACTCGGCGCGGCCGATGCGGCGCTGCACGCGGCCTTCACACCGCCATACCGCGATACCGCGATACCGCCATACCGCAGAGGAGCGCACGCTCAGACCCAGAGCACGGCGATGAAGATGTTCGCCGTCGTCAGCAGGCCGACCGAGCCGAAGAGCGGGGCGCTCAGCCGGTCCTCGTCGCGCTTGACGTAGGTGACTCCGAGGATCACCACGAGCAGCGCCAGCTTGAGTCCGATCTTGACGTTGTTCACCGCGCCGCCGTCCGCCTGGTGGAGTCCGACCAGCGCCACGCCGGTGATCAGCATGGTCAGCGCCCCGTGCAGCATGCTGGGGCTGATCCGGGCCTCGCCGCTGCCGATCGCCTTCACCTGGGCGAGGAAGCCGCCCAGGAGCGCGGCTATGCCGATGATGTGCAGGCCGACGAAGATATTGATCAGTACGTCCATGGCCGCGAGCGTATCCGGGTGTTTTCGGGGCCTTTAGCACGCCCCCGGCTTCCCCGCAGGCGCTCGCCCCCGGCCGGTCAGGACCGCGCATATGCCCCCGGCTTCGAGTCGGCAGGTGGCGCGGTCCGGACAGCATGTGGACGAAACGGCTCACTTGCGGTCATCCCCGTGCCTCTTCGGCCCCCTTCCGCATAGCGTCCTCGTCACGTGGCCGCGCCCCGCCGGTCGGCGCGGCCACTCCAGAACCAGGAGCAGGTGCGATGCGCCCGGCGCCGTTCGCGGGAACGTGCCCGGCACCGCCGCACCGCCCCGCGGACGGCGCAGCAGCGCCCGCGGGATCCGTCAGCACCAGTGAGGAAGTGACGGCCGCCATGGCCTCGCACCGCAAGCCCACCCCCTGCTCCTTCGCCGCGTTCACCGCGCCTGCGGTCCGCACCGCTCTCACCCTCGTCCTCGCGGGCGCCGCGGGGGCCACCTCCCTCCAGGGGTCCGCCTCGGCGCAGCCGCGGACCCCGCAGCCGGACACGACCCGCGTCAAGGCGAAGGTCGACCGGCTGCACCGGGAGGCCGAGCGGGCGACCGAGGCGTACAACGGTGCCCAGGAGAAGGCGCGGAGCGCGCGGACCAGGCTGGAGGCGCTGGGGGACGAGGCGGCCCGCCGGCAGCAGAAGCTGAACGCTTCGCGGCGGACGCTCGGCTCCTACGCGGCGGCGCAGTACCGCGACGGCAGCGGCGTCGATCCCGCCCTGCGCCTCGTGCTCACCGCCGCCCCCGAGGACTACCTGGAGCGGGCGGCGGCCACCGAGCGCGCCGGGGACCGGCAGGCGGCGGTCGTGCAGCGCGCCGCGCACCGCAGGCGGCAGCTCGCCCAGGTGCGGGAGGAGGCGGCGGGCGTCTCCGCGGAGCTGGCGGAGGCGGCTGAGCGCACCCGCCGCCACAAACGCACGGTCCGCGGCAAGCTCCAGCAGGCGCAGCGGCTGCTCGGCGAGCTCACCGCCGAGCAGCGCGCAGCCGTGCTCGAGGAGAGGGCCCGCACGGCCCGCACCCGGCCGCACCGGCCGTCCCGGACGGCGGAAGCGGACCGCGGCGGCGGCCCGGCAGTCCATCCGGCGCCGGAGGAGACGCCGGGACCCGCACCGGTCGGCCGGGCCGCGCGGGCGGTCGCCTTCGCCCGCGGCGCGCTGGGCAAGCCGTATGTGTGGGGCGGCACGGGCCCGTCCGGATACGACTGCTCCGGTCTGACGCAGGCCGCCTGGCGGGCCGCGGGCGTCGCACTGCCGCGGACCACCTACAGCCAGATCCGCGTCGGCAGGCGGGTGCCGCGCGGCGACCTCGCCCCAGGTGACCTGGTGTTCTTCTACGACAGCGTCAGCCACGTCGGGCTGTACGTCGGCGGCGGCCGTATGATCCACGCCCCCCGGCCCGGTACCGCGGTGCGCGTCGCTCCGATCGATCAGATGCCCTACGCCGGGGCGGTGCGCCCCGCGTGACGGCTCCGGCAGCGCACGCGCCGCACCTTCCCGCCCTCCGGTCCCGGCTTCCGGCCCCGGCCTCCGGCTCCGTGCCGCTCCCGCGGGCCGACCTGCTCCGGGGGTGTGCGGGAGCGGCACGGGTCTGGCCAGTTCCGGCGCGGGGGGCTAGCTTCCGTGGCTGCCCGGGTGTGCACGCAGCCGCAACACAGCCGAACGGAGGGACCCATGTCCGAGCCCGCCGTCCCAGCCCCTCCCCCACCGCCTCCGGTACCGGTCGGACGACTGCGCCTGGCCGAACCGCCCGAGCACGCGTCGGCCGCGGAGGCACGTTCCCACCGCAAGCAGCGGCTGGCGGCGGCACTGCGGCTGTTCGGCAGGATGGGATTCGAGGACGGGGTCTCCGGCCACATCACGGTGCGGGACCCGGAGTTCACCGACTGCTGCTGGGTGAACCCGTTCGGCGTCCCGTTCGGCCATGTCACGGCCGGCGATCTGCTCCTCGTGGACCGCGAGGGCCGGGTGCGGGAGGGACGCCGCCATGTCAACCAGGCGGCGTTCGCGGTTCACTCTCAGGTGCATTGCGCGCGACCCGATGTGGTGGCCGTCGCCCACTGCCATACGACGTACGGGCGGGCGTTCGCGGCGCTCGGGGAACCGCTCGAACCACTCACCCAGGAGGCGTGTGCCTTCTACGAGGACCACGCGCTCCTGGACCAGTGGACCGGCGTGGCCGTGGATGCCGGGGACGGCGCGCGGATCGCCACGGCTCTGGGCCCGCACAAGGCCGTCATCCTGCGCAATCACGGCTTGTTGGCGGTCGGGGACTCGGTGGACGCGGCGGCCTGGTGGCTCCTTCAGCTGGAGCGCGCCTGCGAGATCCAGCTCGCCGCGAAGGCAGCAGGAAAGCCGGTGCCCGTCGAGCACCGGAACGCCGTGGCGGCCCGCGAACAGCTCGGCAGCGATCTCGCCGCATGGCACAACTATCAACCTCTCTACGCGAGGATCACCCGGGACGAACCGGACCTGCTGAGCTGACATCGGCTCATGTAAGGCACAATCCCCTTCCAACCCACGGAAGTTGAGAGGCGGGGTTGCACAGTGGCCGTGGACACGGCACAGGACGGCCCGGAGGGCCCGGGCGACGACGACGGGCACGACGGCGGCGCACCGGGCTCCAGTGCCGCCCGCGGCACGAGTCGGCCCTCCGATACGGGTTCCACCTCGGGCGCCACCGGCTCCGCTGCGAGTACCGCTCCCGCGGCGGGCACCGGCCCGGCCGCGGGGAAGAGCTCCGCCGGGGCACGGGACTCCGCCGCACAGGGCTCCCCCGTACGGGACTCCGCGGCACGGGACTCCGCGGCCGGCAGGGGTGGTGCCGCCAGGGGCAGCGCCGCGGCACGGGGAACCGGCCCGGACAGGGGCGCCCCCACCGGGCCGGGCGGCGCCACCGGCAAGGGCTCCCCCACCACGACCGGCACCGCTGCAAGCTCGGGCGCCGCACCCGGAGCATCCGGCGCGACAGGTGGTACCGGGACGGCCAGGTCTGCCGGGACGAGGGCGTCGGCAGGCGCGACCAGGGCGACAGGCACGACGGGAACGGCCGGGACCACAGGAACGACCGGGACTACCGGGACCACAGGAACGACCGGGACTACCGGGACTACCGGGACTACCGGGGCAGCCGGGGCGGCCTCCGCCCCCGGCGCGGGCCGCGTCCCCGGCGCACGCTCCGCCACGCCCCCCTCCCCACGCGCCCCGCGCTCCCCGCGCGCACCAGAGGGAACGACCGCAAGGGTTCCATCGATGCCGACCCCGTCGCCCACCTCACCCACATCGCACCCCTCTCCTCCCTCGCCTCCACCGCCCCCCTCGACCCCGCCGTTCGCCCCCGCCCGCCACGCCGACGGCGACAGCGGTAGCACCGGCGGCAGCGGCAGCGGCGACAACGGCGGCCGGGCGACCTGCCAGTGCGACAACTGTCCGCACGGCGCCCGCCAGAGCTACCGCAAGGCGCTGGCCGCCTTCGTGCAGCGCCGGGACGAGTTGGCGGTTGGCCTGGGTGTCCCGGTCGGGCTGGCGCACTCGGCAGGGGCCTCCCGCCAGTGGGTGTCCGACGAGCTGACCGGTACGGCGCGGGCGCTCGCCGATCGGAGCCGCGAGGAGGGCGAGGCGTGGGTGGCGCGGCTGTGGCGGCGGACCGTGGGCACCGTCTGGGTCGCCGCCGGGTTGCTGCTGCTGGTGCAGTTGCTGACCGCGCTGGCCGGCGGCTGGTCCACGGGCCGCACCGCGGGGCTGGTGGCGGCCGGCGTCTCGGCGGTGGGACTGTCCGTCGCCGCCTGGCTGCACCGGTCGCGGGGCGGGGTGCTGGCGCCGGTCATCGGTGAGGACAACCGGCTGTCCACCTCCCGGACGGTGGCCGCCGGGTGGGTGCTGCTGTCCGTCTTCGCCGTGCTGGTGCTGGCCGTCGAGCTGGCGGCGGCGCCCACCCCGGGGGCCCGCCGCGCGCTGCTGGCCGGGCTGGATCTCTCCCGCGGCGCGGGGGTGGTCACCGTACTCGCGCTCACCTGCGCGGTCGCGGTCGTGGTGCGCCGCACGGTGGCGGTGCGGGTGCAGGGCAGGAGGCTGCAGAAGGTGCGCGCCGACCGCCCGCACGCCGCCGATCTGCTGACCGACGACGCGGGCCGGGGCGCGTTCTCGGATGTGCAGTACGTGCTCATCAACGGGGTAGCGGTGGTCTTCGCCGCGGTCCGGCTGTCCCGCCAGCCCGAACGGCTGCCCGATCTGCCCTGGGGGCTGGCGCTGCTGGTCGTCGTCTCGGCTGCGACGTATCTGGCCGGGAAGTACGCGGAGGGCGGCAGGCCCGTGGTGCTGTCGGTGGTGCGGGCCCGGGAGATGGGCGACCTGCACTCGCCCATCCGCACCGGCGACGACATCGAGATCCGGGGCGCGGGCTTCGTCCCGCCGGGCGCCACCGCACCCGACCGGTTGGCCCGGGTGGTGGTCCGGATCGGCGCCGTCCATGTGCACGCTCCGCTGATCCCGGTGCCCGGCGGTTTCGAGAGCCCTGCGGACACCGCGCTGAACGTTCCCGTTCCTGCCGAGGTCGAACCGGGCCGGGTGGAGGTCCAAGTAGTCACGGCAGCGGGCGCGGAGACCAACCGCTATCCGATCGACGTCGTCGAGTGACCGTTCTCGCGGAGCCGCACGGCAGGTCTCCCGGAGGGATCGCGGGGCACTTGCCAGTCGGGTAGGCCGTGGGTGAAGAATCGCCTCCGCACGCGAACACGGCTGCGAGAGGCGGGAGCGACGCATGTCTGTGACAGGGCCGACGGGTGGCCAAGAGCCAACGGGTGGCCGTGGGGCGGCAGGTGGCCGTGGGGCGGTAGGTGGCCGGGCGGACGAGGGGCCCAAGGCCGTCAGCGGCTACCCGGGGCCGGTCGTTGGAGGACCGCTGGGCGCGCGCGGTCTCGCCGCCCGCCACGCACTGCTCCCGCTGCGACTCTTCCTCGGCATCACGTTCCTCTACGCCGGCATCGACAAGCTGACCGACCCCGACTTCCTCGCCGGTTCCGGTCCCGGTTCGTTCGCCGCGACGCTGACGGCCGTGCACGACTCCGCGGCGGCCACCTGGATGGTCGAGCTGGCGCAGCAGAGCCCGCAGGGGTTCGGTACGGCCATCGGCATCGGGGAGGTGGCCATCGGCCTGGGCACCCTGTGCGGCCTGTGGGCCCGCGTGGCGGCCGCGGGCGGGGCGCTGCTCTCCTTCTGCCTGTGGATGACGGTGAGCTGGTCCAGCGAGCCGTACTACTACGGCAACGACCTGCCGTACCTGATGGCGTGGCTGCCGCTGCTGATGGCGGGGGCGCCGATGTTCTCGTTCGACTCGCTGCTGGCGGTGCGCAAGCGCCGCAAGGGGCAGCAGATCTTCGGCTAGTGCCGCGGGCCAGGAGACGGTCGGCTCGGCGAGGTCACCGCAGCCGAGACCGGCCTCGCCGTACCGCAGAACAGAAACGCGCCGCCATGCGCGACGTGGAGGTCCGACTCGCCACCGTCCTCCTCGGCATGCCCGTTCGGCGTCGTCGTCCGTCCGCATCGGCGCCGAGCGGCAGTACGAGGATGCGGGGCGTCGGCCATGAGGCTACGACGAGGAGATGCCCGTCCCGGAACGCCGACTCAGGTTGTGGCGCTGACGAGTGACGGCGGTGGGGTCGGCGGCTGCGGTCGGTGGCGGTGATGCTCCGGGCCGCTGCCGGGCCGCACGGGATCGGCTGGTGGTTCGCGTCAGTCGGCCCGGAGCAGGGCGTGCATCTCCGTGGTGTCGACGATGTGTGCCCGGGTGGGGAGGACTCGGTGGAGCAGGACGTCGTGGACTTCGGTGTCCGGGTCGGCGACGCCGTCGGACAGGACGTAGAGCTGGTAGTCGCGGTCGGCCGCGTCGAGGACGGTGGACAGGACGACTCCGCTGGTACTGATGCCGGAGACGACCAGAGCGGTGACACCGCGCTCGCGTAGCTGCTGGTCGAGGTCGGTGGTGGACATGCCGCCGTAGCGGATCTTGCGCACGACGATGTCACCGTCCTGGGGCGCGAGCCGCTGGTGGATGGCAGCGGCAGGGTCCTTGTGGTGCATGGCGCGGTGTCGGGCCAGCGGGGCGAAGGACTTGTTGGTGGCCGGGATCGCGTCCCAGTCGGCCTCGGTGAAGCCGACGCGTACGTAGGCGATGGTGCCGCCGGCTGCGCGCACGTCGGCGATGGCCCCTCCCACACGGTCGAGCAGCGCGTCAGGGTCCTCGCCTTCGGACACAGAGGCCAGGATCGCGGGTTGGTAGTCCATGACGACAAGCGCGGTGTGCGTGGGGTCAAGTGCGGGGGCAGTGCTCACGCGAGTGTTCTCCTTGCTGGTGTGCCTTGCTGGTGGTGTGCCTTGTCGAAGCGGACGCGCGCCGGTGGACCGGCTGAGTGCGGCGGACTTCAGAGGCGTGTTGCGGTGTCTCATGCGTGGCTGTGGGACAGTTCCGGCTCGTGCTGCGAGGTCTGGTCCGGTCGGGGAAGCAGGAGCGGGGTGGTCAGGATGAGCAGTCCGGCGACCGTGAGGACGGTGCGTGGACTGGTGATGTCGGCGAGCAGCCCGGCGAGTGCGGTGAGGACGGCGATGGACGCCTGCTGGCCGATCGACCAGGCCGTCAGGGTGCGGGCGACGAGATGCTTGGGGGTGTGTTCGAGCCGGTAGGTGGCGAGCACCGGGCCGTACAGGCTCATGTTGACGATGATCGCCAGCTCGATGACCATCACGGTGACGAGGCCGACGACGCCGGGGCGGACGAAGGCCAGGCCGATCAGCCAGATGGCGCGCAGGGTGCCGACGGTCCGGAAGACCCGGTGCCGGCCGAAGCGGGCCACGACACGGCGGGCCAGCCGGGAGCCGATGAGCCCGCCGAGACAGGGGGCGGCGAAGGCCAGGGCGTACTGCCAGGGCGGGAACCCGAGCCGGCGGAGCAGGAGCACGGCCAGCAGCGGCTCGGTGGCCATGATCAGACCGGCGACGAGCATCTGGTTGAGGTAGAGCGGCCGCAGCCCGGGGTGGCCCATGATGTGTCGCCAGCCGTCGAGCAGTGCGCCTGCCCGGAGCGGGGTCTTGCCGGTGGTCCGCGGGGCTTCCTCCTGGCCGCGGATCGCGGTGATGCCCAGTGCGGAGAGCAGGTAGCTGAGCGCGTCGGCCAGCACGGTGATGACTGGTCCGAACAGGCCGATCGCCGCCCCGCCCAGCGGTGGCCCCACCGCGATGGAGCTCCAGTTCGTGGACTCGAACCGCGCGTTGGCGACGAGCAGGTCGTCCGGCCGCACGAGGGTCTTGAGATAGGCGCCGCCGGCCGCGTTGAAGGCGATCTTGGCTGCGGCGGCCACGGCCGAGACCACGAGGAGTTGGACGAAACCGAGCCGTCCGAAGGCGTAGGCGACGGGGATCGTCGCCATGGCCGCAAACCGGGCCAGGTCCGTCACGATCATGACCGGCCGTTTGCGCCGGAACTCCATCCACGGCGCGAGCGGCACAGCGATCAGCGCACCCACCGCGGGCCCCACCGCGGACAGCGCGGACACCTCGGCGGGCCCGGCATGCAGCACCAGCACAGCGATCAGCGGCAACGCCCCGAACCCCAGGCCGGACCCGTACGCGCTCACCGCGTAGGACGCCCACAGCCAGCCGAACTGCCGGCCCAACCGTCTCCTGCCCACCATGTTCAGCGCACTCTCCTCGGGCCCTGCCCACCCAAACCGACGTTGACCGATGAGAGACAAGCGGGCAGGCCGGCAGCAGGTCAAACAACCGACCCGGCAGAAATCCACAACCGACGGTTGTCCGACGAGGTGGGTCGGTGTGCGTCTTGAGGCAGTGCGTACTTTCGCCGCCGGCGCGCAAGCAGCCGGAGCCCTCAGGCGGCGCGGAGGGCGCGTCCCTTCACGCCCCCCGTGCGCCGTATCCGCCGCGCTCGCGTCCGCCGCCTTCGCGTCCGCCGCCTTCGCGCCCGCCAGGCTCGCGCTGCTCCCGGCGGCGGGCGACCGAGCGGCGGGCCAGGAACGTCGCCAGCGCGGTCAGTCCCGCCAGCACCAGGGCACCGGGCACGACCACCAGCAGCAGCCAGAAGGGGATGTTCACCTCTCCCGCGGCGTCCAGCAGGTAGAGCACCGCGACAGCGATCATGGCCAGCCCGAGCAGCAGCCTGGACGGTTCGAAGCGGTGCCTCATCGGGTCCCTCCCCCCATGGACGCGGCCGCGCCGGGGAACTGCCGTGCCCCTCCGGAACGCGGGCCGGGGCCGCCCCCGCTGTCGGCGTCGGTCCCCTCGGCGTGGGGGCGGACACCGGGCTCGGCGGCGAGTGCGGCGCTCTGCCGGGTTCCGCCGCCGGACGAGGTCCCGGTGTCGGTCCGCTCGCCCGAGGGCAGCGCCCGGACGATCTCGACGCGGCCCGCGCCGGCGCTCAGCTTCACCACGATCGTGCCCTCCGGCTTCGCGTCGTCGAACGGGCGCAGGGTCAGCTTCCGGTTCGTTCCCAGGCCGCTGGCCCGGTCGTGGACGACCTCTCCGTCGGCGTCCAGTGCGCGGGGGAAGCTCATCTCGCCCATACCGACGTCCGCGCGCACCTCGACCACCGCGTTCGCCGGTACGACGACCTTGATCTCGCCCGCGCCGACCCGGGCCCCGGTCCGCAGTGTCTGGCCCGCCTTCAGGCCCGTACCGCTCAGGTCCAGTTCGCCGGTGCCGGAGCCGAGCTCGTAGCGCGGCCGGACCTCCGCGACGGAGGTGGGCATCCAATGCGTCTCGCGGACGTGTGTGGCGATGTCGTCCGGCAGCGCCGAGGCGCCCGCCAGCAGCCCGGCCGTCAGCACGACGCAGACGAGGGTGCCCGGCCCGGTGCGGCCGACGAACGCGCTGAGTGTCAGGCCGAGGCCGAAGACCGCCAGCGCGCAGCTCAGACCGACGACGAGGGTCGTGCCGAGCGGGTGGGTCTCCCACGCCGCTGCGGTGCCGATCCCGCCCGCCAGCAGCGCGAGGAGCAGGGTGAAGCCGCCCAGTGATCCCCGGCCGCCCCGGCGTGCGGGCGGCATCCCGCCGGTGCCGGCGCCTCGGGCCGGGACCCTGGGCGGTCCCCAGGGGCTCCCGTAGGAGGCGGGCGGTGTCGCGGCGGGGAGGGCGCCCTCGGGGCCCCACAGGTAGCCGGTCGCGCCGCCCGGCTGCCACGGTGCGGGACCGGCGCCCTTGGTGGCACCGGCCTCCTTGGTGAGCGGCTCCCGCCACCAGGAGGCGGGTACCGCGACCGGCGGTGCCTGCGCCTCCGGCGGCGCGTCGGCGACGGCGTGCGCTGTCGCCGGGTCGATCTGCGCCCCCTCGGCTCCGGCGGCCTCGGCCTGCCTGCGGTGCTGCGACCAGTACGCCGCACCCGCCACCGCGCCCACCAGCAGCAGCGAGAAGGGCACACTGCGGTTGCCGATCGAGGCGAGGAACAGGCCGCAGCCGACGAGCGCGACCAGAATCGCCGAGAGCGAGCTGCCCTCCACCCGGCCGGACAGCAGCCGCCGCCCCTCGTTCTGGGTCTCCCCCTCGGCGGGGATCAGCAGCCAGGCGAACCCGTAGAAGACGAATCCCAGTCCCCCGACGACGGACAGCACCACCAGCGGCACCCGGAAGATCACCGGATCGAGGTCGAAGTACCGGCCGAGCCCGCCGCACACGCCCCCCGCGACCTTGTGGGTGCGGCTGCGCCGCAGCCTGCCGGAGCGCGGCTCGGGCACCGGATTGTGCGCCCCCCAGGAAGCGGTGCCCGCCTCCGCGGCCCCGCGGGCCGTACCCTTCCCCCCGGCCCCGCGGGCCGCGCCCGTCTCCGCGCCCTCCCCCGCCACAGAACCCTCCCGGTCCGCACCAGACGCAGACCCACGCCCCTCCCGATCCGCACCGGAAGCGGGCCCGCGCCCCTCCCGATCCGCACCGGACGCAGGCTCGCGCCCTTCCCGGCCCGCACCGGAAGCAGACGCATGCTCCTCCCGATCCGCACCGGAAGCGGGCCCGCGCCCCTCCCGGTCCGCACCGGACGCAGGCTCGCGACCCTCCCGGCCGGCACCGGAAGCAGACGCATGCTCCTCCCGATCCGCACCGGAAGCGGGCCCGCGCCCCTCCCGGTCCGCACCGGACGCAGGCTCGCGGCCCTCCCGGCCGGCACCGGCGGCGGGCTCCGCCGGGTGCTGCTCCTCCTCGCTCATGGCCCTATGGTCGCGCCCCGCGTACCGGCGGGCATCGGGGGCCTACCCGGACACCTCCCTGAGATCCGGAACCGGAACCCGGGGCGGTGTCCGGGACGGCTCAGGGCGAAACCCTGATGTCCGGTCGCGCGGCCCGTGTGACGATCGGTGCATGACAGCGCCCGCCTCGCCCGCCTCCGAGGCGGCCCCGCAGGGACCCCGACCCGCGTCCTCGGAGCCGCCGACCGAAGATCCGCCGCTGCGCAAGCTCTACCGCAGCGCGGAGGGCCGGATGCTGGGCGGCGTGGCCCGCGGGCTCGCGGGGCACCTGGGGCTGCCCGTCTCGTGGGTGCGCATCGTCTTCATAGCGCTCAGCGTGGCCAACGGCCTCGGGGTGCTGCTGTACGCGGCGTTCTGGTTCGTGGTGCCGCTCGGTACCGGCGGGGTCGGCAGCGGGCCCCGCCTCGGCGCGGGCGGGCTGTCGGAGGTCGTCACGGACCGGGACGGGCTGCGCCGCCGCTTCCTCCGCAAGCCGGAGAAGGGGCAGATCTTCGCCGTGCTGGCGCTGATCACCACCGTGGTCGTGATGGCGGACAACCTCCAGTTCGGCGCCGCCAACACCTATCTGTGGCCGGTCGTGCTGATCGGTGCGGGCGTCGCACTGGTGTGGCGGCAGGCCGACAACTCCCGCCGGGCGCACTGGGCGGAGGTCGGCCGCCGCACCAGGCTGCTGCCGATCGCCCGCAGCGCTGCGGGGGTCGCGCTGGTGGCCGTCGGAGTGACCGGCATCGTCGTCGTACAGGGCTCGGTCAGCCATCTGGGGGCCGTGCTCCAGGCCGCGCTCGCGGTACTGGTCGGCATCGCCCTGATGGCGGGCCCCTACCTGGTACGGATGATGCAGGACCTGTCGGAGGAACGGCTGATGCGCATCCGCGCGCAGGAGCGGGCCGAGGTGGCCGCGCACGTCCACGACTCGGTCCTGCACACCCTGACCCTGATCCAGCGCAACGCCGAGAAGCCGCGCGAGGTGGCCCGGCTCGCCCGCGCCCAGGAGCGGGAGCTGCGCGCGTGGCTGTACCGGTCCGCCGACGGGTCGGGCGCCGCCGCCGAGGAGGAGGACGAGCCGAAGACGCTCGCCGAGGGGGTCAAGGCCGCGGCCGCCGAGGTCGAGGACCACCACGGGGTGCCCGTGGAGGTGGTCTGTGTCGGCGACTGCCCGCTGGACGAGGCGCTGGGAGCCCAGCTCCAAGCCGCGCGCGAGGCGATGGTCAACGCCGCCAAGTACGGTGGCGAGGGCGGTGCCGTGCAGGTCTTCGCCGAGGTGGAGGGCCGTACGGTCTTCATCTCCGTGCGGGACCGCGGGCCGGGCTTCGACCCGGACGCCGTGCCGGAGGACAGGATGGGCGTACGCGAGTCCATCATCGGCCGGATGCGGCGCAACGGCGGCACGGCGCGGCTGCGCACTGCACCGGGCGAGGGGACAGAGGTCGAACTGGAGATGGAGAGGGCGGCGGAGTCGTGACCAACGAGGCGACGGGCAGCGGGTCGACGGGCAACGAGGCGACGGGCAGCGCGCAGCAGGGCGACGGCGGCAACGGCCCCGGTGGCGGGGACGGCGCGGACGGGGGCCGCCGGGTGCGGGTCGTCCTGGTGGACGACCACCGGATGTTCCGCGCGGGCGTGCAGGCGGAGATCGGCCGCACCGACGAGACGGGGGTGGACGTGGTCGGCGAGGCCGGCGACGTCGACCAGGCGATGACCGTCATCGAGGCGACCCGCCCCGACGTCGTCCTCCTCGATGTCCACCTGCCCGGCGGGGGCGGCGTCGAGGTGCTGCGCCGCAGTGCCCCGCTGATGGGCGACGCCGAGCAGCCGGTGCGCTTCCTGGCGCTGTCGGTCTCGGACGCCGCCGAGGACGTCATCGGCGTCATCCGCGGCGGCGCGCGCGGCTACGTCACCAAGACGATCACCGGCGACGACCTGGTCGGCGCGATCTTCCGCGTCTCGGACGGCGACGCGGTCTTCTCCCCACGCCTGGCCGGTTTCGTCCTGGACGCCTTCGCCTCCACCGACGCGCCGCCGGTCGACGAGGACATGGACCGGCTCACCCAGCGCGAACGCGAGGTCCTGCGCCTCATCGCACGCGGCTACGCCTACAAGGAAGTCGCCAAGCAGCTCTTCATCTCCGTCAAGACAGTCGAGTCCCACGTCTCGGCGGTACTCCGCAAGCTCCAGCTCTCCAACCGCCACGAGCTGACCCGCTGGGCGACGGCACGACGGCTGGTGTGAGCCCCGGGGACGCCGCGTCCCGCGTATAGGCTGCGATCAGCGATTCCGGAGGCGTTTCAGGAGGGGAGACCGCCGTGCCCGAGGCAGTGGGACAGCCGCGCGAAGAGCCGTCGGCCCCCCTCACGGAAGTGCGTCTGACGGAGTTCAAGACGTTCCGCGACGCCGTACTGCCCCTGGAGCCGCTGACTCTCTCGGGCGCAACAGCAGTGGGAAGTCCAACGCGCTGGACGGGCTCGACGTGCTCTCCCGGCTCGCCGAAGGCGAGGAGATCCGGGATGCGCTCGACGGCCGCCGACGGGACACCGGTGCGGTGCGCGGTGGCCTGGAGGGCTGCCCGCCGCACGGCTCGCACACGTTCACCCTCGGCTGCACCGTGAGCACCCCCTGGGGCGCTCCGGCCCACCTCGATGTGACGGTGCAGGTCGCACCCGATGTCCGCATCCTCGACGAACGGCTGACGGGACCGACGTACAGCGGGAACAAGACGCTGTACGAGACCGTCGAGCCGCGCTCGGACAGCGGTGACATCGGTATCAGGTGGTACCGGGGTAAGTCCGGCCGCCGACCGCATCTGCCGCTGCGCTGGGACCGGTTGCTGGCGACGCAGTTGATGACCCGGCTGCCCGCGACGACAGATGCCGAACGCGAGGTCATCGAGGTTGCCGAGGTCGTACTCGGCGCGCTTCGCGGCGTCTTCCACCTTGATCCGGTCCCGCACCTCATGCGGCAGTACGTGCCTGCCCGCGACGCCGAGCTCCGGCGCAGTGCGGAGAACCTGTCGGCGTCCGTCCGACGCATCGCCGAGCAGTCGCCCGCGGAGTTCGACCGCCTCGTCTCGGGCCTGCGCCGGGTGGCCGAGCACCCCATCTCGGAGGTCCGCACGACACGCTCCGACCTGGGTGACGTCATGCTCGTCGTGGACGAGGGCGCGGGCGGCCCGACCCCCGCACGGGAACTGAGCGACGGCATGCTCCGGTTCCTCGCCGTCGCCACCGCCCTGCTGACCGGCCGGCACGGCGTGGACATCGGCAAGGAGCCGGGCACCGAGCCCTCGCTGACGCTGGTGGTCGAGGAGTTGGAGAACGGACTGCACCCTTCGCAGGCGTCGCTGCTGCTGGAACTCCTCCGCGAAGCATCCGCACGCGCCGGAACGCAGACACTCGCGACGACCCACAGCCCGGCCCTTCTCTCCGCCCTGACCGGCAGCGAGCATCCGGGAGTCGTCGTCTGCGACCGGGACCGCGACAGCGGGAGCAGCCGACTGCAACGACTGACCGACGTGGACGGCTACGCCACCGTCATGGCCGAGGGCCGACTGGGCGACGTGGTGACGCGCGGACTCCTCCCCGAGGCGGATCAGTGCGCCGGGATGTCGTTGCGCGGCTAACTCGCGTGCTCTCGCGCTGTTCCAAAGCGGATCAACAGACACGATCCCCTCCCACGCGCACAGCCAGGGGCCTTCCACACCATGGCCGCACGGCTGAGGCTGTCGAGGCCGCTTGCACGACGTGCAAATCGCTTGCACAGGAGTGGAGTTGATGCCCAACACGCCGGACGGCGCGGTGTGCTGGAGGTGGCCGCCCCGACCTGCGGGACACCGTCCACCGGAGGCACACCATGGCAACCGCACCCGCCACTCTGGCCACAGCCACCGACTCCGTGACCGGCCCGGTCCGCTCCGTGCGGAGGTGGTGTTGGCTGACCTGTGGGACAAGCAGGTCGGGCTGTTGATGCGGGACTGCCCCTACGATTCGGTTATGGCCACCCGCGTCCTGGGCCAGGGCTACGCCTAGCTGCTGACCGCGATGAACCACCGCGGTCAGCAGCTCGGTCTGGCCCCGAGCAAGGTGGTCGACATCGGCGTGCACACGATCATCCTCGACACGATGGCCTACGCCGAGCTGTGCGGGAAGTACGACGGTCAGTTCCTCCACCACGTGCCGTTGATCGAGATGAAGAACGACGACTCGGTGATGAAGACCGCGCACCGCATCGCGGCCGACGGCTGGGAGGTCGACCTGCCGCTGTGGGCGGACGCCGCCGAGTGCGGCCCGTGCCACCACGGCAACAACTCCCACTGACCCCCGCACACCGCTCTCTCCCCGGGCCCTGGCCGCCCGCGGCCAGGGCCTTCGGCGCGCCCGGGTGAGATTGGCCGGAACCGGCCCGCTGCCCAGTCGTGGCCGCGAGTATGGGCCAGGTGACCGCCACCGCAGACCTCTGGTATCACTACGGCCGCACCCGCCACGCCGCCGACCGGGCCGTCCCCGACGCCTTCTTCTGGAACTGGGGCCAGGACAGCGGGCCCGGCACCGAGGTCCTGGGCGGCTTGGACGACCGGGTCGTCGGCGATCTGGGCGCCGGAGCTGCCCGGCATGCAGCCCACCTGACCGCCCGGCGCCGTCCGGCTCGCGTCGATGCCATCGACGCCTCCCCCCGCCCAGCACGCCATGGCAACCGATCTGTACAGCCACCTCGCCCCCGTCTGCACATCGTGTGCGCGGATGTGGTGCATCACCTCCGCGCCACGGTCGGCACCTATGACGTGCTCTACAGCGTCTTCGGAGCGGTCGACTTCACCGACCCGCGAGAGCTGTTGCCAGCCGCAGCCGCCGCGCTGCGCCCCGGCGGGCGACTGGTCTTCTCCACTCTCGCCCACTACCTGACCGGCGCCCCCGCCCAGCCTGCCGACATCCACGCTGCGCCGGCAACTCCCTGGGCGATCACTGTTGACGATCAGTGCATGACGTTCTGTCAGTGGCGTGTGCTCCACTGATGAGTTCGAGCGGGGGACTCGGGACTCGTCAAGGGGAGGGCATGTGGTTGACGTCCGTGCGTACACACGCGGAGATGGAACTCAGGTAAGCGCGCACACTCGGTCGGTGCCAGGCGCGGGGCGGCAGCTGTCACTCCTGGCGCTGGCCGCCGTGGCGGTGCTGGCGATAGCCAACGGAGAGGGCGGGGGAAGCCCGCTCTCCCGTGGGCAGCACGGCCAGCCCCGGATTCCGGCGGTCGAGCGTCACGAGGTGAAGACGCCGGTGCTGCGGATCACGCTGCCGGACGGGAAGCCGGTGCGGCCGGAGGATGCCCGATGAGCGGGCGTCGGCCGGCTCGGCGGGCGCCGGTGCGCCGTCGCCGCAGGCGCCGGAGTCAGCGGGAGGAAGAGAAGCTGGTCGTGGGCCTGGTGGTCGCCGTGCTCGGCGTGGGCTTGGTCGTAGCCGTGGTGCAGTGGCTCCTCGTGCACTGGTGGCTGCTGGTCCTGGTCGCCGTGGCGGCCGCGGGCGGCGGGGCGCTGTGGTGGCAGCACAGGGTGCAGCGGCAGCGTTGGGAGACGGTGCGGGCCCAGGGGCTGCGCTACCAGCTCGCACAGCTGGACGCGTTGGACCACGCGGCGTTCGAGTTCGCGGTCCGTGACCTGATGTTCCGGGACGGCTGCCGGGACGCGGTACGCACCGGCGGCCGCGGGGACAGAGGCGCGGACGTGATCGCGACAGATCCGGTGGGGCGGCGGTGGGTGATCCAGTGCAAGCACCGACGCGACGGCCTGGCCGGCTCCGCGATCGGGACACCTGACCTGCAGCGACTCAACGGCACGGCCCGGCCTGTGCACAAGGCCGACGTGGTCGTGATGCTGACCAACGGCCGCTTCACCCGGGACGCGCGCCCCTTCAGCAACGACACACAGATGCACCTGGTCGACCGGGATGTTCTCGCACGCTGGGCCGCGGGTTCCTGGCCGCTGTGGGACCTCCTGCGGAAGATCCCGCCTCCCCGCAGGCCGCAACGCTGACCGCTCGACCGGGCCCGGCACCGTTCGGTGCCGGGCCCCGCGCATGCGCGCGTCGCTCAACTGACCTGCACAGCTGGGCAGTTCGCGACGGCTTGTCAGTGGTGGCCGCTACGGTAATACATGCCCTTTTCGGGTTCCCTCGTCCCGATCACCAAAGGAAGATCACTAATGGCATATGTGCGTGGCCATTACCGCAATGGTCGATACGTCCGCCCCCACAATCGGCGCACCAAAGGTGCGGCTCCCTCGGCCCCCCGCAGGGCCCGCCAGCCAGGGCCGGCGCCCACTCAGTTCCCGTCCGAGCCCACGACGCATGTGCGGGGCCACTACCGCAACGGGCGCTACGTCCAGCCCCACCAGCGGCGCATAACTGCTCCGGCTGCCGCCGCGGCAGCAACAGCGGGAGGGGGCGGACTCCTCCTGTTCTTCCTCCTCCTGGCCGTTCTCGGCGGAAAGTAGGAGACACTCGGTACAGGTCGAGCCCTGGAGGTGGCCACCTCCAGGGCTCGACTGTTCATCTATCGATCCCTTTCTGGACAACACCGGAGTGATGGCGCCCCGCCGGCCCGAAACACCCTCTTCGCCTCCAACAAAGGTGTTCAAAAACTCCCGGCGTCCAACAAGTTCGTACGGCCCTCTTCCGTACAGTGGGCGGCATGACGACACCTGCTGAGTGGGCATCAGCCGACGATGACCTCCTGGCGGCCCTCCCCGCGTCCGCCGCCGGCGCCCGGATCGGTTACGCCCGGGTCTCCACCAAGGGCCAGCTGCTCGACCGTCAGATCGCGGCACTGGAGGCTGCCGGATGCGCGCGCATCTTCGCTGACAAGAAGTCGGGGAAGAACGCGGAGCGCGAGGAACTGTGGAACGCGCTCGACTACCTGCGCCCCGGAGACACCCTCGTCGTCCCGGCCCTGGACAGGCTCGGTCGCTCAATCCAGGACCTGATCGGCATCGTCAGCGGCCTTCGGAAACGAGAGATCGGTTTCCAGAGCCTGCACGAAGCCCTCGACACCACCACCCCAGGCGGGCGCTTGGTCTTCCACGTCTTCGCCGCGCTCGCGGAGTTCATCCGCGAACTGATCGTGCAGGGCACCTATGAGGGCATCGAGGCGGCACGCGCTCGCGGCCAGCGCATCGGCCGCCCGCCGGCCATGACGCCCGACCAGATTCGGCACGCGCGAGATCTGCTCACCCGCCCGGACAACACTGTTACCTCGATCGCGAAGCTGCTCGGGGTCTCCCGGACGACGCTGTACAAGTACGTGCCCGAACTCGCTGCCGGGCGAGACTCCCTTATCACGGGGGGCGGGCCAGCGCTTCCAGCTCCTCGTGCCTGACCTGCCCCGTCAATAGACGTGGCTCCTCATCTGAGGAGCCACGTCGTCGTCAGTCGAACTTGCTGATGAGCAGAGACAGGCAGCTCGGGCAGAAGTCGTCGCGGGTCGGAGTGTCGCAGCCCCCGTTGTCACAGACCGGCATGCTGGGGAAGACCCCCGCGCAGTTGAAGCAGAAGTCGACCGGCGACTCTTCTCCGACCAACCTCACGTCGCGTACAAAAGTCCGCAGATCGCATTCGGGACAGTTGAGGACGGGGACCTCCCCGCCCTCCGTACCAGCCTCGTACTCACGCACGCCCCAGGGGTCCGCGTACACGTCCGCAGCAGCCTCGGAGTCCCAGCTGCTGTGGCAGAACAGACAACTCGTGATTGTCGACCAAGAATCGACGACTGCTGCCTCCTGGTCGCACTCGCGACACTTCACCACACAGTCGGCTTCCTGCAGCTTGGGCTGCAGACGCTTCATTCGCGTATTGACGAAGGATTCGACATCACGAAGAACGTTGCGGAGATCGACCAGCTGTTCCTGGACGTGCTCCGCGTCCTGTCGGGTGAGGTTGCCCGGCAGGTGGTGATGGATGAAGTCGAGGAGGAAGGAAAGCACTCGCTCGGTGAGCGGCTGCACCTGTTCGACGGGAGCCGTCATCTCGAAGTGCTGGAGGCGGTTGCGATGCCTTGCCAGACGCCCGATGGCGTCCTGGTCGCTGCGCTTGATCGAGATCCCAAGTTTCTCGTTGAGGAGCGGGATCGACTGCGTGACGCTGATGCTGCGGAACTCCCCTCGTCGGAAGTCTGCTTCTGTGCAGATGTTGCCGTCTTCGTCCCGCAAAACGACCAGCTGCCAGTCGTGCTGAGCCAATGGGGCTTTCAACAGGACCTCGGTGGCCGCGTGAAGGCTCAGGATCGCGTACTTCATCCCCCGGGCCTTATCGATGGCCCGGAGAGCTTCCCCCACCGTTACCAAATAGTCCATACCATTGCGTATGGCTGGAAAATGCACCTCGTGCTTGTTGCCCACTTGCCCCCCATAGTTCAGTTGATGCAGTGGGGAGATTATCCGAAGAATCGGATATGCGGGTGCCCTCGCACTGGATTGCCAGTCCCGGCTGTACGTCGACGACCCTGTCTCTCGCTCCGACAGTCACGGTGATCGGCATAACTGTGACAGCACGCGGTCCGTCCGGAGGGTCCGAGCCGGGGTGTCAAGACTGAAGATGCCGGTCTTCCGACCATGTACGTAGGGGCAGAGGGACGGTCGCGCTTTCACGGTCGGTTGCGCGCCTTGCTCGTGGGCGTGTACCGGCCAGCCCTTGCCCTCTCCCTTCCTGGCGGAGCCGGGGCTTGCAGGGCTAGGCCCTTGGTGTGAGCAGGGTGGATCTGACGGGCCGGGGGCTCAGGAACATCAGAGTCAGATCGTGCGCTAAGCCCTCGTCTCCTCCCTGCCCGAAGGCGTGACTCCCGGGCTTCGGAGGGGACTTCCGGGGCTAACTGCGCGCTGGTCCATGGTCCGTGACACCCATTCACCGCGTGCTGCCGCACGCACGACTGAAGGTTGATCATGTTTACAACAAGAAGGGTTCAGCGGACGCAGGAGACGCAGTCGCAGGCTTCTGCGGAGGAACAAGGTGAGCTGCCCGCCTGCCGTTCACACGGCGAGAAGATCCGGGCGTGGGCCCAGCTAGGTTTCGCCGCGCTGTGCGCGGGAGGGGGCACAGCCGTCGGGCTCTGGGGCGACACCTCGGTAGGCGTCGCCCTCATCACGGCCGGTGGCACTTCCCTGGCCGTCAGGATTGAGCTGCGGCGGTAGACGCGGTTCTCCGTCCCGCTGGGCACAGCCCAGCGGGACGCATGGTCAAGCGCCAGCAGGGAGGCCAGCGGGCGGGTTGCTGGGTGGGAATCTGGCGCGGCTGACAGCGTCCTCGGCTCACTGTTCGTCCCGAACGTTGCGCAGAAGACGCTGGGCGAACTGCTCACCCCGCGAGCTGCCAGGGGTGGCCTGGGGGCGCGAGCGGCCCTGCGAAGCGCGGGCCCTGGCGCGTACCTGCTCGGCGGTACGGCGTTCCTCGTTCGCGGCCTGTTCCTCCTGGTGGAGGCGCTCAAGCTCGGGCCGCTCGCGCGGTTCCACGGTCAGTCCCCAGTGGGCGAACTGGGCGGCGCGCTCGGCCTCGGCCTGCTGGCGGCGTTGTTCGGCTTCGACACGGCGGCGCTCGGCCTCGGCCCGCAAGAGCTTCCGCGCGGCGGCGCTGCGCGGGTCGGGCTCGCTCGGCGCGGCGGCGTGCCACTGCCGGCGGGCGAGCGCGGGGCGCTCTGCGGGCGTCGCCTCGTCCCATGTGGTGACGTGCTCGGCCTGCGGCACCTGGGGGATGGGGCGGTAGCCGTAGGTGCTGCGACGGGAGTTGATGAGTTTCCACAAGCGAGCGGCTGCGGTGCGGCCGACGTGCCGGGCACTGGCCATCGAGCCGGAAAGCACCTCGGACACTTCGCCAGCGGTCGTGCGGCGGAGGGCAATGACGATGGTCCGGTGCAGGTCGGCCCACTGCTCGCGGGACGAACGACACAGTTCACCGCTGGCGTCCTCGATGGACAGTTCGGGCAACACAACGCGGTTGCGTCCGAGTTCACGGCGTCAGCGGGCCCAAGCGTCTTTGAGAAGCGTGCTGGCGACGGTCCGAGGATCGTCACCGACCGGAACTTCGAGTTGGCGAGGGCGCCCGACGGCGGGTCGGCCACGATGCGCCGCTGGGTGCTCCAAGAACACGTGTGGACCAGACTGCTCGACCAAGCCGGACTCACCCACATCACCACGGAGACCGTTCCCGGCAACGACGCGCCGCGTGCTGCCGATACCCTCCTTGTGATCGCCCACCGATCCTCCTGACCCTGCCCGGTCGAGGTGCGGCACATCGTCGGGTAGTCAGGTAGGGGTCCTCTCCTTACCCATGGCCGGCACTCCCGCCGTGGCAATCGTCGGTGCCGGTACGGCTTCGGCTCGGCATGGGAAGGTCGAAGCCTTTGCCCCGACCTGAAGCGGGAAAAGCTCCATGCGTCAGGCGTTCCTGCGCCGCTGTTCGTCGACGAACTTGAGCACTTCGTAGGCCAGGGTCAACCGCCTGCCCAATTGGGAGTCCGGTATCTGGTCACGCAGGTCGCGGGCGAAAGTATTGTAGGGGTTGATCTCAAGGGCACGGTTCAAATCCCTGGCGGCTTCCTCATAGCGCCAGGTCGCCAGATACGCGGCGCCTCGCTCGGCGAGAGCAAAGGCATTGTCCGGATCGGCTTCGAGCACACGTTGGAGATCGCTGAGCGCCTGACTGTAACGGCCCGTGACGCGATTCACGGCGCCGAGTTCCGCCAGCGCCCACGTATTGTTGCGATCGACCTGGAGCGCACCGTTCAAATCTCTGAGCGCCTGTTCGTAGTTTCCGGTGAGCCGGTTCAGGGATCCCCGCTGAGCCAGAGCCCAGGCGTCGTGGGGGTTCACATCGATCATACGGTTCAGAGACCGCAATGCCTGCTCGTGACGTCGTGCAGACATGTGCTGCTCAATTTCCGCTCTCTCGGCGGCCTGCTGGTACGGGTTGGTCGCGTACCCGGCTCCGGGGAAGACCTGAACGGCGGGCTGCAACTCCCGCCGCTCCGGGAGGTCGGGGAGATCGGGGAGGACGGGAAGATAGTATCCGGCGGCGCCCGTGATGCGATAGCGGTTCCGGGCGAGCCACAGACCTTCCGAAGCATGCGGGTCGTTGTCGTAATCAGCCCGCCCGACAGCCTGACCCCTGATCCTCTCGCGTAGCGCCTCGCAAAGCGTCTGGTCCACGAATATCTCACTGCCGGCCGAGGAGATTCCTTCCCGCAGTACTTCTGTGAGGGCAGTGGTCAGCCGCATGTCGCGAGCTTCCTGATCGGCTGCCGCAGCAGTGAGCACGACCAATCGTGCCCGGCCCGAACGAACCCCACCGGCGAGGCGGCTGACGTTCGGTGCGGCACCCCCCGCGTGGCAGGTGTCGATGAGGGCTATCACTCCGTCCACGCCGACCTCATCCGCCGCATCAGCCAGCAGTGATCCAACGTGGACAGCGGACAGCGTGCTCTGGGTCGTCGAGGAACCGACCATGTAGTAGAGATCGGTCTGTTGAGGTGTGGTGAATCCGTGCCCGAGCAGGGCCACTACCATCGCAGCGCCGTCCGCCGTGGCCCTCCGCGTGACCTCGTGCACCGCCCTGCGTACGTCCTCCGGCTCCAGCTCCTCCCCCACCAGCAGGGAGGGATGGTGCCCGTAGCGGGCTCGACACCCCCCGACCTCCGGCTCCGTCAGGACAGCGTGCAGGTCCCTTGCGGCCTCCTCCAGCCGGGACAGCCTCCCCATCGACCGGCACTGCGCCCCGATGACCAGGACATGCCGCACCCCGCTGCCCGTCACCGCTTCAGCACCTCGGCGATGGGCCCGGCCACGGCCGGTTGCCGCAGATACTTCGTGGCCGTGTGCACCCATATGCCGTCGGAGTCCACCCGGTCCGTGGTCGGCACGACGCCGGAAGTGTTCGGCAGCATCCACTGCTGCAACCGGGGGCGGGCCACGACGATGTCGTCGCGGTCCCAGAAGTTCAGCCAACGGGCGACCAGTTCCGGAGTTCGCGCGGGAACCGGGCGTATGCGCTGCCTCACGGCCGCCCCCGTCGCCAGCGGCGAGCCCAGCGTCACCAGCAGCTCCACAGACCCCGTGTACTCGTGCAGCGCTTCGAACGACACCACGGTTCCCAGCGAATGCGCCACGACCACCAGCGGCCGCCCAGGGTCCGTCTGCCGCAACAGCCGTTCCCGAATTCTCGCATCCAGTGTCCGACCGCGGCTGTCGCGCTCAGCACGATTCAGATAGCGGCTGACCTGCGCCAGATGTCCCAGTAGGGACCAGCCGTTCGCCCATTGGGCAGCCCGGCGCAGTCCCGGAGCCTGCAGAATCGTCGTCAGTACATTGGCCAGAACCCTTACCGGCCCCAACAGTCCCTGTGACTGGCCACCCGTCCGCTGCAACTGGTCCCGTGCATCGTCGGCGACTCTCAGAGTCTGACGGTCCCCTTCGCGCTCCGCCTCTCGGGCGATCTCATCGACCGCATCCCGGACCAACGCTTCCAGGAATTCCACCTGCTCGCCAGGGATGTCATTTTCCGCACCCCCTTGCGCCTCACGGTCCGAGAACAGATCGCTGTAGTCTACAAACCGAGCTTCACTCAGCCATCCCTGCGTCAAACCGGAAACAGCATCCGCATGTCCGGCCTTACGCGCACCATCCCCCAGAGCCTCCAGCCAGGTGCGGCACTCCCGCTCCTCGTCCCGTAAGCCGCCGATACCATGAACAAAAAGCAGTTGGGTTCTTCCTGAGCTGCTCACCAGGCGCCCTTCGCCGCTTCCCTCTACCCGAAACCACGAATCCCGGCGCTCGCCGGAAGGCAACTGCTGCACCCCCGTGCCGCGTTAGGACACCCCCCACGGTACTGCCGTACCCGCCGGTAGGCAGGGGCTTTGCAGTGAACCCCGCCCTTCCCCTGCATGGGTGGGTCAGGCCGCGCATTGTCAGGTCAAGAAAATGCGTACGGCCGCGAGGGTCCGGGGCGCTCCGGTGTTCCGCCGGGGTCAGTGACGGGTGCGGGCGAGGAAGGCCGACCAGGCGTCGGGCGGGACGGCGAGCTGGGGGCCGGTGGGGTTCTTGGAGTCCCTGACATGGACGGTGTGCGGGCAGGCGGCCACCTCGACGCAGTTGCCGCCGTCGGTGTTGCTGTAGCTGGACTTGCGCCAGGAGACGGCGACCTCGACGCACTCTCCGCCCTCGCTATTGCTGTAGCTGGACTTGAACCATGCCAGTTCAGTGCTCATAGCTCCTCCGCCAACTTGCTGATGAACCGTGCCGACTCCTCCGGGCTGAGAGCCTGCCGCAGGATCATTTCATGGCGCTGCCGGAGGATGCTGACCTTGCCCGGATCCGAGTAGAGCACCCCGGTGGTCTGCCCCTCCTCGTAGCCAAGGTACTCATGTTCGGACGTTTCCAATAGGACGAACGGACCGAGCAGACCAGGGTGGTAGCCCGCCGCCTCCAACATCACCTGGATCGTCACATTCCGTCGCTTCGCGCCCTCCAGCACATGGAGAAGCTGCCTCTGGCGCGCTTGGTTACCCACCACAGGGTTGCGCAGTGCCGCCTCGGCAATGACGAAGCTGAATGCCTTGGTCTGCTTGTCGAGCAATGCCTGTCGCTCCAGTCGCCCGCCTACTCGCTCCTCGATGGTCTCGTCATCCAACGGCGGGCAATGTTCTGTAAGCAGTGATCGAGCAACGTCCTCTGTCTGCAGCAGCCCGGGGATGAACTCCGCCTGATACGAGCTGACGGCCACCGCCTCGCTCTCCGCGTGCATGAAGTCATGCGAGTACGACGGGAACGGCTCGGGTCGGAGGAACTCCACCGCAGCGGCCAACTTCCCCTGTGCCCCGGACATCTCGTCGGCGATCCGCAGCACGTGGGCCTGGGCCTTGCGTACGCCGCGTTCCATGCCCTTGATGGCGTCGTAGCCGTAGCCGGCCTCGTCCGCGAGGGCCTGCCGGGAGATGCCGGCTGCCTCGCGCCAGCGTTTCATCTGGTCCCCGGCGTAGCGCCACGCCATGGGGCGGTCGTCGCCGTTGCCGTTCCTGTTGCCGCCGTTGCCCGCCAACCGGCTCACCTCCTGAGCCAGTACGCCCGATGGCCGAGGAACACCTCGGGCACACTCACCGTCCGTACCTGTTCCGTTACTTCGCACCGTAGCCCGTGCCCAGCAGGCTTTGCCCCATGGAAAGCGAGATTCCCCCGGCGGGGGCCTTCGCGGTCGATGTGCGGACGGGTCGGGTCGGCCAAGTGATGGGCCGCGAGGGGCCGTACGTGCAGTTGCGGCCGCCCGGCGGCGGTTGCGAGTGGGACGTGCCGCCGGACGCGGTGCGCCCGGCGCGGGTCAGTGAGGAGCTGCGCGCCCGGGTGACCGATCTCAACTGGCAGAGCAGGCTGCCGTGAGCGGCGGTCACCGGCCCCGGTCCGTCATCCGGTACGAGAACTGGGTGTTCGTGCCCGATCAAGAGCCGGACGCCGAGCCGATCATGTACGCGATGCAGTGTGCAGTCTGCGACGAGCAGTCCGCCGCGAGCATCGACTACACCGAGGGGCACGCGTGGGCGCTGCGCCACTCCGGGCGTAACCCTTCCCATCACACGTACCGGGAACTGGTCACCCGGCCCTGGCGGTGCTGGATGCGCGGCTGGTGAGTCGGGCGGCCGAACCGGCCCAACGGACAGCTCAGGGCCGGGACTTACGCTCCGCAACCGTCCGTCGCCAACTACCCACAGTCCGTGTACGCTGCCGCCTGTCAGCTTGCCCCATGTGCCACACATGAGGCGGCCCCCGACGGTGTTAGCGCACCGGCCGAGGGCCTTCACCGCCAAGGTCTGAGAGGGACCCTGGGATGCACAGGCATGTTAGCGCGCCCGCGCGCTTCTTCTCCCAGTTGCCGAACGACATCATCCGCCACCCCCGCCTGTCCGCGCATGCGGTACGGCTCCTGGCCTGGCAGCTCTCGCTCCCCGAAGGCGCCGACGAACCGCTGTGGCGGACGGCCGAGCGCGCCGGGATCGGGAAGGTCGCCTTCCAGCACGCCAAGCGTCAACTACGCGCGGAGCGGTACCTGTTCGAGTGGCGTCGGCAGAGCGCGGACGGCCGCTGGCAGACCGTGCAGCTCCTCACCAACGTGCCGCTCTCCCCGGACGAGGCGCGGGAGCACGCCGCGAGTGCGAGGGGCGTTCCTGCCGTCGCCCGACCAGCCTCCCGGCCCGCCGTCCGACCGGCGGGCACCGCACCGGCCGCCGGTGGGCCGACCCGTCGGTCCGCCGCCCCTCAACCCCTTGAAACACCCGTGGAGAACACCTCCCACCCACCGGCACCCACCTCATCCCACGCCGAGCACCGGATCGGCGCCGCGTCCCACCACCACGCGGCCGAAGCGCTGCTGCTGTCCCTCGCCCGCTCGGGGCCGCACCTCGCGCTGCCGCCGCGCAAGGCGCGGCACTGGGCACCCCTCGCGGCGCGCTGGCTGGAGCGCGGGATCGGCGCGGACGACATCCGTACCGCGCTGACAGCGGGACTGGAACACGCCCGCTCCCCGCTCGGCGCGCTCCGCTGGCGGCTGGAGCACGCGCTCCCCGAACCGGCCCCGGCCGTCGCGGCAGTTCCTCCGGACCCGGGTTCGACGCCGCTCCCCCGCGTGTCCGGTATGCGGGAGTGCGCGGGCCCGCACACCCAGCCGCTGCTGTTCACCCCGGTCGGCGACGAGGAGCGGTGCCCCGCCTGCCGAACCGACGCAGCAACGGTGACGGCAGCGGCGGCAGGTCCGTCCGGACCCGGCCTGACGGCGTTCCGCGCCGCCCGCAGGGCCCTCGCCGTACCGCCGACGAGCACCTGAAGGCGACCGGCCGCCTGACCGGACCTCACGCCTCGGGCCGTACGCACGTGTAGCCGCGTTCCTGGAGGACGGGCAGGTAGCGGTCGACGGCGGCGACGGTCTGCTGCCGGGGGCCGCCGCCGTCGTGCTGGAGGACGATGACGCCGGGGGCCGCGTCCCGGGTGACGGCGCGGACGATGTGCGCCACGCCCGGCCGGGCCCAGTCCTGGGTGTCCACGGACCAGCCCATCGGCTCCATGCCCAGATCGGAGCAGACGCGCAGTGAGGGAGGGTGCCAGTCCCCGTAGGGGGCGCGGCACCAGCGGGGCGGGGCGCCCAGGACACGGTCGATCAGGTCGCTGGTGCGGCCCAGTTCGTCGCGGACGTGTCCGGTGTCCAGGCGGGTGAGCTGCTTGTGGGTCCAGGAGTGGTTGCCCACCACGTGGCCGTCGGCGGTGATGGCGTGCAGCAGGTCGGGGAAGGCGGCGGCGTTCTCGCCGACGACGAAGAAGGTGGCCTGCACCCCGTGCCGACGCAGCACCTCCAGCAGCGCCGGGGTGTGGACGGGGTGCGGGCCGTCGTCGAACGTCAGCGCGATGACGCGCCGTCCCTGCCCGGCGGGCAGGAACATCTCGGCGTGGGTGCGGACGGGGGCGTGGGCCTTCGGTTCGCCCATCGAGGTCTCACCGGCGAGGGGACGCAGCCGGTAGCTGTCGTGCGCAGCGGGACTCGGGTGCGCGCCCGCACCGCCTGGCGCGGGAGGAGCCGGACCGCCGGGATCGGGAGCGGAACCCTTCGGGGATCCGGCTCCCGACTTCGCGTGCCCGCCTCCGGTGTCCTCGTGGGTGAGCACACCCGCACCGACACCCGCGAGCGCCGCGGTCCCGACACCGACGCCGACGCAGAGCAGAGTCCTGCGCGAAACAATATGACTATCGGATCGCATGATATTTGGTTAGCAGCGTCGGATGCCGCCGCGCGGGAGCCGCGCGCGGCCGCCCCCGGAGTCCACGCGAACAGCGCACCGCTCCCGCGATACGGTCTCTGTCTTCCGCCCAGCGGAGCACGGCCGGACCGGCGAAGTCAGGCCGCCGCCGGCCACTCCTCGTCGTCGTCCTGCGGCTCGTCCCGCACCCGCAGCGCGGCGATCCACAGCGGCAGCAGCCGGTGCACCGCGTAGGCGACCAGCCCGGTGGCGGCGAGCGGACCCGCGAGGTCGGCCATCGACGTGCCCGCGACCCACAGGACGTAGAAGCCCAGCAAGGCGGCCGTGAACAGCCAGGAGTTGATCCGGTACGCCCACAGATGCGCTGTCCCCCGCTCGGCCACCTGCCGCTCGTCCAGGAACCGGACGCGCAGCTCCAACAGCCCGCGGGTCATCGAGTTCAGCAGACCGGTGAGCGGAACCCAGACCAGCAGTGCCACCAGCAGCGCCACCACCGGCCACAGAGCCGCCGACGCGAAGCAGCCCACCATCCCCGTCAACCCCAGGGCCGTCGTGGCCAGATGCCCCGCCACGATGCGGTGCCGCGCCCCGCGGGAGGCATGGAAGCGCTTGGTGCGCGCGTCGTTCATCGTCCGCAGCAGCCACCTGTCGTAGCGCGTGCCGTGTGTACCGGTGGTCATCCGGTGCTCCTCCCCGTGTGTGCGGTCGCGTCGGCGCAGTCCCGGCCGCTGCCCGTGCCGTACACCTCGTCCGTGAGTGGACGGAACGGCTCCAGGGAGAACAGGGCCTCCACCGGCAGCCGGAAGTACGCCGCGATGCGCAGCGCCAGATCGAGACTGGGGTTGTACTGGCCCCGCTCGATGTAGCCGATCGTCTGGTAGTGCGCGCCCACTGCTTCGGCCAGCGCCTGCCGGGACACCTTCCGTTCCGCCCGCACGACCGCCAGCCTGTTGTGCACGTGCTCGCTCATGTATAAGAAGTACTACATCTGACAGCAGGAGCACAACATCACGGAGACGCGGACGACGGCTTCGCGGCCCCGTGATGCTCAGCCCGCACGCACCTCACCCGCCCGCCGCGCCGCCCGGGTACTCTCGCCCGATGTCCTTCCTCGGCCGAATACGCGGCGCCGCATCCCGGCGCACGTTGCTGCTCGCCGGCGCGGGCGTGCTCACGCTCGCGCTGCTCGCCGTGCTCGTCCCCGCGCTGGTATCGGGTGAGGACGGTTCGCAAGAGTGCCGGCAGGCGCCGGTCTCCGCACGTGCGCAGGCCCGCGATCCGGAACGCGCCGCGAAGGAACTGGACCCGGGTGAGGACGTCAACCGCACCGGATCGCTCAAGCGGCTGCTGCGCACCAACGGTTCCCCGCTGTGCGAGGGTGCCGACGGCACACAGCTCGCCGGACGCGCGCTCGTCGCGGCGACCACCGGCCGCACCACCGCCGACCAGCACGAGCCCGCCCGCCCGCACACCGAGCAGGCGGCCCGCGTCGCCCATGCCGCCGTACTGCTGCTGAGCAGGGGGAACGCGCGCTACCAGCCGGACTTCCCGCTCGGACTGAACCCCTACCTGGCCCGGATGTTCGCCTCGTACATCCAGGACACCAGCAGGTCACTGGTACGCGGGGCACCACTGGACTGGAAGGCGCCCACCGCCACCGACAAGGAGGCCGAATACGCCGACGGCAGCGGCAACTGGGCCACGCCCTTCCCCTCGGGGCACGACGTCCACGTCGTCTTCCCGGAGTTCGAGAGGGCGCAGAAGGTCGTGCGTCGGGCGGCTGCCTCACCGCGCGCGTTCGCCACGCTGTACGACGCCGAACGCGCCCGCTTCGCCTGGTACCTGGAGCGGCTGACCGACACAGCGCGGGAACCCGGCGGCAAACCGGAGTCGGGAGCACTGTCCGCGGAGATGGAGTTGGAGCAGAGCGCCACCTTCGTCGCCGAGCTGATGGGATCCCGTACGGTCGCCGTCCGGGACGGACTCGCGCCCTCCCTCGCCCAGTTCGACCGTGCGGTGCTGCGGCACACCCGCGGCCTCTACCACCCCGCCGACCACCGGGTACGCAGCCGAACCTCGGCCGCCGCCCTGGCGCAGCGCAACCCCGACGCCTCCGCGGGCAAGCGCAAGCAGGCCGCCGAGCGGCTGATGGACGGCAGGGTCCAGCTCTTCGCGGTGTTCGACGCATGGGCGCGCGAGCGCGGCATACCGGAGGGGCTGGCGGAGCGGATCAGGATCCGGATGGACACCCGGTACGCCAGTTCCCTGAACCTCTTGTAGGCCCGGGGCAGGCCGGGAGCTGGGCTCAGTCCGCGGACGGAAGCCGCAACCCGGTGCAACCGCGCGCGGCGCTCTCCTTCTCGGCAAACGAGACGAGCATGGCGCGCATCGTGTCCCGGTCCAACTGCCGGCGGCTCAGCGCCTGCTCGTCCGGCTTGTCGGAGCCCTCGCCCTCCCGGCTGACGCGGAGTGTGAAGCCCGCGGGCCGCCCGTCACACCGCGCGGTGGCCCACGCGGTGACATCGTTCAGCCACGGCCGCATCCGCTTCTTGTCCGTACGCACGCCGCTGAAGCCCGCCGCGGCGGACATCACCCGCTTCGCCTCCGGCCCGTACAGGCCGTAGAGCATGGCCACCGGCGGGTACGGCTCGCCGTCCTCGTCCTTGCCGGAGTGCCGCACCTTGCAGCTCGTCAGCGGAGCCGGCCCCTCGGGGATGCGGAGATCCACGGTCCACCCCGCGCCGCTGAAGGGGCCGCGGGCGAGCGCGGCGCACGTCGTGCCCGCCGCGCGCGCGGACGGCACGCCTTCGGGCTCGGACTTCTCGATGTCCTGCGCCGGAACGGTCAGCGGGTCGCTGTCGCAGCCGAGCTTCTCGGCAGCCTTGTTGGCGACGGCTGCTCCCGCACGGATCAACTGATGGGGCTCGGAACGGTGTCCGGCCAGGACGTCCACGAAGAGCCGCCGGGGCAGCCCGGCGGCGTCCTTGCCCCGCCCGGGGCACGCGGGCATGAGCGCCACTCCGCCGAACCGGGCCTCGAACCCCGGCAGTCCGCCGGGCAGCGCGGACGCAGGATGCGCCCCGTTGGTCTGGAAGTCCCGTACCAGCTTGCGGTCGACGTCGTCGCGGCGGCTGTAGACACGGACTTCCAGGACCCGACCGCCCTCGTCGTTCGCCACCTCGCAGGTGTAGCGGCCCAGGTCGGTGTCGGTCTCGGCGTCGGACTCGGTCAGATGCGCCTCCGGATCACCCGTGGTGCCGCGCAGCGTGTCCATGGTGCCGTCCGGCAGTGCGCCGTCGCAGGCGTCCGAGGTGATCATCCGGTCCTGTACGAACGGCTTGGCTATCCACCCCCCACCGCCGAGGAGCAGCACGCCCACGCCGCACCACGCCGCGATCCTGTTGCGGCGGCGCCGCCGGTCGTCGGCCTCCCGGGCCAGGCGCCACCGTTCACGCCGCTCGTCCTCGGTCTCGGCCCGGGACTCGCGTTCGGATTCGGACTCGGTCTCGCGCTCGGGCCGGGGCTCGGGGCCCGTCTCGGATTCGGCCTCGCCCTGGGACTCCGGCGCGCGTTCGGGCTCCGGTGTCGCCTCGGACCGCTCCGGTATCGCCCCCGGCACGCGCTCGCCCCGCTGCTGCTCCTCCTCCGACATCCCGGCACCGTATCCCACCCCGCCACCGCCGCCCGAACACACGTGTGCCCCGGGCTCCGAGGGGAGCACGGGGCACAGGGCCTGGCGCCGGGAGGGGAGTTCAGCCGGGGCTCACTCCCACTCGATGGTCCCCGGGGGCTTGCTGGTGACGTCCAGCGTGACCCGGTTGACCTCGGAGACCTCGTTGGTGATCCGCGTCGAGATACGACCCAGCACGTCGTAGGGCAGCCGGGACCAGTCGGCGGTCATCGCGTCCTCCGAGGAGACCGGGCGCAGCACCACCGGGTGGCCGTAGGTGCGCGCGTCGCCCTGCACGCCGACGCTGCGGACATCCGCGAGCAGCACCACCGGGCACTGCCAGATGTCGCGGTCCAGCCCCGCGGCGGTCAGCTCCTCGCGGGCGATGGCGTCCGCCTCGCGCAGCAGGTCGAGCCGCTCGCGGGTGACCTCGCCGACGATCCGGATGCCCAGCCCCGGGCCGGGGAACGGCTGGCGCTGGACGATCTCGTCCGGCAGCCCCAGCTCCTGCCCGACCATCCGCACCTCGTCCTTGAACAGCTTGCGCAGCGGCTCCACCAGTTCGAACTCGAGGTCCTCGGGGAGGCCGCCCACGTTGTGGTGCGACTTGATGTTGGCCGCGCCGGTGCCGCCGCCGGACTCCACCACGTCCGGGTAGAGGGTGCCCTGCACCAGGAACGCCACCGGCTCGTCGCTCGGCGCCTCGGCGACGATCTCCGCCTGCGCCTGCTCGAAGACCCGGATGAACTCCCGGCCGATGATCTTGCGCTTCTGCTCCGGGTCGGAGACGCCGGCCAGCGCGTCGATGAAGCGGTCGGCCGCGTCCACGACCTTGAGCTGGACCCCGGTCGCCGCCACGAAGTCCTTCTCGACCTGCTCCGTCTCGCCCTTGCGCATCAGGCCGTGGTCGACGTACACGCAGGTGAGCTGGTCGCCGACGGCACGCTGCACGAGGGCCGCGGCCACCGCCGAGTCGACCCCGCCGGACAGTCCGCAGATGGCGCGCTTGCCGCCGACCTGCTCCTGGATCGCGGCGACCTGCTCGTCGACGATGCTCTCCGTCGTCCAGGACGGGGACAGGCCCGCACCCCGGTAGAGGAAGTGCTCCAGCTCCTGCTGCCCGAACGTGGAGTGCATCACCTCCGGGTGGTGCTGGAGGCCGTACAGCTTCCGCTCGTCGTCCTCGAACGCCGCCACCGGCACCAGGTCCGTGGACGCCGTGACGGTGAAGCCCTCCGGCGCCGCCGAGCAGGCGTCGCCGTGCGACATCCACACCTGCTGCTCTTCCGGGGTGCCCTCGAACAGCGTGGAGGACGCCTTGGCGACGGAGAGCTGGGTGCGGCCGTACTCGCGGCTGCCGGTGTTGTCGACCGTGCCGCCCAGCGTCGTCGCCATCAGCTGGAAGCCGTAGCAGATCCCCAGGACCGGGACGCCCGCCTCGAAGATCTCGCGGTCGATGGCGGGCGCGCCCTCCGCGTACACGGACGACGGGCCGCCGGACAGGATGATCGCCTTCGGGTTCTTGGCGAGCATCTCGGCGGCCGGCATGGTCGACGGCACGATCTCGCTGTAGACCCGCGCCTCGCGCACCCGGCGCGCGATGAGCTGGGCGTACTGCGCGCCGAAGTCGACGACGAGGACGGTGTCCGGAGTGCTCTCGGACGGGTTGGAAGCCACGAAGCTGATGCCTTTCGGCGTGAAGCGGGGGTTCGGTTTTCGATGATAGCGGTGCCCCCGGGTGCCCGGCCCCGCCGCCGGGTGTCCCGGAACCGGTGGCATACTGGCCGTATGCAGAACGCGCAGTGGTTTACCTATGGCACCGGCCCGGCCGGCTGCCATGGCCGTTCTGTGTGAGAGAAGCGACACACGAACTTCCCCAGGCGCCCCGGGCCGGTCAGGCCCGGGGCGCCGGTGTGTGTGCCCGCTTCCCCCGGGCCGCCGTCCGCGGGCTCCGCGACCCGAGGAGCGAACCGCGCATGAGCGCCACCACCACCAGCACCACCCCCAGCAGCAGCACCCGCACCAGCACCAGCACGCAGGCCGATCCGGCACCGGAAGCGGTCATCGACGCCGAGCGGGACCGCATCGACGCACTCGACGCCCGCATCGTCGCGCTCGTCCGCGACCGCATGGAGGTCTCCGAGAACATCCAGCGGGTGCGGATCGACTCGGGCGGGCGCCGGGTGCACCTGGCCCGCGAGATGCAGATCCTCGACCACTACAGCACCGAGCTCGGGGGGCCGGGCCGGGAGCTGGCCCGGACCCTGCTGCGGCTGTGCCGGGGGCACTGACAACGCAGCGCGCGTCCCGCGCCACGGCACGCGCCCGGTGCGCACACGCGTCCCGTCCCGGTCCGTGTCCCGTCTCAGTGCGCGTCCGGCCCTCACCCGTACGGCGCGTGACCGCCCCGGGGGGCCTTCGTTGGACCCGGTGTCCCTGATCTCCGCCGGGCGCCCGGCGGCGAGCGGGGCGGCGTCACCGGAGCGATGAGACGCCCGTCCTCCCCGCGAGGGGAGACGCCGGGTGTCGTGGGACCTCGCTCCGGTGCTGTGACCGGACGGCAGGGGACAGCAGCCCGGTCACGACAGCGGCCGGTCCCGGGGACGCTCTGGACCGGCCGCTCCGCGGCTTCCTGCCGGGCCCCGCGGGCCGGCCGCCGGAGCGCCGATCCGTACCGGGCGGCCCCGCCCGTCGGTGCCCGCGGGACCCGTCGCAGGCCGTCGGGCCGTCGTACCGGGCAACACCGGGTCCGCACCGGGTCCGCGCGGGGTCCGCTCCGGGCCCCCGGCGCCCCGCACCGGGGCTTCGCGAGAACCCTGGAATCCCGCACTGTCACAACGGTTGCGCGGGGTGCGGCGAATCCAGCACGATGCAGACGTCCGGTGAGCAGAACGACCTGACCACACGGCCGATTGGTGAGCCGTGGCGGGATTCCGCCATTGGTTCGACCAATAAGGCGGCGCCCTCCCCCCGCGCCGCCCTCAGCACAGGCGCTGCCCTGACGCCGGTGCTGACCGAGGGCCCCGCGGCTGCCGCCACCCACCCGGCCGGCGCCCGGGGCCCTCCGCCGTTCCACCGGAACCGCGCCGCCGTTCCGCCCGATGCCGCGGACGGAACGGCGGCACGACGGCAACTGCGGGCGCCGCCTCAGTCCTGTTCCGTACCGGTGGCGGAGCCGTCCCGCGCAGGCACCGGAGGCACCGGGAGTACCGGCAGCCGCAGCGCCCCGAACGCCGTCTCCGGTACCACGGGCCGGGCCGGGGCCACGGGCGCCAGCCGCCGGTATCCGGCGTCCTGCCCCGGGCGCGGATCCTCCTCGCCGCTGTTCGGCCAGAACGACATGGCGCGCTCGGCCTGCGCGGTGATGGTCAGGGACGGATTGACCCCGAGGTTGGCGGAGACGGCGGAGCCGTCCACGACCGAGATGCCCGGATGCCCGTACAGCCGGTGGTAGGGATCGATGACGCCGTGCTCGGCGCTGTCGCCGATGGGGCAGCCGCCCAGGAAGTGCGCGGTCAGCGGGGTGCCCATCAGCTCCCCGACGTTGGTCCCGGCGAAGCCGTTGATCTCCTCGGCGAGCGCGGTCGACGCCTCGGCGCCCTCCGGGATGTGCACGGGGTTGGGAGCCCCGTGCCCCTGCCGCGCGGTGAGCATGCCTTTGCCCAGGCCCTTGTCCTTGCGGTAGGTGGTCAGCGAGTTGTCCAGGGACTGCATGACGAGCCCGATGATGATCCGCTCGGACCACTTGCGCGCGGAGAGCGAGCGCAGGAAGAGCACCGGGTGCCGCAGGCAGGTCAGGACGTGGGCGAGCACGCCCGGCAGCACCGTGTTCTGCCGCATCTGGACGGTGGTCAGGACGCTCATGGCGTTGGAGCCCTTGCCGTAGCGCACCGGCTCGATGTGGGTGTGGGCGTCCGGGTGCACGGAGGAGGTGATGGCGACGCCCTTGGTGAAGTCGGGCGCGGCGTCCCGGCCCCACTTCTTGCGGTACCGGCGGGGCACCGTCTGCGCACCCACCAGGGCCTCGGAGTTGGTGCGCGTCAGCTCGCCCAGCCGGGGCGAGAGCCGGGGCAGGGTTGCGGCGTCCTTCACCTGGTGCAGCAGCTTCTGGGTGCCGTACGTACCGGCTGCCAGCACCACCCGCCGGGCGCGGAGGATGCGCGGCTTGCCGCCGCGCCGCTTGTCGGTGCGGACGGTCAGTACCTCGTAGCCGTCCGCGTCGGTGCCCGGAGTGCGCTCGCGGAGGCCGACGACGGTCGTCAGCGGGCGGATCTCGGCTCCGGCCCGTTCGGCGAGGTGGAGGTAGTTCTCGTTGAGGGTGTTCTTGGCGCCGCGGCGGCAGCCGGTCATGCACTCCCCGCACTCCACGCAGGCGTTGCGGTCCGGGCCGGCGCCGCCGAAGTAGGGGTCGGGGACGGTCCCGCCCGCGGTGGTGCGGGCCGTGCCGTCGGCGTCCTGGCCGTCGCCGAAGAAGACGCCGACGGGCGCGAGGTGGAAGGTGTCGCCGTAGCCGAGGCGGTCCGCGGCGGCCTTCAGATGGACGTCGGAGGGGGTGGTGGTCGGATTGAGGCGGACGCCGAGCATCCGCTTGGCCTGGTCGTAATAGGGCGCCAGCTCGTCCTGCCAGTCGGTGATGTGGCCCCACTGGCGGTCCTCGAAGAACTGCGCGGGCGGCACGTAGAGGGTGTTGGCGTAGTTCAGCGAGCCGCCGCCCACCCCGGCACCTGCCAGGATCATGACATTGGCGAGCAGGTGGATGCGCTGGATGCCGTAGAGGCCGAGCGAGGGCGCCCACAGGAAGTTCTTCAGATCCCAGGAGTTCTTCGGCAGCTCGTCGCGGGTGAAGCGCCGACCGGCCTCCAGGACGCCGACCCGGTAGCCCTTCTCGGTCAGCCGCAGCGCGGAGACCGCGCCGCCGAAGCCGGAGCCGACGACCAGGACGTCGTAGTCGAACGGGTCTGCGCCCGCCCGCTGCTGGGCACGTGGGGGCAGGGACACGGGTACCTCCGGTTCTGCGGTGGCGGTGCGGACGGAGCGGACGGACGGCATCGAGGGACCGGGGGCCAGGGGAGCCGGGGGCCGGGGGCCGGGCGGGCGGGGACGGCGGCCGAGGCGGAGCCGTCCGGCCGGACGGCAGGCGGCCGAGGCGGCGCCCCCACCCCGCACGGGCCGGTGGTGCGGGGACCGCCGGCCGCGTGGCCTCAGCGGAAGCGGAGCGTCTTGAGTGCCTTGAGGGAGCGGGACATGAACGCGGCGTACGCCTCGTCGCTCATGCCGAGGGACGGCGCCATGGGCAGCACCCGCTGGTGCGCCACCGTCTGCGACTCGGTGTACTTCAGGATGCCCTCCGAGCCGTGCCGGCGGCCGAGCCCGGAGTCGCCCATCCCACCCATGGGGGCCTGGGCGCTGCCGTAGGCGGAGGCGTAGCCCTCGTTGACGTTGACGGTGCCGGTGCGCAGCCGGGCGGCGACCTCCCGCCCCCGGCGGCCGTTGCCCGACCACACGCTGGAGTTGAGGCCGTAGGGCGTGGCGTTGGCGAGGCCGACCGCCTCGTCGGTGTCGGAGAAGCGGTAGACGGAGACGACGGGGCCGAAGGTCTCCTCGCCACAGACCGCCATCTGCGGCTCGACGCCGTCCAGCACGGTGGGCTCGTAGAACAGCGGGCCGATGTCCGGGCGCGCCCGGCCCCCCGCCAGTACCGCGGCGCCCTTCTCGACGGCGTCCGCCACGTGCTGCTGCACGTTCCGCAGCTGCTGCTCGGAGACGAGCGAGCCCATGTCGGCGCCGTAGGCGAGGGACGCGCCCAGCCGCATGGCACGAACGCGGGCCACGAAGCGCTCCAGGAAGGCGTCGGCCACCGACTCGTGGACGTACAGGCGCTCGATGGAGATGCAGAGCTGCCCGGCCGAGGAGAAGGCGCCGCGCACCGCGCCCTCGGCGGCCTTGTCCAGGTCGGCGTCCTCCAGGACCAGCATCGCGTTCTTGCCGCCCAGCTCCAGCGAGCAGCCCACCAGGCGCGCTGCGGCACGCCGGGCCACCTCGCGCCCGGTGCGGGTGGAGCCGGTGAAGGAGACGTAGTCGCCGCGGTCGACGACCTCGGGCCCGACGACCGGGCCCTCGCCCAGGACGATCTGCCAGACGTCGGCGGGCAGCCCGGCCTCGACCAGCAGGTCGCGCGCCCACAGCGCGGTCAGCGCGGTCTGGGTGTCCGGCTTGGTCACCACGGCGTTGCCCGCCGCGAAGGCCGGGAGCACGTCGCCGACGGAGAGTTCGAAGGGGTAGTTCCACGGGGCGATCTGGCCGACCACTCCGCGGGGGTGGCGCAGCTCGGTGACCTTGGTCAGCGCGGGGATCGCGCCGGTGTGCCGCTTGGGCCGCAGGTAGGTGGGGGCCTTGCGCCCGTAGTGCCGGGCCGCGACGGCGACGGCCTGGACCTCCTCGTGGGCGTGCAGCCGCGCCTTGCCGGTCTCCAGTTGGACGAGGTCCAGCACCTCCGACTGGCGGGCCAGTACGAGGTCGTGGAAGCGCAGCAGCACCGCGGCGCGCTGCCGCACCGGGGTGGCCGCCCAGGCGCGCTGCGCCGCACGGGCCGTCTCGAAGGCGGCCGCGACGTCCTCGGGGGTGGACTCGGGCAGCTCGGCCAGCACCTCACCGGTGAAGGGGGAGCGGCTGCGGGTCCTGCCGCTGCCCACCACGCCGCGGGCCAGCGCAGCGACGAGGCCGGGGGTGACGACATCGGCGGCCGTCCGGGCCCGGGCGGGTGCCGGGGCCACCGGGTTGCCGGAGGAGTGCTCGGTGCGGGGCGCGGTGCGGGTGCTGTCCTGCGAGTCCGTCATGCGAGTGAGCGTACGACCACGGGCGCGGCCACGTATACCCAGCGGTAACCCCTTTTCACGGAATCTGCCAGCGATCGCTGGCAGAACCGGCGGGAGCGGCCTGGTTCCGGGCCAGGGCGGGCTCGGCCCGGGGCCGGCGCGGCTCGGCTCGGCTCGAGGGCGAAACCGGCTCCGATCACGGCCGGGGCGGCACGGCTCCGACCCCGAGCGGCCCGACTCCGGCGCCGAGCGGCCGACGCGGCCCGACTCCGGCCCGGGAACGGAACCGGAACCGGAACCGGAACCGGGAAAAGGCGCCCCGCGCAGCCGTCAACCGTGCAAGAGTCCACCGGGGCGGCGTACGGAACGGACCGCGCGCCATCGAGCCCCTGGCCACCGGGGCTTCGCACACCCCGGTCCGGAGCGACTACACGGGGAGCACGGCATGAGCACAGTACGAGGGGTCGAGGCCCGCGGTACGCAGCACTGCGAGACGACAGCACTGGGCGTGCTGCTGCGGCACCAGGGGATCGACCTGTCCGAACCCATGCTCTTCGGGCTCGGCTCCGGGCTGTCCTTCATCTACTGGGACAGCAAGAACATGGACTTCCCCTTCCTCGGCGGACGGGTCAAGCCGTTCGAACTCACCCGGAACCTGGCCGCCACTCTCGGCCTCGAGCTGCTGGTCCGCGAGACCACCTCGCCCCGCAAGGCGTGGGCGGACGCGGCGGCCGGCATCGACGCCGGGCACCCCGTGGGACTGCAACTCGACAGCTACCACCTGGAATACTTCACCGCGAAGGTGCACTTCGGCGGGCATGTCGTCGCCCTGTACGGCTACGACGAGCAGAACGCCCACCTGGTCGACACCGACCAGCAGGGCGGCGCGGTGTCCACCAGCCTCACCAGCCTCGCCGAGGCCCGCGCAGCCCGCGGCCCGATGGCCGCCAAGCACCGCTCCTTCACCCTCACCGCCGCACAGGACCCGCCCTCCCCCCGCAGCCGGATCGTGCCCGCCGTCACCGCCTGCGCCGACGCTTTCCTCGAACCGCCCATCGCCAACCTGGGCCACCGCGGCATCGAGAAGGCCGGGAAGCTGATCGGCACCTGGCTGCGGCGCACCGACGACCCGCAGCGCGACCTGCCGCTGGCCGCCCGCCTGATGGAGAAGGCCGGAACCGGCGGCGCCCTGTTCCGCAACCTCTACCGGGACTTCCTCGCCGAATGCGACGCACTGCTCGACAGCGAGCACCTGCGCACCGGGCACCGGCTGTACGCCGAGGCGGCCACCGGATGGACGGAGGCCGCGGAGCTGATCACCAAGGCCGGTACGTCAGGCGACGAACAGCACCTGCTCCGGGCAGGTGCACTCCTGCACGAACTCGCCCGCATCGAGCGCGAGGCCATGGAGGCACTGCGTCGGCTGCGGGAGTGACGCGAGCGACCGTGGACGTGCTGCGGCGCCTCACAGATCGTTGATCTTGAGGGACTTCTTCGCCTCCTGGAAGACGGCCTCGCCGTCCTTGCGCGACTTGCCCTCGGCGGGCATGTCCACGGTCAGCAGCCAGCGCACGCCCTTGTCGTTGACGAAGACCAGCTCGTGCCGGAACTTCTTCGCCTCCTTGGGCTCCCCGATGTCGGGTTTCGGCCGGAAGGTGGTGGAGACCTCGGCCGCGTCCTGCCCCTGCTGCTTCGCCTCGGTGACCCGGGAGCGCACCTCCACCATCGTGTCCGAGTAGTCTTCCTCGGCGCCGTCCTCGTAGAAGCTCTTCCGGGAGTTGGCCTCCTTGAGGGAGTTCTCCTCGATGTCCTTGCCGCTGCGGGTCAGCTCCATGGAGACGACGTCGCCGGGGTCGGTGTAGGCCACGGCGCCGTCGTCCGCACTGCGCTCGTACTCCTCGGGCACCGCAAGCCGGGCGCTCACCCGCGCATCCTCGTTCCGCGTCGTCCAGCCGTCCGGCGCCTGGTCGGCGGTGAGGACGAAGAACAGGGTGAGCGCGGCGGCAGCCGCGACGACCACACCGGCGGTGCCGAACTGCCAGGGCCGGCTGGTGCGCAGCTTGCCGCCGAACTCGCGCAGCGCCCGACCGGCGCCGCTGCCGCCGGGGGCACCGGTCTGCGGCCCCAGGGCCTGCTGGGGCGGACGGGCCACCGCCGCGAGGGTCTGCCGGATCTCCCCGGCGTCCGGGCGCAGCCCAGGCTCCCGGCTCAGCAGCCGGGTGAGCAGCATTCCGAAGGCCCCGGAATCGCTCAACGCGCGTGCCGGGCGCTGCGGTTCGGCGGAGAGCACGGCCTGCAAGGTCGCCGGGCTGTTGGAGCGGCGGAAGGGCGAGACCCCCTCGACCGCCGCGTACAGCACCACCCCGAGGGACCACAGGTCCGACTCCGGTCCCGGCCGCTGCCCCAGCACCCGCTCGGGCGCCACGAACTCCGGCGAGCCGACGAAGGCGCCGGTCTCGGTCAGGCCCTGCTCCCCCTGGACCGCGGCGATCCCGAAGTCGGTGAGCACGACCCGGTCGTACCGGCCCAGCAGCACGTTGTCCGGCTTCACGTCGCGGTGCAGCACGCCCGTCGCGTGCGCCGCCTCCAGCGCCCCGGCGACGGCGAGCCCGATCCGGGCGGCCTCCCGCACCCCGATGGTGCCCTCGTTCAGCACGTCGGCCAGCGAGCGCCCCTGGACCAGTTCCATGACGATCCACGGCTGCTCGTTCTCCACCGCGACGTCGTGGATCGTCACCACGGAAGGGTGGTCGATCCGCGCGGCCGTCCGCGCCTCCCGGCGCATCCGGGCGTACATCGTCTCGCGCTCCTGCGCGGAGAGATGGTCGGGCAGCCGCGGCTCCTTGACCGCCACGTCCCGGTCCACCACCTCGTCGTGCGCCCGCCACACCGTGCCCATGCCGCCGTGCCCCAGCCGGGCCGTCAGCCGGTACCGGCCGCCGATCAGCCGCCCCGTCCCCGGCTCCGCGCCGGACTCGGACGACGGGACCGCGGCGACCTCCGTGGGCTCGTAGGCGCCGGGCGCGGGACGGTGCTGCCCGGCCTGCGGAGCGCCGGAGGACGAGGCGGGCGCGGACGGCTCGGACGGCGCACCGGGTGTCGGGGACGGCGAGGCGGGCGTCGGGGACGACGAGGCGGACGACGCCGACTGCGCGGGCACCCCGGGGTGCTGCCCCGCCGACGCCCCCGCGGGCGGCTGCAGCCCGTAACTGGTCGACTCGTCCAACCCGTCCCCCTCGTTCGTCATGCCCCACCATTACCCTGCTCGGCAGCGCGATCGCCACTGTGTTCACAGACCTGTGACGTGGGCTTCCGGGAGGGCCGAGGACCCGCGGGCTCAGCGCGCGGCGGTCGGGCGGTAGGTGTCGGCGACGGCCTCGAAGTGCCGGTCGATCTCCGCCTGGTGCCCCTTGGAACCGAGCACGAGCAGCAGGTGGTAGCGGCCGTCCACGATCATCGCACGGTTGCGCGCGTACACCTGGCGCCCTCCCGCCTCCCGCCAGGAGAAGGTGCCCTCGGCCATCGCCCGGTCCCCGACGTCGATGCGCCGCAGCCCGCCGGTGCTCGCCCAGTCCGCAGCCCGGTACGCGGACAGCTCCGGCTCGTCCTCGCTCTGGTAGGCCATCGGATCCTTGCCGAACTTCCCGGTGGTGTCCCGGCCGTTGACGACGACCATCTCGACCTCACCGCCGTTGTAGCGCACCTGCCCGCGCCCGTTCGCCGACCGGCGGTCCCACTCCTGCGGCACGGCGATCCGGAACCCGGCCGGATCGCGGCTGATCCGGTACCCGTCCGGTGCCTCGGGCCCGGTGGCCGGCGCGGAACCCCCGGCGTCCCCGTCGCCCTTGCCGTCCTTGCCGTTCTCGCTGTCGTCGTCGCTCTTGTCGCCCTTGTCGCCCTTGCCGGCTCCGTCGTCGGACCCGCCGTCCCGCGTCCGCCCCGGTGAAGGACCAGGCTCGCGCTCCTCCGGCACCACGACCGAGCCCCGCTGGTTGTCCTCCCCCTTCTCGCCACCGGGCAGGAACCATGCGACGAACGCCACCGCCGCCGCCATGCCCAGCAGTATCAGCGCCAGGACGAGCCCCCCGAGCCGCCGCGGGCCGCTGCCGCGCCTCCGGCCCGAGCCGCCGCCGGGATTCCGGTCCGGGGCGCCTCCCGGGGCGCGGTCCGGGTCGCCCTCCGGACCGCGGTCCGGCGTCCGGTCGCGCCGCGACCGCCGGTGCCCCACCGGCTCCGCGCGCTCGGCATGGAACGGTGCCTGCTCGTGGTGCGGTGCCTGCTCGTGGTGCGGTGCCTGCTCGTGGTGCGGTGCCTGCTCGTGGTGCGGTGGTGCCGGTTCCTGCTCGGGGGGCGCCGGCGGTTCCGGCTCGCGCCCGCGCCGCGGCGCTCCCGCGGCCCGCTTCCGCCACCGCCTGCGCACCAGTTCGCCGCGGCGCCGCACGATCGGCAGCCGGTGCGGATCAGCGGGCGCGCCCGGATCCAGGAGCGGCGCCGTGACGGTCCGCAGGCCCACATCCGGCTCGGGCGCCGAACGGATGATGGAGCGCAGCCAGCCCCGCAGCTCCTCGAAGTCCGGCCGCTCGGTCGGGTCCTGGCGCATCAGCGACTCGACCACCGGACGCAGCGGTCCGCAGTCCTCCGCGAACGCAGGCGGCTCCGCACACACCATCTGCACAAGCTCGGCCGCACTGTCCTCCGGGTAGGGCGCATGGCCCTGCACGCAACGGAAGAGCAGCACGCCCAACGCCCACAGGTCGGCGGCCGGGCCCACCGGCGGCGCCAGCCGCCAGTTCTCGTACACCGGCCCCGCCTGCTCCGGTGCCCAGCGCTCGGTGACCGGCCCGACCACCGTCGTACGGGCGTGCCGGGCCCGCTCCGCCGCCAGCGCGGTCGCCGGTCCGCGGTAGCGGCCTTCGGCCTCCGCACCGCCCCACGGCGCCTCGTCCGGAGCCGGATACCCCACGTCGCCGCCCCAGGGCACCTCTTCCGGGTCCGGGCGGTATCCCTCCCCGCTGCCCCAGGGGGTTTCGTCCGAAGCGGCGGGCCCCTCCCCCACCGCCCGGGACCCGGCCTCGTCGGCGGCGTACCCGCCGGGGACCGCGCCCTGGTCCCGGGCCGACGGCCCCGCCGTCCACGGCGCCGGAACACTGCGGGTACCGGCCGGCCGGGGACCGGGCAGGGCCGTGGGACCCGTGCCGCCCTCGGTCCCGTGACCGCCATGCGGGCCGGGGCCGAGGCTGCCGTTCGGGCCGGTGCCGGAGTCGCCGTGCGGGCCGGCACCGGGGCCGGTACCGGGACGACCGTCGGGAACGGCGCCGTTGCCGGATCCGCCGTACGGGGCGGAAGCGGCGTCCGGCGCTGCAGCCTGCCCACCGCGTGCGGTCCGGCCGAACGGCGGAGGCACGCCGTAGGGGCCCGACGCGTGGGGGCCGTAGATCTCGTCGCGCTCGACCTGGCGCACCCTGCCGCCGGCCGGTTCGTCCGGGTGCACCTCATCCTCGGCGGACGGCAGCCAACGCACGTCGTCGTCGAGCGTGTACGCGGGGCCCGGGTCCGCCGGGCCGCCGTCCGGGCAGGTGGACCACCAGTCGGTGCCCGGCAGCGGCCGGTCGGCCTCGCCCTCGCCCTCGCCCTCGCCCTCGCCGCGGGCACGCAGCGCCGCGTCCCGGGTGTCGGCCACCGCGCGCTGCGCTCCTTCGCGGTACGCGGCGATCGCCCCGCGCCGCGCCGCCCGCGTGGAGACCTCGTCGACGGGGCCCTCCCGGTCCGGCAGCCCCGCGCCGTGCGGTCCGCGCACGTCCCGCGGAGCGTGCACGTCCTCCTCCGGCTCGACCCCCTCCAAGCCGAAGATGCCGCGGCGCCGTTCCTCGGTGCGGAGCGCGTCCGCCGCCGGACCGCCCTCCCGCGGGGTGAATCCCTCGGGCAGCCGCTCCCCGGTCCATGTCGCGGGCTGCGGCGCCGGGGCGGGGGCGGGGGCGGGGGCGGGTTCCCGTCGGGCGCCGGGCGCCGACGGACCACCGCGCTCACCGCGCGGGTAGTGCTCGTCGCGCCCAGCGGGTGCCGGGGCGAACGCGGAGCCCGCTTCCGCCCCGGCCGCTCGCCCGTGCCGGGCACCGCCGGCAGGGGGCGCACCCGGCACGTCCGCGGCGGCGCGAGGGGAACCGGGTACGGCGGGTTCGTCCGGGAGCCCGGCCTCCGGTCCCGCCCCGGGGTCATCCGGCGGAGGCGGGGGCAGCGGGTCGTAGCCGCACAGCGCTTCCTCGGCGGCCCCCACCGCGAGCCCGGTGAGCACCGCGCGCCCGTCCTCGCAGACGAGCACCGTACGGGCCGTGATGTTGCGGTGCACCCAGCCATGCGCGTGCACGATCCGCAGCGCGGCCAGCAGATCGGCGGCGATCTCGGCGGCGCGGTGCGCCCCCAGCGGGCGTTCGGCCAGCAGAGCCGCCAGGGACCGGGCGGGTACCGACTCGCTCACTATCCACAGCCCGTCGTCCTCGACGAAGACGTCGAAGATCTGGTCGAGCCTGGGATGGTCCGGAAGCTGCGCCGCGGCGACGGCGGCCTCCATCGCCCTGCGGACCGCGGGGTCCGCAAGGATCCGGGTCACCTGCGGGCCACTGCCGCGCGATCCGCCGTCCGGACCCCGGCCCGGGACGCCGTATCCCTCGTCCACCACCTCGGCCTCGACGACCTCGGGCAACGGGACCTGACGGACGAGGACTTCCTGACCGCTGGCGACGTCCCAGGCGGGGGACTCGGCGAGTTCGTACGCGTCGGCAGGCGGCAGGGGCAGGCGGTAGCGGTCGGCGAGCAGCCGACCGGTGTACTCCGCGTACTCCTCCACGACGCCCTCCCCATCGCGCGCGAGACCGCCAATTCCGTTCGGTTCCGGCCTTCATGCGGATAGCTACGGTCCGCGTCCTTCACAATACGTCCGGGAACCGGCTACGTCACCGCGCGACGGCGGTCCGGTCGGCCGTCCGGCCGGTTCCCCGGGCCGTTCCGGTGCGGCGTCCGCGCCGCCCGCGCACAGCGGGCGCGTGCCGTGGGCTCGTGCGCCGGGCGGATGCTCCGGGCGAGCGCTCCGGGCGGGCACGCGCTCGTGCGATGGCTGGTCGGACGTCGAGGCCGAGGCGCCGAAATGTCGTCAGGCGCACGGTCCGAGACAGCGCTCGGCTCGTCAGGCGCTCGGCTCGAAGGTCTCGAACGCGGCCTTCCGGAGCGTCGTGCACGCCTTGTCCTCCCAGGCGTCGGCCTCGCAGGTGATGAGTATCGCGTAGCCGTTCTTGCCGTCGACCTTGAAGCCACGGTCGAGCGCGTGCACCTTCTTGCCGTTCTCCTTGCGCAGGAACTGCCAGTCGGCCACGGTCGGATAGTCGCGCCACTCGACCTTCTTGATGCCGAGCGACTCGTAGCCGGAACTGGAGCCCTTGACCGCGGACTCCAGATCGCGCCAGGCCCCGACGGCGTCGCCGCCGGGGCTGCTGGTGTGGTCGATCTGGATCCGCGGATAACCGCCCCCGGGCGAAGCGTATTTGCGGCCCGAGTTCTTGCCCGCTATCCCGGCGGGCTTCCAGCCCTCGGGCAGGGCGACGGAGAAGTGGAACCTGCTGTCCTTGACCAGGGCGTACCCGTCGGGCAGCGCGGAGCCGTCCTCCTCGCCCTTCTTGTCGTCCTTCTCGCCCTCGCCCTTGTCCTCGCCGCTGCCCTGCCCGTCGTCGCCGGAGGTGTCCCCGTCCTGCCCCGCCTTCCCGGCAGTGGCCTGCTCGCCCTCGCGGGTACCGCCTTCGCCGTTCCCGGCACTGCTGTCGGCCGCGCCGGACCCCTTGCCGCCGCTGTCGCCACCGCTGTTCACCACGATCAGCACGATGACCAGCACGACGGCCAGCACGGCAGCCGCCGCGATCGCCAGCGTCCGGGGCGAGAGGCCCTTGCGCAGCTCCGGCAGCTCCCGCAGATCACGCAGCGAGGTGATCGCACCGCTGCCCCCGCTCTCCGGCGGCAGCGCCCTGCCGCCGCTGCCCTGACCCGGCAGCGGACCGCCACCGGAGCCGGAGCCGGAGGAGCCCGCCGCACCATCGGACGTCCCGGGGCCCTGCACGTCGCCCGCACCGCCGGCCGCGGACGCGTCGCCGCTCTTCCGGCCCCGGGTTCCGCCCGGCGCCGAGGGCGGCGGCGCCGAGGGGCGGGGCGGGGCCGCGGACGGCGAGGGCGTCGCGGAGGCCGCGCCGGAGGAGGCGCCGCGCCGGGAGTCCGTGCGGGCGGGACGGGCGGAGTCCGGAGGCGTGCTGTCCGTGCCGCCGCCCCGGGTCGGAGAGCCCGAGCCGGGGCGCTCCGGGGCTCCGGTGGTGCCCGCGGCGGCCGAGCCGACGCCGACGGCACCCGCCGCGTTGCGGACCGACTTCAGCGCGCCCCGCAGCCGTTCGCCCGAACCGGTGCTCTCCGAGCGGCGCTTGCGCCTGCCACCGGTCGTCCCGGCGCTGTAGGCGGGGCCGCCCGCGCCGGGGCCGTCGGCCGCCGCGGCGGAACCCTTGGCGCCCGGTGCGGCCGCGGGCGGCACCGGAGGCAGGACCGAGGTGCGCTCGGCGCGGCTCTCGGCGTCCCGCCCGCCGGACGGGTCCAGGGGGCTGCGGTGCCCGGAGGCGACCGGCTCCAGCAGCAGCCGTGCCCCGTCCACGTCGAGCCGCTTCTCCGGCTCCTTGACCAGCAGCCCGGCGATGACCTCGCGCAGCTCGCCCGCGTTTTCGGGATACGGCACGGGTTCGGTCATCACGGCCGTCAGGGTGGAGATGGCCGAGCCCTTGTCGTACGGGGGATGGCCCTCGACGGCGGCGAACAGCAGGCCGCCCAGCGACCACAGGTCGGCGGGCGGGCCCGGGGGCTTGCCGCGCGCCCGCTCGGGAGAGATGTAGGAGGGGGCGCCGACGAGCATTCCGGTGGAGGTGACGGACGGGTCGCCCTCGACCTTGGCGATGCCGAAGTCGGTGAGGACCACGCGGCCGGTGCCGTCCTCCAGCAGCACGTTGGAGGGCTTCACGTCGCGGTGCAGGATGCCCTCGCGGTGGGCCGCGCGGAGCACGTCGAGGATGGCGAGGCCGACCTCGGCCGCGCGCTGCGGGTCCAGCGGACCGTCGTTCTTGATCTTGTCGGCCAGGGAGCGGCCCTCGACCAGCTCCATCACGATCCACGGCCGGCTGTCCTCGTTGACGACGTCGAAGACGGTGACGGCGCTGCCACTGCGGATCCTCGCGATGGCCTTGGCCTCACGCAAGGTGCGCGTGATGAGCCGCTGCTTCTCCTCCTCGTCGACGCTGGAGGGAAAGCGGAGCTCCTTCACGGCGACCCGGCGGCCCAGGACTTCGTCCTCGCCGCGCCAGACAGTGCCCATACCGCCGCGCCCGAGGACCTCCCCGAGCCGATAGCGCCCGCCTACCAGCCGTCCCGCGTCCTCGCTCATGAATCCCCTTGTGTCCCCTCTGCGTGAGAGCCCGCCCCCGGCAGAGCCTTCATTGTGAACCATCACCCCGACAAGACGTGTACGGGGGCAGCACAGTTACACCACAGCCCCACCACTCCTCACCGGGGTTCACACGCCCAACAGCCGCCGCGGCCACGACCAGTCCGACGGGGGACCCGCGACCGGGTCCCCCTGGCACCAGCACTCCCGCGAAACCCCCGCGCTACACGGGCACGATGTCGGGCGCCCCCAACCGCGCGGCGTCCGCCGTCTGGTCGTCCGGCTGCAACTGCGACTCGCGCTCCGCCTCGACCCGCTTACGGTAGTGCTCGACCTCCCGGTCCACCTGGTCGGAGTCCCAACCCAGCACCGGCGCCATCAACTCGGCGCACTCCCGTGCGCTCCGTGCGCCCCGGTCGAAGGTCTCGATGGAGATGCGCGTGCGGCGGGTCAGCACATCGTCCAGATGACGGGCACCCTCGTGCGTGCAGGCGTAGACGACCTCCGCCTTGAGATAGTCGTCGGCCGCGGGCAGCGGCTCGCGCAGCGCGGGCTCCTTCGCGATCAGGTCGAGCACCTCCTCCGTCATCGAGCCGTAGCGGCCCAGCAGATGCTCCACCCGGGCCACATGCAGTCCGGCGCGCTGCGCCAGGCGAGCGCGCCCGTTCCACAGCGCGGCGTACCCCTCGGCCCCGGCCAGCCGCACCTCCTCCGTGACGCACTCGGCGACCCGGTGGTCGAGCCCGTGCACCGCCTCGTCCACCGCGTCCTTGGCCATCACCCGGTAAGTCGTGTACTTGCCGCCCGCGACGACGACGAGCCCCGGCACCGGATGGGCCACCGTGTGCTCGCGGGACAGCTTGCTCGTCGCCTCCGACTCGCCCGCCAGCAGCGGCCGCAGGCCCGCGTAGACGCCCTCCACGTCGTCCCGCGTCAGCGGCACCGCCAGCACCTCGTTGACGTGGTCGAGCAGGTAGTCGATGTCGGCGCTGGAAGCGGCCGGGTGCGCCTTGTCCAGATCCCAGCCGGTGTCCGTGGTGCCGATGATCCAGTGCCGGCCCCACGGAATGACGAACAGCACGCTCTTCTCCGTACGGAGGATGAGTCCCGTCGTGGAGTTGATGCGGTCCTTGGGGACGACGAGATGGATGCCCTTGGAGGCGCGGACGTGGAACTGGCCCCGCTCGGCGATCAGCCCCTGGGTGTCGTCCGTCCACACGCCGGTCGCGTTGACGACCTGACGGGCCCGCACCTCGTACTCGCCGCCCTGCTCCAGGTCCTCGATCCGCGCCCCGACGACGCGTTCACCCTCCCGCAGGAAGCCGACCACCCGCGCACGGTTGGCCGCGCGCGCCCCGTACTCCGCCGCCGTGCGCACCAGCGTGGCGACGAAGCGGGCGTCGTCCACCTGCGCGTCGTAGTACTGCAGCGCACCCACCAGCGCCCCCTTCTTCAACGCGGGAGCGACCTGCAGCGCATGACGGCGCGAGAGGTGACGGTGCCTCGGCAGACCGCGGCCGTGCCCGGAGGAGACCGACATGACGTCGTACATCGCCACCCCGGTGCCCGCATAGAGCCGCTCCCAGCCGCGGTGCTGCAAGGGATAGAGGAACGGAACCGGCTTCACCAGATGCGGCGCCAGCCGCTCCAGCAGCAGGCCGCGCTCCTTGAGTGCCTCGCGCACCAGTGCGAAATCCAGCATCTCCAGATAGCGCAGCCCGCCGTGGATGAGCTTGCTGGAGCGGCTGGAGGTACCCGAGGCCCAGTCACGGGCCTCCACGATCCCGGTGGACAAGCCGCGGGTGACCGCGTCCAGCGCCGTACCCGCGCCGACGATGCCGCCACCGACCACCAGCACATCGAGTTCGGTCTCGGCCATCCTCGCCAGCGCGTCCGCGCGCTGCTCCGGTCCCAGTGCCGCTGTCCTCACTGCTGCCTCCCAAGCTGCTCGACTGGTGCTCGTCAGTACTCGGACACCGCCCCCGTGGTCCCCCTGACGATGGTCCCCCATTCCCGCGACTTTGGCCGAGCGTCGGCCCTGCTGAGTGCGCAATCCGACTTGTCTGTCATATGGGCTCTTAACCTTAATTTGCGCCGCTCGCCACTCCCGGTGCTGCCCGGGGACGGAACCGGGACGATAAGGGGAAGGGAAGACCGCTGTCATGCCCGCAGATCTCGCCGTGCTGGGACTCGCCCATTCGGGGCTGCCGCTCGCCCAGGCAGCGACGGCGAACGGAATCAGCACCATCGGGTACGACCCCGACCGCGGCGTCGTCGCCGACATCGGCGCAGGCCGCCCACCGGGAGACGCACCACTCGCCGCCGCCGACGTACGGCGGATGCTCGCCAAAGGCTTCGGCGCCAGCAGCGACCCGGCCGTCCTCGGACAAGTGCGCACCGCCGTCATCTGCGCGGCCACCGCACTCGGCCCCAACCGCGCCCCCGACCTGAGCGCCGTCCGCACCGCCGCCCGCACCCTGGCCGCCCGGCTGCGCCCGCGCACCCTCGTCGTCGTCGAATCCAGCGTCCACCCCGGCTGCACGGAAGACGTCGTACGACCACTGCTGGAAGAGGGCTCCGGACTGCGAGCCGGGCGCGACTTCCACCTCGCCTGCTCACCCTCCCGGGTCGACCCCGGCAACCGCACCCACGACTACACCGCCATCCCCAAAGTCATCGGCGGGCTCACCCCCGCCTGCACGGAAGCCGCCGCCGCGTTCTACGGGCGGCTCACCAAAGTCGTCCGCGCCCGCGGGCCGCGCGAGGCCGAGACCGCCAAACTCCTGGAGACCAACTACCGGCACATCAACATCGCCCTCATGAACGAAATGGCCGTCTTCTGCCACGACCTCGGCATCGACCTGTGGGACGTCGTGCGGTGCGCGGAGACCAAACCCTTCGGCTTCCAGTCCTTCCGGCCCGGCCCCGGAGTCGGCGGCCCCAGCGTGCCCGTCGACCCCAACTACCTCTCGTACCACAGCCGCTCACTGGGCTACCCGCTGCGCATGGTGGAACTCGCCCAGGAAGTCAACGAACGCATGCCCCGCTACGTCGCCCAACGCGCCGCCGTCCTCCTCAACGAACACGGAAAATCCGCCCGCGGCGCACGCATCCTGCTGCTCGGCGTCACCTACAAACCCGACCTCGCCAGCCAGGAAGGCGCCCCAGCGCGCGAAGTCGCCGGCCGCCTCAAAGAACTCGGCGCCCAACTGAGCTACCACGACCCCTACGTGCCGCAATGGCGCGTCGCGGGACAACCCGTGCCCCGCGCCGACGCACTGTACGAAGCCGCGGCGGATGCGGACCTCACCCTGCTGCTGCAGCACCACCGCCGGTACGACCTGCAGGGGCTCGCCGCGAAGGCGCAACTCCTCCTCGACACCCGCGGAGCGAGCCCCACCGGTGCGGCGCACCGGCTCTGACGGCCTCCCCTCTTTCGCGGGGTGCGGGCCCCTTTGCGGGGTGCGTTTCCCCGTCTGTTGTTTGCCGGGTGCGGCGCCGTTGTCGGGGGCTTCGCCCCCGAACCCCCTTGTCCTCGCCGGACGGGCGTTGGGGCGGCTCCGCCCCCCAACACCCCCCGCTAGTGGGCTTCGCCCCCTAGGACCCCCAGCCGCACCCATGTGAACCCTTGCGGACCTTGCTCCCCGCCATTCTTTGGTCCGTTGTCTGCGGGAAGAGTCCTGATGCCGTCCGTCACAGCACAAGAGCGCTCCCGCAGTCGAGAGTCCTCCGGCGGTCGCCGGATACGGGAGGGGGAGGGAGAGGTGTTGGTGCCTGGGGGCTTCTCAGGGGGCGGAGCCCCCTTAGCGGGGGGCCGTTGGGGGCAGCGCCCCCCGACACGACCTCTCGGCGGCAGCCGGGAACGACGGGGGCGTGCCCCCACAACGCAACGCACCCCGCGAAGGGGGTAGCCGAAGGGGCCAGGGGGCGTGCCCCCACGGAGCCAGGCCATCCGCGGAGGGGGACTGACCTCGCGAAGACGCCCCCCGCGAAGGGAGCCGCAGCGGGCCGTCAGGCCGTCACGTCGCGGCTGGTGAAGGCGGCCCACGCCGCCGAGCCGAAGACCGCCGTGTAGAGGCCCTGCAGGCCCAGGTTCTTCAGGATGTCGTCCCAGTAGACGGGGTCCCGCAGCAGGTCGGCGAAGCTGAGCCAGTAGTGCGGGAACAGGTACGGATGGAACGCGTCCAGCTGCGGGATGGCGTTGAGGATCTGGACCGTGATCAGCAGCCCGACCGTGGTGGCCATGGCGGCGATACCGCTGTTGGTGAGGGACGACACGAACAGTCCGAGTGCCGCCAGGCCGAGCAGGCTGGCGGCGACCAGCGCGGCGATGGCCCCCGCGCGCAGCAGCCCCTCCGCGAAGGAGACCGCGGTTCCGGACAGCAGCGTGACCTCTCCGGTGGGGAAGAGCAGCGCTCCGGTCACCAGCGCGGCGACCGCCACCGTCACCGTCGCCGCCAGGCAGAAGGCCACCACCGTGGTCAGCTTCGCCAGCAGCAGCCGGGTGCGGCCCGCCGGGGCGACCAGCAGGTAGCGCAGGGTACCCGCGCCTGCCTCTCCGGCCACCGCGTCCCCGGCCACCACACCGACCGCCATCGGCAGGAAGAACGGCAGCGTGGCGGCCAGCGAGGTGAAGACCAGGAACAGCCCGTTGTTGGTCACCTGGGAGATGAAGGCCGGGCCCTCTCCGCCGCTGGACCCGATCGACCCGCCGTCGCTGGTCTCGACCTTCACCGCGATCCCGACCAGCACCGGGACGGCCGCCAGCACGCCCAGCAGGGCCAGGGTGCGCCAGCGCCGGAAGGTGACCAGCAGTTCGCTGCGGAACAGCCCCAGCAGCCACAGCGGCGACACCCGCGGAGCGGGGTGCGGCCCCGCCGCGGGAGGTGTGGCCTGCGGCGGGTCGTACACCGGCTCAGCCCGCGACATCGAAGCCCTCCCCGGTGAGTGAGACGAACACGTCCTCCAGCGACGCCTGCCGTACCCCGAAGGCCCGGACCCGTACTCCGGCCCGGACGAGGGCGGTGTTCAGCTCCGCGGGGTCGCCCGGCGGCGGATCACCGCTCAGCTCCTCCCCCGCGGTGCTCAGGTCGGACACCCCGTGCTCCTTCAGCACCCGTGCGGCCTCACCAGGGTCCGGGGTCGTGACGGTCAGCCGGCCGCGGGCGCCTGCCGCCATCTCCGCGACGGTCCCCTGGGTGACCAGCCGGCCGTGGTGCATGACGGCCGTGTGGGTACACACCTGTTCGATCTCGTCCAGCAGGTGGGAGGAGAGGAAGACCGTGCTGCCGTCCTCCGCCAACTGCCGGACCAGTGAGCGGATCTCCCGCATGCCCTGCGGGTCGAGCCCGTTGGTCGGCTCGTCCAGGACGAGCAGCTCGCGCGGCTGCAGCAGTGCGGCGGCCAGCCCCAGGCGCTGTTTCATGCCCAGCGAGTAGGCCCGCGCCTTCTTCGCGGCGGCCCCCGAGAGCCCCACCCGCTCCAGGGCCCGGTCCACCCGGGACGCGCGGGTGCGCGGGTCCGCGGTGGGGTCGGCGGCGTCGTACCGCAGCAGATTCGCCCGCCCAGAGAGGAAGCCGTAGAGCGCGGGACCCTCGATCAGGGCGCCCACCCGGGGCAGCACCCGCCGTCCGGAGCCGGGCATCGGTTCGCCGAGCAGATGTGCGGCTCCGCCGGTGGGCTCGATCAGGCCGAGCAGCATCCGGATGGTGGTGGTCTTGCCCGAGCCGTTGGGCCCGAGGAAGCCGAAGACGCTGCCGCGCGGGACGGACAGGTCGAGCGCGTCGACGGCGAGCTGGCCACCCCGGTAGCGCTTGGTGAGTCCCTGGGTAGCGATCACCGCACCGGTGTTCCGCGCCACGGCGGTCTGCTCGGCCATAGGCCCCTTTCCCTGCCCTTCCTCGTCGTGCCCCGGCCGGTCGCCCGGTCACTCGTGCCCGCCTGACGCCCGTCGCGCCGATGCCGCCGGTTGTCCGACGGGCGCCGGCCGCGCCGGTGGTTCACCGGGCGGCCGGCGCAACCGGCGCGGCAGGCACCGCGAGCCGCGGGGAGCCCGCTACTCGGCGGCCACGTGCTCGTCGGCGGCCTTGACCAGACCCTCCTTGGTGACGGCCCCGACGTAGACCTGGCCGTCCTCGGTCATCAGGGCGTTCACCAGGCGGGTGCTGAAGACCCGTCCGGTACCGAAGTCGCCCTTCACCTTGTCGGTGAAGTTGTCCAGCAGCTCGTCGGCGCGCTCGTCGTCGCCGGACTTCCCGCCACCCGGCCCACCGGGCATCCCGCTGTCGAACGTGGCGACCTTGCCCCAGTCGCCCGCCGACCCGCCCAGGAGCTCCAGACCGGGCAGTCCGCCGCGGCCGTTCGGAGCCCGCCGGTCGCCGTCCGCCTTCCGGTGCGGCTTCGCCTCGGTGACCTTGGCGTCCTTGGGCGGCCGGAAGGTGAAGCTGCTCGCGTCCGGCTTCCCGAAGTCCACCTTGGTGTAGGCCACGTCGATCGCGGGATCGCCGCCCTTCTTCGGGTCGACGGTGAACCTGAGCGGCAGCCCCTTGTCCGCGTCCACCGCTATGCGGACCGACTCGATGGTGGAGTGGTTCGCGCCCTTGGGCTTGACGACCAGTTGGTAGGCGTCCCGCCCGGCGACCTTCGCCGTCCCGTCGACGGCCACCGAGGTGGACGAGTCGAGGTTCTTCAGCAGTTGCTTCGCGGCCTTCTGCGGGGTGACCGCGTCCGGGCCGGGCGACCCTCCGTGCTTCCCCGCGGGCCCGGCGTCCTCGGGTGCCTCGGCGTGCCAGGCCGCGTTGCTGCCGCTGTCGTAGGCCCACAGGTCCCGTCCGCTGTGCACCATGCTGTACTCGGCGGCGTCCTCCATGATCGAGACGCGCTGCCGGTCGGGGCCGTCGGCTGCGAAGCGCAGGAGATGCTCCCCCGAGGCCAGCTCGGACAGCTTCTTCCCGGGAGAGGCGTCCGGCTGCCCGGCCTTGCCCTCCGCGCCGTCGTCGGCACCGGAGCCGCCACTCCCGCCGCCGCTGCCACCGGGCAGCGAGGGCAGGCCGAGATCGGTCTTCACCCGGACGGTGCCGGACAGCTGGTCGACATCGGACGCGGCCACCTTGGCGACCAGTTCCTCCGCCGTGATCTCCGGCAGATCGGGATCGCCCGAACTGGCGAGCGCGGGTACCAGGCCGACGGTCGCGGCGGCGACCCCGGCGACGGCGACCGGTACGCCGTACCGCACCGCCCTGCGCCGGGGCTTCCTCGGTTGGATCTGTGCCATCTGTCTGTCCTACCTCCGTGTCGGCGGCGGCTCCATAGGTCGCACTCGTCCACCCCTTGCCGCCATTCTCACCCGAATCGGTGCGGGGTGGTGCTTCCATGGCACCAAATCCTGGGCTCCACCGCGTCAGCCGTCGGAGGCACATTCCACTACTCCCCCGGGATGACCGTGCTCCGCCTCCGGGTTGGTGCCGCACGGGACCGACTCAGGGTCGAATACGCGCTGATGCCCGGAACCGACGCGGAGCCGGGATCCCGGATGCCGAGCGGGGCACGAGCGGCGTGGAGCCGGGCCCACTGACGGGGAGTCGGCAAACCGGGCAGGTCGGACAGGCCCCGGCGGGGGCGTCAGCCCGCCCGGTCCACCACGGCCGTGCACAGCCCGGCCAGGGCGGCCTTGGCGGCGTTGTCGGGCAGCGGGGCGAGCATCTCGCGGGCCTCGTCGGCGTACCGGACGGTCGCCCGGCGGGCCTGCTCCAGCGCGGGGTGGACGCGCAGCGCGGCCAGTGCCTCGGCGAGCCGCCCGTCGTCACCGAGGTCCCCGTCGAGCAGCGCGCACAGTTCGCGGTCCTCGCGGGTCCCCTCCGGGCTCGCCGCACGCGCGCGCAGGTACAGCACCGGCAGCGTGGGGATGCCCTCCCGCAGATCGGTGCCGGGCGTCTTGCCGGACTCGTGCTCGTCGCTGGCGATGTCGAGGACGTCGTCGGCGAGCTGGAAGGCGACGCCGACGCGCTCCCCGTACTGGGTGAGCACCGAGACGGTCCGCTCGTCGGCACCGGACATCATGGCGCCGAAGCGCCCGGCGACGGCGATCAGCGAGCCGGTCTTGCCCGCGATCACGTCGAGGTAGTGGTCGATGGCGTCGTGGCCGTCGGCGGGCCCCGCCGTCTCCATGATCTGACCGGTCACGAGCCGTTCGAACGCCTGGGCCTGGACCCGGACGGCCTCGGGGCCGAGGTCGGCCAGTATGTGCGAGGCGCGGGAGAAGAGGAAGTCACCGGTCAGGACGGCGACGGAGTTGTCCCAGTTGGCATTGGCGCTGGGCACCCCGCGCCGTACGTCGGCCTCGTCCATCACGTCGTCGTGGTAGAGCGTGGCGAGGTGGGTCAGTTCGACGACGACGGCGGCGGGCACCACCCCGGGCGCATGCGGATCGCCGAACTGGGCCCCCAGCATGACCAGCAGTGGCCGGAAGCGCTTGCCACCGGCCCGCACCAGGTGCTGCGCCGCTTCCGTTATGAAGGCGACATCGCTCTTGGTGGCCTCCATGAGGCCCTCATCGACGGCCGCCAACCCGGCCAGGACGTCTGCTTCGACAGCCTGGTCCCGCACGCTCAGCCCGAAGGGCCCGACGACGGTCACGAGGGGTACTCCTGTCTGCGTACGTGGAACGAACGGGTCCGGATGTGCGGCACCGGTCGGGCGCCGCCTCCGGCAGGTGGCTGCACCCGCCCGGCGTTCCCGGTGCCGCGGTCTTCCTGGTGTGCGGTGTCCTTCACGTTCTCTCGGCCGGATGCCACTGTCGGCCAGGTGCACCCTCCCGTGGCAGCGTAGCCGGTCACATAACGATCACGGTCGGCGCCTGCCCAGCAGAACACTCCTGACACGCCATGCCGGTATATACCGGATCAGGGGCACGTCCCGCATCAGACGCGTTCCGCGCGGGACGCCGCGGCGCGATCGGGCCGATCTTTCGCGGAAACGGGTAGGGCCAGGGCAGGCACCGGGCACATAGCCTGACCCCCATGAGTGACAGTGCCCTTTTCGGCCCGGACAACCTTCCGTACGGCCTCTTCAGCACCCCGGACCGGCCCGGCCACCGCCGGATCGGCGTCCGGTTCGGCGACGACGTGCTCGACCTGGGCGCCGCGGCCGCCGCGTTCGGCTCCGCCCACGCCGAGGTGCTGCGAGCGCCCTCGCTCAACCCGCTGCTGGCGCTGGGCCGGCCCGGTTGGCAGGAGGTGCGGGCGCAGCTCCGCGCGTGGCTGACCGAGGACGCGCACCGCGAGACCGCGGCCCGCCATCTGCTGCCGCTCTCCGAGGTGCGGCTCCACCTGCCGTTCGAGGTCGCCGACTACGTCGACTTCTACGCCAGCGAACACCACGCCACCAACGTCGGCCGGATCTTCCGCCCGGACGGCGACGCCCTCACCCCCAACTGGAAGCACCTGCCCATCGGTTACCACGGACGCGCCGGGACGGTCGTCGTCTCCGGGACGCCCGTGGTGCGCCCGCAGGGCCAGCGCAAGCCCCCGAACGAGCCGCTCCCCGTCTTCGGCCCCTCGCGGCGGCTGGACATCGAGGCGGAGGTCGGCTTCGTCGTCGGCACCCCGAGCCCGCTGGGCACCCCGGTGGGGATGGCGGGATTCCGCGACCACGTGTTCGGTGTGACGCTGCTGAACGACTGGTCCGCACGTGACCTGCAGGCCTGGGAGTACGTACCGCTGGGCCCCTTCCTGGGCAAGTCGTTCGCCACCTCCGTCTCGCCCTGGATCACCCCGCTGGACGCGCTGGACGCCGCACGGGTGACACCCCCGCGGCGCGACGCCCCGCTGCTGCCCTACCTGGACGACGGGGCCGACGGGATCGAGCCGGGCGGATTCGATCTGCGGATCACCGTGCGGCTCAACGGCCACGTGATCGCCGAGCCGCCGTTCTCCACCATGTACTGGACCGCGGCGCAGCAGCTCGCGCACATGACGGTGAACGGGGCCTCCCTGCGGACCGGCGACCTCTACGCGTCCGGCACCGTGAGCGGCCCGGAGCCCGCGCAGCGCGGCTCCCTGCTGGAGCTGACCTGGGGTGGGCGCGAGCCGCTGGAGCTGCCCGACGGGAAGCGGGCCTTCCTGGAGGACGGCGACGAGGTGGTGCTCACCGCCTGGGCCCCCGGCCCGGAGGGCACCCGCGTCGGCCTGGGCGAGGTCAGCGGGCGGGTGGAACCCGCCGCCGAGGCCGGCTGAGCCACCCGGCTGGGGGGGGGGGGGGGGGGGGGGGGGGGGGGGGCGGGGGCGCGGCGGGGCGGGGCGCGGCCGCCCCCCCGCGCGCGGCGCCGCCCGCCCCCCGCGGCCCCCCCCCCCCCCCCCCCCCCCCCCCCCCCCCCCCCCGGCTGCGCATGCCCTCACTCCGGAGGTCCGCCGGCCAGCGCCGCCAGCACCCCTTCCCCGTACGTCGCCAGCTTCTTCTCCCCGACACCGGTGATCTCGCCGAGTTCGCCCAGGGTTCCGGGACGCCGCACCGCGATCTCGCGCAGGGTCGCGTCGTGGAAGACGACGTAGGCGGGGACGCCCTGCTCCCGCGCCTGCTCGGCCCGCCAGCCGCGGAGGGCCTCGAACAGCGGTACGGCCTCCTCGGGCAGCTCGGCGGCCACCGCCGCCTTGCCCGAGGAGCCGCCGCCCGACCGGCTCCCGGCGGACCCGGCCGTGCGGGACCGGGCCGGAGCCGGGTCCTTGCGCATCCGCACCTCCCGCTCGGCGCGCAGCACGGTGGCGCTCGCGTCGGTGAGCACCACCGTGCCGTGCTCACCCTCGATCTCCAGCAGCCCCTGGGCGATCAACTGCCGGATGACGCTGCGCCATTCGCCCTCGGCCAGCTCGGTGCCGATGCCGAAGACCGACAGCCCGTCGTGGTCGAACTGGATGACCTTGGCCGTCCTGCGGCCCAGCAGGATGTCCACGAGCTGGCCGGAGCCGAACTTCTGGCCGCGCTCCCGCTTGAGCCGGACGACGGTGGAGAGCACCTTCTGCGCGGGCACCGTGCCGTCCCACGACTCGGGCGGGGACAGGCAGGTGTCGCAGTTGCCGCAGGACAGCTCGGCGGCGCCCTCGGCCGGCTCCTGGCCGAAGTACGCGAGGAGCTGACCGCGCCGGCAGCGGACCGTCTCGCACAGCGAGAGCATCGCGTCCAGATGCGTCCGCGCCCGGCGCTGGAAGGCCGGATCGCCCTCACCGTTCTCGATCAGCTTGCGCTGCTGGACGACGTCCTGGAGGCCGTAGGCGAGCCAGGCGTGCGAGGGCAGCCCGTCGCGCCCGGCCCGGCCCGTCTCCTGGTAGTAGCCCTCGACCGACTTGGGCAGATCCAGGTGTGCGACGAACCGCACATCGGGCTTGTCGATCCCCATCCCGAAGGCGATCGTGGCCACCACGACCAGCCCGTCCTCGCGCAGGAAGCGGGCCTGGTGCGCGGCGCGGGTGCCCCCGTCCAGTCCCGCGTGGTAGGGCACCGCCTCGACGCCGTTGGCGCACAGGAACTCGGCGGTGCGCTCGACCGCGTTCCGCGACAGGCAGTAGACGATGCCCGCGTCGCCCTCGTGCTCCTCCTTGAGGAAGCGCAGCAGCTGTTTCCTGGGGTCGCGCTTGGGCACGACGCGGTACTGGATGTTGGGCCGGTCGAAGCTGGCGACGAAGTCGCGCGCCGCCGGGAGCCCGAGCCGCTGGACGATCTCCTGGTGGGTGGCGCGGGTGGCGGTGGCGGTCAGCGCGATGCGCGGCACGTCGGGCCAGCGCTCGCCGAGCATCGACAGGTTCAGATAGTCGGGCCGGAAATCGTGACCCCATTGGGCGACGCAGTGTGCTTCGTCGATCGCGAAGACGGACACCTCGGCGCGCTCCAGCAGCGCCGTCGTGGTCTCCAGCCGCAGCCGCTCGGGGGCGAGGTAGAGCAGGTCGAGCTCGCCCGCCAGGAACTCGGCCTCCACCACCCGGCGCTGGTCGAGGTCGAGCGTGGAGTTGAGGAACCCGGCACGGACGCCCAGCGCCTTCAGCGCGTCCACCTGGTCCTGCATCAGGGCGATGAGCGGCGAGATCACCACTCCCGTACCCCGTCTGACCAGGGCGGGGATCTGGTAGCACAGGGATTTGCCGCCACCGGTCGGCATCAGCACCACCGCGTCGCCGCCCGCGACGACGTGGTCGATGACGGCTTCCTGCTGTCCGCGGAAGGCGTCGTAGCCGAAGACCTTGCGCAGCACCCGCAGCGCCGCCGTCTCGGACGTCCCACCCGGCCTCTCGGCACTCTCCTGAAGCATGCCCGCCACGATAAGCCGGACGGCTGACATCCGGTGCCCGCTCCTGGGGAGAGCCGCTGCCGGAGACCACCGACCTTTGTCGTGCGCCTGCCAATTCAGTCACCGTCCGGCGCCCGCGGCACCCCGCACCGCCCCGGCAGCCCGGACCGCGCGGGGCACCCCCTGAAGAGCGTCCCTCAGGGATCGCGCGGCGAGAGCAGATGCACCGACTCCTGCTCGCGGGGATCGGTGCGGGCCACCACCACGGTCACCGGCTCCTCGCCGGTGACCGGCATGTGCGGCATGTTCGCGGGCACGTAGACCATGTCGCCCGGGTGGAGGGTGTCCCGGTGCGAGAGGTCCTCCCCGTGCCAGATCTCATGCGCACCGCTGACGACGTATATGGCCGACTCGTGGCCCGCGTGCAGATGGGGCTCCCCGCGGGAGTTGGCCGGGATGTGCAGGACGTGCAGACACAGCCCCTTGGCCCCCACCGACTCGGCTGACACCCCCTCGGTGAAGACGCCGCCCTGCTTCCCCTCGTAACCGCCGTTCTCCCGGCGGAGAATCACACAACCCATGACTGGAATTCCTACCGTTTCAGCGCGCTTGTTGTCACCGACAACCTCACAAGAAGCCGCCAGAGGCCCGGTCGCGGGTCTCTGGCGGCATCTCCCCGGTCGGCTCGTACGACCGGTGCTACGACATGGAACGGCGAACCGTACGGGGCCGCCGCGCGGTCGCTCCTCCGCTCACCGCACGAACACCCCCGCCTGCCCCGCCAGATCCAGGAAGTACTGCGGTGCCACCCCCAGCACGACCGTGACCACGACACCGAGCGCGATCGCCGAGGTCGTCATGACACTCGGCACCGCCACACTCGGCCCGTCGGCCCGCGGCTCGCTGAAGAACATCAGCACGATGACCCGCAGATAGAAGAAGGCCGCGATGGCCGAGGCGATCACACCGACCACCACCAGCGCACCCGCGCCGCCCTCGGCCGCCGCCTTGAACACCGCGAACTTCCCCGCGAAACCGGAGGTGAGCGGAATACCCGCGAACGCCAGCAGGAAGACCGCGAAGACCGCAGCCAGCAGCGGCGAACGCCGCCCCAGCCCCGCCCACTTGGACAGGTGCGTCGCCTCGCCGCCCGCGTCCCGCACCAGCGTGACCACCGCGAAGGCGCCCAGCGTCACGAAGGAGTAGGCGGCCAGGTAGAACAGCACCGAGGAGATGCCGTCCTCCGAGGTGGCGATGACACCCGCCAGCAGGAAGCCCGCGTGCGCGATCGAGGAGTAGGCCAGCAGCCGCTTGATGTCCGTCTGGGTGATGGCGACCACGGCACCGCCGAGCATCGTCAGGATCGCCACGCCCCACATCACCGGACGCCAGTCCCAGCGCAGCCCCGGCAGCACCACGTACAGCAGCCGCAGCAGCGCGCCGAACGCCGCCACCTTGGTGGCCGCCGCCATGAACCCGGTCACCGGCGTCGGCGCGCCCTGATACACGTCCGGGGTCCACATGTGGAAGGGAACGGCACCGACCTTGAACAGCAGGCCCATCACCACCAGCGCACTGCCGATCAGCAGCAGCGCGTCGTTGCCCGTGGTGTCCGCCAGCACGGGGTCGCTGACCGCGTCGGTCCCGGCCACCACACGGGCGAGGGAGGAGTAGTTGACGGTGCCCGCGTACCCGTACAGCAGCGCGGTGCCGAACAGCAGGAACGCCGAGGAGAACGCACCCAGCAGGAAGTACTTGACCGCCGCCTCCTGGGACAGCAGCCGCCTGCGGCGGGCCAGCGCGCACAGCAGGTAGAGCGGGAGGGAGAAGACCTCCAGCGCAATGAAGAGGGTCAGCAGATCGTTCGCCGCCGGGAACAGCAGCATGCCGCCGACCGCGAACATCAGCAGCGGGAAGACCTCGGTGGTCGTCCAGCCCGCCTTGACCGCCTGCTGCTCCCCCTCGCCGCCGGGCACCGAGGCGGGCTGCGCCGCGAAGGAGTCCACCCGGCTGCCGTGCGCGGCCGGCTCCAGCTTGCGCTCGGCGAAGGTGAAGACGCCCACGATCCCCACCAGGAGCAGCGTGCCCTGGAGGAAGAGCGCAGGGCCGTCGACGGCCAGCGCGCCCATCCCGGCGATCTGCGCCTTCGTGGTGGCCGCGCCGCTCGCCGCCAGCCCGATGACGGCGGCGAACGCGGCGGCCAGTCCGGCCAGCGCGACGAACAACTGGGCGCTGTAGCGGCCCCGGCGCGGCGCGAACGCGTCGATCAGGACGCCGAGGGCGGCCGCGCCCAGAACGATCAGCACCGGGGAGAGCTTGCCGTACTCGATGCTCGGGGCCTGCAGCGTGTCGCCCGCGCCCGCCGCGACCGTCCACAGGCTGGGGACATCGGACGCCGCGGACGCACCGCCCGCCGACGCCGCGTCTGTCATACCGATCACTCGTGGTCACCTCCGCCGTGTCCGGCCGGCTTGTAGTCGAACCACGCCGAGGGATCAGTGTGGTCGGCCACGGGATGCTGCGGCTCGGGGTCCTTCTTCTGTACATCCGAGAGGGTGTGCTCCACCGCGGGGTTGACGATCTCGGTGAGCGGCTTGGGGAAGACACCGAGGAAGAGCAGCAGTCCGACCAGCGGCGCCACCACGGCCAGCTCCCGCACCTTCAGGTCCGGCATCTTCTCGATCTCGGGTTTGCGCACCGGGCCGGTCATGGTGCGCTGGTAGAGCACCAGCACGTACAGCGCGGCCAGGACGATGCCCGCGGTGGCGATGATCCCGGCCACCGGGTAGCGGCTGAAGGTGCCCACCAGCACCAGGAACTCGCTGACGAAGGGCGCCAGACCGGGCAGCGAGAGCGTCGCCAGCCCGCCCACCAGGAAGGTGCCCGCCAGCACCGGGGCGACTTTCTGCACTCCGCCGTAGTCCGCGATCAGGCGCGAGCCGCGGCGCGAGATGAGGAACCCGGCGACCAGCATCAGCGCGGCCGTCGAGATGCCGTGGAAGACCATGTAGAGCGTGGCGCCGCCCTGGCCCTGGCTGGTCATCGCGAAGACGCCCAGGATGATGAAGCCGAAGTGCGAGATGGAGGCGTAGGCGATCAGCCGCTTCATGTCCCGCTGTCCGACCGCGAGCAGCGCCCCGTACAGCACGCTCACCAGCGCCAGGCCGAGCACCACGGGGGTGGCCCACTCGCTGGCGTTCGGGAACAGGCCCAGGCAGAAGCGGAGCATAGCGAAGGTGCCGACCTTGTCGACGACGGCGGTGATGAGCACCGCGACCGGTGCCGTGGCCTCGCCCATCGCGTTCGGCAGCCAGGTGTGCAGCGGCCACAGCGGGGCCTTGACGGCGAACGCGGCGAAGAAGCCGAGGAACAGCAGCCGCTCGGTCGTCGTCGAGATCGTCAGATCGCCACTGGCCCGCGCCTTCAGCAGCTCCGGCAGCGAGAAGGTGCCCTCGCCCAGGCTGTCCGCGCTGACGACGAACAGCCCGATGACGGCGGCCAGCATCACCAGCCCGCCCGCCAGGTTGTAGAGCAGGAACTTCACCGCCGCGTACGAGCGCTGCTTGGCGCCCTCCTCCTCACCGGCCGCGTGCGCCCGGTCCCCGAAGCCGCCGATGAGGAAGTACATCGGGATGAGCATCGCTTCGAAGAAGATGTAGAAGAGGAAGACGTCGGTGGCCGCGAACGAGACCAGCACCATCGCCTCGACGGCGAGGATCAGCGCGAAGAAGCCCTGGGTGGGCCGCCAGCGGCTGTTCTCCCGCTCCTCGACCTGGTCGGCGTCGTGCCAGCCGGCGCCGATGACGAACGGCACCAGCAGCGCCGTCAGCGCCATCAGCGCGGCGCCGATCCCGTCGACGCCCAGTTCGTAGCGGACCCCGAAGTCGGAGATCCAGGCGTGCGACTCGGTCAGTTGGTAGCGGGCGCCGTCCGGGTCGAAGCGGGCCAGCACCACGCCCGAGAGCACCAGCGTGGCCAGCGAGACGGCCAGCGCCAGCCACTTGGCGGCGGTGCGCCGGGCCGCCGGAACGGCCGCCGTGGCGACGGCCCCGACGGCGGGCAGCGCTGCCGTGACCGTCAGCAGGGGAAATGACATAACTCAGACCGCCCTCATCAGCAGGGTCGCGGCGATCAGCACAGCCGCGCCGCCGAACATCGAGACCGCGTAGGAGCGGGCGAACCCGTTCTGGAGCCGCCGCAGCCGTCCGGAGAGACCGCCGAAGCCGGCGGCCGTGCCGTTGACGGCGCCGTCGACGACCTTGTTGTCGACGTAGACCAGGCTGCGGGTCAGATGCGTACCGCCGCTGACCAGCACCACATGGTTGAAGTCGTCCTGCAGCAGGTCCCGGCGGGCCGCGCGAGTGAGCAGGCTGCCGCGCGGGGCGAGGGCGGGGACCGGCTTGCGCCCGTACTGGAACCAGGCCACGCCCACGCCCAGGACGAGCGAGACGATCGTCGAGGCCGTCACCGCGGTGGCCGAGACCGGGGAGTGCCCGTGCTCGAACGCCGTCACCGGCTCCAGCCAGTCCACGAACGCGTCGCCCGCCTTGAAGAGACCGCCCGCGAAGACGGAGCCGAAGGCCAGCACGATCATCGGGATCGTCATGATCTTCGGGGACTCGTGCGGGTGCGGCTCGCGGCCCTCGGCGTCCGGCTGCCAGCGCTTCTCGCCGAAGAAGGTCATCAGCATCACGCGCGTCATGTAGTACGCGGTGAGCGCCGCGCCCAGCAGGGTGACCGCGCCCAGGATCCAGCCCTCGGTGCCGCCCTTGCCGAACGCGGCCTCGATGATCTGGTCCTTGGAGAAGAACCCGGACAGGCCCGGGAAGCCGATGATGGCCAGATAGCCCAGCCCGAACGTCACGAAGGTGACCGGCATGTGCGTGCGCAGTCCGCCGTAGCGCCGCATGTCGACCTCGTCGTTCATGCCGTGCATCACCGAACCGGCCCCCAGGAAGAGCCCGGCCTTGAAGAAGCCGTGGGTGACCAGGTGCATGATGGCGAACGCGTAGCCGATCGGCCCCAGCCCGGCGGCCAGGATCATGTAGCCGATCTGCGACATGGTCGAGCCGGCCAGCGCCTTCTTGATGTCGTCCTTGGCGCAACCGACGATCGCACCGAAGAGCAGCGTGACGCCGCCGACGACGACCACCACCAGTTGCGCGTCCGGGGCGGCGTTGAAGATGGCACCGGACCGGGTGATCAGGTAGACGCCGGCGGTCACCATCGTCGCGGCGTGGATGAGCGCGGAGACCGGGGTCGGGCCCTCCATCGCGTCGCCCAGCCAGGACTGGAGCGGCACCTGCGCGGACTTGCCGCAGGCCGCCAGCAGCAGCGTCAGCCCGATCGCGGTGAGCGTGCCCTCGCCCGCCTCCCCGGTGGAGGAGAGGACCGGCGCGAAGGCGAAGCTGCCGAAGGTGGTGAACATCAGGAAGATCGCGACGGCCAGCCCGGCGTCACCGACCCGGTTGACCAGGAACGCCTTCTTCGCCGCGGTGGCCGCGCTCGGCTTGTGCTGCCAGAACCCGATCAGCAGATACGAGGCGAGCCCCACACCCTCCCAGCCGACGTACAGCAGCAGGAAGTTGTCGGCCAGCACGAGCAGCAGCATCGCCGCCAGGAACAGGTTGAGGTAGCCGAAGAAGCGCCGCCGCCCCGGGTCGTGCTCCATGTAGCCGACCGAGTAGATGTGGATGAGCGTGCCCACGCCGGTGATCAGCAGGACGAACGTCATCGACAACTGGTCGAGCTGGAAGGCCACATCGGCCTGGAAGCCCTCCACCGGCACCCAGGAGAACAGCTTGCTGTGCATGGCCCGGTCCTCGGCGCCCTTCCCCAGCATGGAGAGGAACAGCGCCGCGCCGATCGCGAAGGACGCGGCGGCCAGCAGTGTGCCCAGCCAGTGCCCTCCGCGGTCCAGGCGCCGCCCGCCGCACAGCAGCACGGCGGCGCCGAGCAGGGGCACCCCGACGAGCAGTCCGATCATTGACTCCACTGGTTCGTACCCCTTAAAGCTTCATGAGGCTGGCATCGTCGACCGAGGCCGAGTGGCGGGCGCGGTAGAGCATGACGATGATCGCCAGCCCGACCACGACCTCGGCGGCGGCGACGACCATGACGAAGAACGCCATGATCTGGCCGTCGAGGTTGCCGTGCATCCGGGAGAAGGCGACCAGCGTGAGGTTGGCGGCGTTCAGCATCAGCTCGATGCACATGAACACCACGATGGCGTTGCGCCGGATGAGAACTCCGGCGGCGCCGATGGTGAACAGCAGCGCCGCGAGATAGACGTAGTTGATCGGGCTCACTTGGCGGCCTCCTCGCGCTCGGTCCCGGCCGCGTCCTCCGGCTCGGACGGCTGCCCGTTCCGTGCGGCCTCCTCCTCGCCCGCCGTCTCCCGTTCCAGGGCGCGTTCGCCCGGGTCCTTGGGGCCGGGGTAGGTGGGGCGGCCCTGGTACTCGGCGGTGCGCTGCTCGATGGCGGCGAGCCGGGCCAGCTGCTCGGAGCTGACCTCGCGGATCTGACCGCGGCTGCGCAGGGTGGGGCTGACGCTCAGCTCGGCGGGCGAGCCGTCGGGCAGCAGCGCCGGGCGGTCGACCGCGTTGTGCCGGGCGTAGACGCCGGGCGCGGGCAGCGGCGGCAGTTGCGTGCCGCCGCGCACCCGCTCGATCGCCTGCTCGCGCTGGGACTTGCTCTTCTCCACCCGCTCCCGGTGGGTGAGCAGCGTGGCGCCGACCGCGGCGACGGTCAGCAGCGCCCCGACGACCTCGAAGGCGACGACGTACTTGGTGAACAGCAGCGAGGCCAGCGCCGGGACGTTGCCCTGCGCGTTCGCCGCCGCCAGGCCGTTGAAGCCGCCGACCGAGACCTGCCCGATCCCGGTGATCAGCAGCGTGCCGAGCCCCAGGCCACAGAGGGCCGCCATCCAGCGCTGGCCCTTGAGGGTCTCCTTGAGGGAGTCGGCTGCGCTGACCCCGACGAGCATCAGGACGAACAGGAACAGCATCATGACCGCGCCGGTGTAGACGACGATCTGTACGACGCCGAGGAAGTAGGCGCCGTTGGCCAGGTAGAACAGCGCCAGGATGATCATGGTGCCGGCCAGGCAGAGCGCGCTGTGCACGGCCCGGCGCAGCAGCACGGTGCCGAGCCCGCCCAGCAGGGCGACCGTGCCCAGCACCCAGAACTGGACGGCCTCGCCGGTGGAGGTGGCGGCGGTGGCCGCGAGCGGGGTCATCGTTCACCCTCCCCGCTGGCGGTCACGGTGCCCCCGGTCATCTCGCCGTGCGGCGCCGCGTCGAAGGTGGCGTCCCCCGCGGCGGCCGGTTCGTCGGCCCCGAAGGTGTCGGCGGACTCCTGCGGCACCCCGGTGTCGGTGACGGTCTGCCGCACCGTCCCGGGCGCCGCCTCGGTGACCAGTCCGCGGTAGTAGTCCTTCTCCGTGGTGCCGGGGTGGATCGCGTGCGGCGAGTCGACCATGCCGTCCTCCAGGCCGGCGAGCAGCTCCTCCTTGGTGTAGATGAGGGACTCGCGGCTGTCGTCGGCCAGTTCGTACTCGTTCGTCATGGTCAGCGCCCGGGTGGGGCACGCCTCGACGCACAGACCGCACAGGATGCAGCGCAGATAGTTGATCTGGTAGACGCGGCCGTAGCGCTCGCCGGGCGAGTAGCGCTCCTCCTCGGTGTTGTCGGCCCCCTCGACGTAGATCGCGTCGGCGGGGCAGGCCCAGGCGCACAGCTCGCAGCCGACGCACTTCTCCAGCCCGTCCGGATGCCGGTTGAGCTGGTGGCGGCCGTGGAAGCGGGGCGCCGTGGGCTTCTTGTACTCGGGGTACTGCTCGGTCAGCCGCTTCTTGAACATGTCCGTGAAGGTCACGCCGAAGCCGGCCACGGGGTTCTCAGGCACCGTCAGCCCCCTTGCTCTCGGTGGTTGCGTCAGTAGCGGTGGTCGTCCCGCCCGTCTGGGCTCCGACCGGCTCCGGCTCCCGGCCGCGTTCGGCACGCGAGGGGCGCCGCGGCACCGGCGGCAGCGTCTGCCCCGGCAGCGGTGGTACGGGATAGCCGCCCGCCATCGGGTCGAACGGCTTGTCGGGGACGGCCGCCTCGTCCTGCTCCTCCTCCGCGCCGCCGCGGAAGAAGTCCACGACGAAGGTGATCAGCAGCAGCGCCAGGGCGGTCCCCGCGACCCAGTAGACGACCTCGCTGTAGTCCCAGCCCTCGTTGCGCATGGCGCGGACGGTGGCCACGAGCATCAGCCACACCACTGCGACCGGGATCAGCACCTTCCAGCCGAGCTTCATGAACTGGTCGTAGCGCACCCGGGGCAGCGTGCCGCGGATCCAGATGAAGACGAAGATCAGCACCATGAGCTTGGCGGTGAACCACAGGATCGGCCACCAGCCGTGGTTGGCGCCCGCCCACCAGGTGGAGATCGGCGCCGGGGCGCGCCAGCCGCCCAGGAAGAGGGTGACCGCGAGCGCGGAGACCGTCACCACGTGGATGTACTCGGTCAGCATGAACATCGCGAACTTGATCGAGCTGTACTCGGTCTGGAAGCCCGCGACCAGGTCGCCCTCGGACTCCGGCATGTCGAAGGGCGCCCGGTGCGCCTCACCCACCATCGAGACCAGGTAGATCAGGAAGGAGACCGGCAGCAGATAGGCGAACCAGCCGTTCGCCTGCTCGCCGACGATCGTCGAGGTGGACATCGAACCGGAGTAGAGGAAGACCGCGGCGAAGCTGAGCCCCATCGCGATCTCGTAGCTGATGATCTGGGCCGTGGCCCGGACCCCGCCCAGCAGCGGATACGTCGAGCCGGACGACCAGCCCGCCAGCACCACGCCGTAGGAGGCGATGGAGGCGGTCGCCAGGATGAACAGGACGGCCACCGGCATATCGGTGAGCTGCATCGGCGTACGGTGGCCGAAGATCGAGATCTCGTTGTCCGCGGGCCCGAACGGGATGACCCCGATCGCCAGGAAGGCCGGCACGGCACCGATCACCGGTGCCAGCAGATAGACCAGCTTGTCGCTGCCCTTGACGATGATGTCTTCCTTGAGCATCAGTTTCACGCCGTCGGCGAGCGACTGGAGCATGCCCCAGGGGCCGTGCCGGTTGGGGCCGACGCGCAACTGCATCCAGCCGACGATCTTCCGCTCGAAGACGATGGAGATCAGCACCGTCAGCATCAGGAACGCGAAGCAGAAGACGGCCTTCAGGGCGACCAGCCAGAACGGGTCCGTGCCGAACATCGACAGGTCCTCGGCGGCCAGCCGCGGCATTCCGGCGAACGGATCCTGCGGACTCAGCGTCGCGGCGCTCATGCGCCCACCTCCTGCGTGTTCTCCCGCTCGGCGGCGTCGGCCGGAGCGATCCGCACCACGTCACCGGGGAGCGCCCCGGTGTCGGCCGGGACACCGGAGCCGACCGAGTTGAGCGGCAGCCACACGACCCGGTCGGGCATCCCGGTCACCTGGACCGGCAGCCGCACCGCACCGCGCGGACCGCTGACCGACAGCAGGTCGCCGTCCCGGACGCCGACCTCCTCGGCGGTCGCCGCGGACAGCCGGGCGAGCGCCGCGTGCCGGGTACCGGCCAGCGCCTCGTCGCCCTCCTGCAGCCGACCCTGGTCGAGCAGCAGCCGGTGCCCGGAGAGCACCGCCTCGCCGGTGCGCGGCTGCGGCACGCTGCGCGTCGCGGGGGCCGCTCCGGCAGTGCCCGCACCGCCGGAGCGGTGTCCGAGCCGGTCGAGTTCGCCGCGCACCGTGCGCACGTCCGGCAGTCCGAGGTGCACGTCGAGCGCGTCCGCGAGCATGTGCAGCACCCGGGCGTCAGGCTGTGCGTGCCGGCGGGTCATCTGGTCGGGCTTGAGCGCCGCCTCGAACAGCCGCAGCCTGCCCTCCCAGTTGAGGAAGGTGCCGGACTTCTCCGCCACCGCCGACACCGGCAGCACCACATCGGCCAGCTCGGTCACCGCACCGGGCCGCAGCTCCAGGCTGACCAGGAAGTCCACGGCCTCCAGCGCCTGCCGGGCCCGGACCGGGTCGGGCAGATCCTCGACCCCGACCCCGCCGACGACCAGCGCGGACAGCTCGCCCTCGGCGGCGGCCTCGACGATCTGCGCGGTGTCGCGGCCCGGCTGCGCGGGCAGCTCGGCGACCCCCCAGGCGCGGGCGACCTCCGCACGCGCCTCCTCGCTCTCGACCGGCCGGGCCCCGGGCAGCAGCCCCGGCAGGCAGCCCGCCTCGACCGCGCCCCGCTCACCCGCCCGGCGCGGCACCCACACCAGCGTGGCGTTGGTGGCGGCCGCGGTGCGGACGGCGGCGGTGAGAGCGCCCGGCACGGTGGCCAGCCGCTCCCCGACCAGGATCAGCGAACCCTCGCCGCGCAGCGCCTCGGCCGCCGCGGCGCCCTCCTCGTCCAGCCCGACGCCGCCCGCGAGCGCGTCCAGCCACTCGGTCTCGGTGCCGGGCGCGGCGGGCAGCAGGGTGCCGCCCGCCTTCTCCAGTCCGCGGGTGGCGTGGCTCGCCAGCGCGAAGGTGCGCTGCCCGTGCTTGCGCCAGGCTTTGCGCAGCCGCAGGAAGACGCCGGGCGCCTCCTCCTCCGCCTCGAGTCCGGCCAGCAGGACCGCGGGCGCGGCCTCCAGCGCCGTGTAGCTGACCCCGGTGCCGTCCAGATCCCGGCCGCGGCCCGCCACCTGGGCGGCGAGGAAGGCGGCTTCCTCGGCCGAGTGCGGCCGGGCGCGGAAGTCGATGTCGTTGGTGCGCAGCGCCACCCGGGCGAACTTCGCGTAGGCGTAGGCGTCCTCGACGGTGACCCGGCCGCCGGTCAGCACCCCGGCCCGGCCCCGGGCCCCGGCCAGCCCGCGGGCCGCGGCCGCCAGCGCCTCCGGCCAGCTCGCGGGGGCCAGTTCCCCGTCGGCGCCGCGCACCAGCGGGGTGTGCAGCCGGTCGGGGCGCTGCGCGTAGCGGAACGCGAAGCGGCCCTTGTCGCACAGCCACTCCTCGTTGACCTCCGGGTCGTTCTCGGCCAGCCGCCGCATGACCTTGCCGCGCCGGTGGTCGTGCCGGACGGCGCAGCCACCCGCGCAGTGCTCGCAGACCCCGGGCGAGGAGACCAGGTCGAAGGGGCGGGAGCGGAACCGGTAGGCGGCCGAGGTGAGCGCGCCGACCGGGCAGATCTGGATGGTGTTCCCGGAGAAGTAGGACTGGAAGGGCTCGTCCTCGCCGGTGCCGACCTGCTGCAGGGCGCCGCGCTCCAGCAGCTCGATCATCGGGTCGCCCGCGACCTGGTTGGAGAAGCGGGTGCAGCGCGCGCACAGCACGCAGCGCTCGCGGTCCAGCAGCACCTGGGTGGAGACGGCGACGGGCTTGGCGAAGGTGCGCTTGCGCCCCTCGAACCGGGAGTCGGCCTGGCCGTGTGACATCGCCTGGTTCTGCAGCGGGCACTCGCCGCCCTTGTCGCAGACGGGGCAGTCCAGCGGGTGGTTGATGAGCAGCAGCTCCATCACCCCGTGCTGGGCCTTGCTCGCCACCTCGGAGGTGAGGTGCGTCCGGACGACCATGCCGTCGGTGCACTGGATGGTGCAGGACGCCATCGGCTTGCGCTGGCCCTCCACCTCCACGATGCACTGCCGGCAGGCTCCGGCGGGGTCGAGCAGCGGGTGGTCGCAGAAGCGGGGGATCTCGATGCCGAGCTGCTCGGCGGCGCGGATCACCAGGGTGCCCTTGGGGACGGAGATCTGGGCGCCGTCGATGGTCAGCGACACGAGGTCTTCGGGCGGCGGGGCGACCTCCCCTCCCCCTCCGGAGGCAGCAGGAGTGGTGACGGTCACGCGTTCACCTCCAGGTGAGCGGAGCTGGGGTCGTCGCCCCACACGGTGGACTTCTCGGGGTCGAAGGGGCAGCCGCGGCCCGCGAGGTGGGCTTCGTACTCGTCGCGGAAGTACTGCAGCGAGGAGAAGATCGGGGAGGCCGCTCCGTCGCCGAGGGCGCAGAAGGACTTGCCGTTGATGTTGTCGGCGATGTCGGCGATCTTGTCCAGGTCGGCCCGGCCCGCCTTGCCCGCCTCGATGTCGCGGAGCAGCTGGACGAGCCAGTAGGTGCCCTCCCGGCAGGGGGTGCACTTGCCGCAGGACTCGTGCGCGTAGAACTCGGTCCAGCGGGTGACGGCCCGCACCACGCAGGTGGTCTCGTCGAAGCACTGGAGCGCCTTGGTGCCGAGCATGGAACCGGCGCCGCCGACGCCCTCGTAGTCGAGGGGCACGTCCAGGTGCTCGTCGGTGAGCATCGGGGTGGAGGAGCCGCCGGGGGTCCAGAACTTCAGCCGGTGCCCGGGCCGCATGCCGCCGCTCATGTCCAGCAGCTGGCGCAGGGTGATGCCCAGCGGCGCCTCGTACTGGCCGGGGCGGGCGACATGCCCGCTGAGCGAGTAGAGGGTGAAGCCGGGGGACTTCTCGCTGCCGAACGAGCGGAACCAGTCCTTGCCTCGGTCCACGAGTGCGGGAACCGAGGCGATGGATTCGACGTTGTTCACCACGGTGGGGCAGGCGTACAGACCGGCGACGGCCGGGAAGGGGGGACGCAGCCGGGGCTGGCCGCGGCGGCCTTCGAGCGAGTCGAGGAGCGCGGTCTCCTCACCGCAGATGTAGGCGCCGGCTCCCGCGTGCACGGTGAGCTCCAGGTCCTTGCCCGGGCCCAGCGCGTCCGGGCCGAGGTAGCCCGCCTCGCGCGCCTCCCGCACGGCCAGGTGCAGCCGGCGCAGCACGGGCACGACCTCGCCCCGCAGATAGATGAAGGCGTGGTGGGAGCGGATCGCGTGGCAGGCGATCACGATGCCCTCGATCAGCGAGTGCGGGTTGGCGAACAGCAGCGGGATGTCCTTGCAGGTGCCCGGCTCGGATTCGTCGGCGTTGACGACGAGGTAGTGCGGCTTGCCGTCGCCCTGCGGGATGAACTGCCACTTCATCCCGGTCGGGAAGCCTGCGCCGCCGCGGCCGCGCAGGCCCGCGTCCTTGACGTAGGCGATCAGGTCGTCGGGGTCCATGGCCAGCGCCTTGGGCAGCGCCCGGTAGCCGCCGTGCCGCCGGTAGCCGGCCAGCGTGTAGGAGTCCGACTCGTCCCAGTGCGCGGACAGCACCGGGGTGAGCAGCTTCTGCGGATCGGCCGCGCCGCCGCCCGGCTGGGGGGAGGCCCCGTCCTGGCCGCCGTCGTGAGTCACTGCCGTCACTTCCCCTCCTCGTCGGATGCCGCCTCGCGGGGGGCGACGACGCCCGGGGTGCTCTCGCCCGTGGCCAGCCGCAGCCCGGCCAGCGAGGCGGAACCCGCGCTGCCGGACGCCTCCACCGCGCCGGGCCGCTCGTCGGGGAAGCCGGCCAGCACCCGCGCGGTCTGCTTGAAGGTGCACAGCGGGGCACCGCGGGTGGGGGTGACCTCGTGGCCGGCGCGCAGGTCGTCGACGAGGGCGCGGGCGCTGTCGGGGGTCTGGTTGTCGAAGAACTCCCAGTTGACCATCACGACCGGGGCGAAGTCGCAGGCCGCGTTGCACTCGATGTGCTCCAGCGTGACCTTGCCGTCCTCGGTGGTCTCCCCCTCGCCCACCCCCAGGTGTTCGCGCAGCGCGGCGTGGATGGCGTCGCCGCCCATGACCGCGCACAGGGTGTTGGTGCACACCCCGACCTGGTAGTCGCCGGACGCCTTGCGCCGGTACATGGAGTAGAAGGTGGCGACCGCGTTGACCTCGGCCGTGGTCAGCTCCAGCACCTCGGCGCAGAAGCGCTGTCCGGTGCGGGTGACATGCCCCTCCTCGGACTGCACCAGATGCAGCAGCGGCAGCAGCGCGGAGCGGCTGTCCGGGTAGCGGGCGACGATCTCGCGCGCGTCCGCCTCCAGCCGCTCGCGTACCTCGGCGGGGTAGTCGGGCGCGGGCATCTCGGGGATGCCCATCTCGATGCTGGTCACCGGTCGACGCCTCCCATCACGGGGTCGAGGGACGCGACGGCGACGATGACGTCGGCCACCTGGCCGCCCTCGCACATCGCCGCCATGGACTGCAGATTGGTGAAGGAGGGGTCGCGGAAGTGCACCCGGTAGGGGCGGGTGCCGCCGTCGCTGACGACGTGCACGCCCAGCTCCCCCTTGGGCGACTCGACGGCCGCGTACGTCTCGCCCGGCGGCACCCGGAAGCCCTCGGTCACCAGCTTGAAGTGGTGGATCAGCGCCTCCATCGAGGTGCCCATGATGTTCTTGATGTGGTCGAGCGAGTTGCCCAGCCCGTCGGGGCCGAGGGCGAGCTGCGCGGGCCAGGCGATCTTCTTGTCGGCGACCATGACCGGGCCCGGCTCCAGCCGGTCCACGCACTGCTCGATGATCCGCAGCGACTGGCGCATCTCCTCCAGCCGCAGCAGGAACCTCCCGTAGGAGTCGCAGGTGTCGACGGTCGGGACCTCGAAGTCGTAGGTCTCGTAGCCGCAGTAGGGCTGCGCCTTGCGCAGGTCGTGCGGCAGCCCGGCGGAGCGCAGGATCGGGCCGGTGGCGCCGAGCGCCATGCAGCCGGCCAGGTCGAGGTAGCCGATGTCCTTCAGCCGGGCCTTGAAGACCGGGTTGCCGGTGGCGAGCGCGTCGTACTCCGGCAGGTTCTTGCGCATCTTCTTGAGGAACTCGCGCAGCGCGTCCACGGTCCCGGGCGGGATGTCCTGGGAGAGCCCGCCGGGGCGGATGTAGGCGTGATTCATCCGCAACCCGGTGATCAGCTCGTACAGGTCCAGGACCAGCTCCCGGTCCCGGAACCCGAAGATCATGACCGTGGTCGCGCCCAGCTCCATGCCGCCGGTGGCGATGGCGACCAGGTGCGAGGAGAGCCGGTTGAGCTCCATCAGCAGCACCCGGATGACGTTGGCACGGTCGGGCACCTCGTCCTCGATGCCCAGCAGCCGTTCCACGCCCAGGCAGTACGCCGTCTCGTTGAAGAACGGCGTCAGATAGTCCATGCGCGTGACGAACGTGGTGCCCTGCGTCCAGGTCCGGTACTCGAGGTTCTTCTCGATGCCGGTGTGCAGGTAGCCGATGCCGCAGCGGGCCTCGGTGACCGTCTCGCCGTCGATCTCCAGGATCAGCCGGAGCACCCCGTGCGTGGACGGGTGCTGGGGACCCATGTTGACGATGATCCGCTCGTCGTCGCTCTTGGCGGCGTACGCGGCCAGCTCGTCCCAGTCCCCTCCGGTGACGTCGTAGACGGTGCCTTCGGTGGTCTCCCGAATGCCTGCGGGTGCGTGGGTTGTAGAGGACATTTAGCTGTACGACCTCCGCTGGTCAGGAGCGGGAATCTGGGCGCCCTTGTACTCGACGGGGATACCGCCGAGCGGATAGTCCTTGCGCTGCGGGAAGCCCTGCCAGTCGTCCGGCATCAGGATCCGGGTCAGCGCCGGATGACCGTCGAAGATCAGACCGAAGAAGTCGTAGGTCTCGCGCTCGTGCCAGTCGTTCGTCGGATAGATGTCGACGGTCGAGGGGATGTGCGGATCCGCGTCCGGCGCGGTGACCTCCATGCGGATCAGCCGGTTGTGGGTGATCGAGCGCAGGTGGTAGACGGCGTGCAGTTCGCGCCCCGCGTCGTCCGGGTAGTGGACGCCGCTGACGCCGGTGCACAGCTCGAAGCGGAGCGCCGGGTCGTCCCGCAGGATGCGGGCCGTACGCGACAGGTAGGCGCGGGCGACGTGGAAGGTCAGCTCGCCACGGTCCACCACCGTCCGCTCGATGACCTGCTCCGGGTCCAGCCCCTGCTCCTCCAGTGCACCCTCCAGCTCGTCGGCGACCTCGTCGAACCAGCCGCCGTAGGGCCGGGAGCTGCCGCCGGGCAGCCGCACGGTGCGCACCAGTCCGCCGTAGCCGGAGGTGTCCCCGCCGTTGCGGGCGCCGAACATCCCGCGGCGCACCGCGATGACCTCGCCGGTGTCCCCCGGCGGGACGGGCAGCGACTCCTCGGCGCGCTGGGCCGGATCGTTCTCGAAGGGCGCCTTGGGACGCTTCTCCTCGCTCATGCCCGCCCCCCGCTCGCTTCTCCGCCCAGGCGGCACACTTCCCGCCCCGTCCTCGCCTGCGGCCCGGCAGCCGCCTGTGCGTCGCTCACGCCGCCACCCCGCTCGCTTCTCCGCCCAGGCGGCACACTTCCCGCCTCGTCCTCGCCTGCGGCCCGGCAGCCGCCTGTGCGTCGCTCACCGGAGCAGCCCCTTCATCTCGATCGTCGGTACCGCCTTCAGCGCCGCCTCCTCGGCCTCGCGGGCCGCTTCCTGCTGGTTGACGCCGAGCTTCGAGTGCAGGATCTTCTCGTGCAGCTTGAGAATGGAATCGAGCAGCATTTCGGGGCGCGGTGGGCAGCCGGGCAGATAGATGTCGACGGGCACGATGTGGTCGACGCCCTGCACGATGGCGTAGTTGTTGAACATTCCGCCGGACGAGGCGCACACCCCCATGGAGATGACCCATTTGGGGTTCGGCATCTGGTCGTAGACCTGGCGCAGCACCGGTGCCATCTTCTGGCTGACCCGGCCCGCCACGATCATCAGGTCGGCCTGGCGCGGCGAGCCGCGGAAGACCTCCATGCCGAACCGGGCGAGGTCGTAGCGTCCGGCGCCGGTCGTCATCATCTCGATGGCGCAGCAGGCGAGCCCGAACGTCGCCGGGAACATGGATGATTTACGTGCCGCCCCGGCCATCTTCTCGACCGTGGTGAGCAGAAAACCGCTCGGCAGTTTCTCTTCAAGTCCCATTGCTTATCTCCTGCCCCTAGTCCCATTCCAGGCCGCCGCGCCGCCAGTCATAGGCGTACGCGATACCGATGAGGGCGACGAAGACCAGCATTTCGACGAGCCCGAACATCCCGAGTGAGTCGAAATGCACGGCCCACGGGTAGAGGAAGACGATTTCGATGTCGAAGATGATGAAGAGCATCGCCGTCAGGTAGTACTTCACCGGGAAGCGGCCGCCTCCGGCCGGCTGCGGCGTCGGCTCGATGCCGCACTCGTACGCCTCCAGCTTTGCCCGGTTGTAGCGCTTGGGGCCGACGATCGACGCCGCGACCACGGAGAACACCGTGAACGCGGCCGCGATCGCTCCCAGTACGAGGATTGGTGTGTAGACGTTCACCGCTCCCGTCTCCTTCCAGGCGTCGACTCTGACTGCCGGCAGACCGCTGGGCCGCTGTGCACCCCCACGAAGATCGCTCCTATGTGAGGCAGTTCACAAGCCCTGTTCGCAGGCATCTTAAGCCCGCCCCTCTGTGATCTGCGACACGGGTGCCGCCAACTGGTTTGTGATCTCCACCACCTGACGCCCGATCATCCGATCGGATCGGCGTCAATCTTCATACGCAAAGCCCATGGATGATCACCTGAGGTGACATTCGAGCGTGCTCACAGCCGTCGGAGGCGGGTCGCTGTACCAAGCACTTGACTGCAGAGGCAAATTCGCGCTGGACGGTTTCACCTGCTATGCGCGAACCACTGGTGATCGTGCACTCGTGAAGCCCGGCACAAGCGGTGAGACCCACGCGCGACCCGGCCGAGTCCCGCCCGTGACCGAACAGGATGGGCGATAGGCACCCAACATCCCATTTGCACCAAGAGTTGGTTTCACCCTCCGGTCGGGAATGTGAGCTGCGCCACGCGCGTTCCCGTCAGCCGCTGACTTCTTTGCGCGGGCCTTTTCGCCGTGGTCCACGCCGCGGGAATTCCGGCAATGCGGACAACAACGTGGTCACGGCCCCGTAGTTGGGCAATGATCACGTCCGGGAAACCCCTCCGAAGGCGTCCGCAGGGTTCAAGTCGCCGCTCGAGCGGCGACTGTGTCGCATCGCACGATTGTTGAGGCGAGGGTTTCCGGCCTGCTAGGCATTCCCTCATGTCCCCGAAAGCTCAGATTCCCAGCCACCGGAAGCCCCGCTCCAGCAAGATGAACACGGCGCTGCGTGCGGGTATGACGGGTGGCGTCATGGGCACCATCGCCCTGACCGCGGCGGCGGCACCGGCCCTGGCGGCCGACAAGAACGCACCGGCCGACACGGTGGAGATGCCCACCCTCTCCACGGCCGACTCCAACACCCTCGCGGCGGAGTCCCTGCACCACTCCGCGCAGCAGTACAGCCTCCAGCAGGCCCAGCAGGACGCGGCCGCCGAGGCCAAGCAGGAGGCCAAGGAGACCAAGAAGAAGGCCGAGGCCGAGGCGAAGCGCAAGGCCGAGGCCAAGAAGAAGGCCGAAGCCGCCCGCAAGGCGGCGGCCGAGGCCAAGGAGCGCGCCTCCCGCTCCACGGAGCGCTCCTCCCTCACCACCAACGCCGCCGCGCCGCAGGGCGGCAACGTGGCCACCCTCCTGAGCTTCCTGCGCGCCCAGGTCGGCAAGTCCTACGTCATGGGCGCCACCGGCCCCTCCGCATACGACTGCTCGGGCCTGACCCAGGCGGCCTACAAGCAGGTCGGCGTCAACCTGCCGCGTACCTCGCAGCCGCAGTCCACCGCGGGCACCCCCGTCTCGCTGGACAACCTCCAGCCGGGCGACCTGCTCTACTGGGGCGGCGCCGGCAGCGCCTACCACGTGGCCGTCTACGTGGGCGGCGGCAAGTTCATCGGCGCCCAGAACTCCTCCACCGGCATCGTGGAGCGCCCCCTGAGCTACGACCAGCCCACGGGCGCCGTCCGCGTGCTGTAACACCAGGCGCGGCCCGGTGCGCCGAAGCCGGCAGGAAGGAGGGCTCCACCGTTTCGGTGGGGCGCTTCTTCGTGCGCCGGTTCCCGAGGGCGACCGCTCCCCCCGCGGACCGGCAGTCGGGACGCCGCCGGGCGCGCACCTCCGGCGCGAAGGGGCCCGCAGTGGGAACCCGCCGTACAGGGCTCAGCACGTGTCATGTGTTCACGCCCGGAGTCTCGCTCCACCACCGAATCCGCCTGTCCGGCCCTGGTCACCACAGGCGGTATCAGCCCCGCGGCCACACCCGCCGCTTCCGCACTCCACATCCGCGGCACAGAGCCCGGTGCTCGTGCCCACAGCAGCGTCACTCCGTGCGCGAATACGGCGAGCACAACTAACTCGTGGAGCACGCGCACTCCGAGAGGCAGGAGGGTGTGCCTCCTCCGCCCAGGGTGGGCTGTGTGTCCCAGGTGCGGACTTCTGCGTCACCGCGTCATCTGCGTCATTCACGCGGCTGACTGCGGTGTGGGGTGACGCAGGGATCCGCGTGCGTCCCCGGTGTGTCATCGGCTGCGTCATGAGGTGACGCGGATGGCACACGATGACGCAGCCGCTGCCGGTCTGCGTCACCTCTGTCCTGGCAGCTCGCCAGGGATTTCGGAGCCTGGGCGACGCAGGGGACGCAACGTTCTCCCCTTGGAGGTCGTCTCACTGGGGCTGACAGGCAGCCGGTTAGCCGCGCTGTGGGGATTGCGGGGCGCGTGGTGCCGGACGATCCCTGGAAGGGGTTCCAGCGAGTGCTACGCGGCCACCTTGCCTGGCGGCAGCTATCCTCCTCGTTTGCGCCTTCCGGCCCGAACGTGCACCGCAGGTTCGCCGAACCTCGGGTGTGGGCCAAGATCCAGCGTGTGGTGATCGATGAGCCGGGCGGACGCGGAAGCAGGACCGGACGCGCTGTGCGATCGGCCGGTGAACATGTACGGCCTCAACGTGAGGTTTGGAAAAGCTCAGTATTCACCTGTTACATCCTCCCCATCGGGAACCTTGAAACAGGAGGACCCGAGACTGACATGGATCATCGACGGGTCCTCGCTCTCCTTCGGCTCCTCCAAGAGTTCGATCTGCACGGAGAACTTCATCTTCGGGTAATCGGCCTTCAATGTCAGATTCTTAGCGGGACTGCCATTCGGTCCATATTTCGTGATTTTCCAACCCTGCTTAGGGAGTTCTTCTTTGAGTCGCTTCATGGCTTCTTTCATGTCAGCCACGGGAACCCCGTAAACGCTCCACGGATGACCAACAGTGAAGTACTTGGAGGAGTCCCGATCCCCGCACACGCCAACACCTGGTCCGCTCTCTGTAGTCTTCCCTCGAAGATCGATGACGTCGAGCACCTGACTGGAAAGCTTCTTTGCATCGGCTCGCACGTCATCGACATCTCGCACCGAAGGCTCGTCACCATCTCCCATTCCGGAACACCCCGTACCCGCGATAATCAATGGCACTGCCAGCAGCGCCAGCCCTCTAATCGACTTCAACATCATCATACTTTCCAACCACAACCCTAGCCTGATTGATCAGGCTCTGGGACGGCATACCTTGGGGGCCCGTGTCCCAATAGCCGCTGTGCGTTGACGTGTCGACCTTCATGCGTTTAGCGCCGAATGCTTCATCGCTGGGAACATTCTGCCCATACTCAGCACCGATCGGCACTCCATTCCGGGTATCCACCTTCCACTCCCAGCCGCCCAGTCCGGCGAATTTTCCGCCGGCCGGAACATAGTCGAAACCTTTGACCCCCTGGTCTGCGCCAACAGCTTCGGACCAGACATGCTCCTTCCCCGTATCAAGATCGCCTGCATTCGGCACGAGCATGCCCGGACTGCCAACCGCAACGATGTCGTCAGCTGCCAGATCTCCCGTCTTGGACGCCTGCCCGACAACAGTGCTGCCATAACTATGGCCCACTACAGTCGTGTGGCTGGCCTCCGCACCCCCTTGAGCGGTTTCAAGACCATCGAGATAGCGATTGAGCTCCGGCGCACCATCTTCGGCCCAGCCCTTTTGAGTAGCTTCGGGAACAATGGTCTGAGGTGCATCATAGCCGAGCCAGGTAATAGTTGATATATCCTTTCCAGGGGCCTCCGCCTGACTCGCCCGCCACAGCCCGGTCATTCTCTTGATGTCCCCATCGATCGATTCCAGCTTCGATGTCGTCCCCGGCGCATAAACCGCTGTATGGTCAGCAGTGTCCGGATTGCCGTTGGCGATGATCGCGCGACCTTTACCTTCGGCGCTGAACCCGAGAAGGTAGGCTGGCGGCAAGCCATCTCTCCCAGTGGCTTCGAAACGCGCCTCAATGGCCCGCATACCTTTGAGGGAGCCGTCCAACTGGTCACGCCTTTCGTGCCACTTCTTCCAGCTGTCCGACACGACCAGTGCCTGGTTTTTCCCGTGGTCCTCCCATACATACTTCTCCGGCTCAGGTGGAAGAGCGGATCTCTGCAGGGAGTACTGGGCCTTTGCCTCGGCCAGCACCGTCCGATTGGCCTCGTCCCTGGCTTCGGCAGGCAGGCCCTCCATCGCACCGATGGCTGCAGGGTGGAGGGCGATGTAGTCGTCGCGCTCTTCTTTGGACAGCTTCTTCCACCACGCGGCGTTCTCTTCGGGTGACCCCTCCCCGGGGAGCTTCAGGTAATCTGCTGCCCCCTTGCGGATACGACGCATGTCATTCTTGACGTCGCCCCAGTCCTTACGGGAGACATGAAGATCGTCATCAGCTTTGAGGGCGCGCAGCTTCGGAGCCCACTTGTCGTCCGCTTCAGTGGCTTCTTTCAGCGACTCTGCGATGCGATTAGCAATATCAACTGCTTTGCCATGGTTCGGGTTGGGATTCGCATTGGCTGCCTGCCGTTCGATGGAGTCCGCGAGCTTGTTGGCATCAGCCGCCGGATCGATAGGCTTCCCTGTGGGGTGCCCTTTTGCTGTTCCCCTTGTTGTACCTCCTTCGGGTCTCTTTCCGTCAACCTCGTCCCCTCCCGGAGGGTACGTTACGGAGCCGTCGGAGTTCACGGTGAAGTGGGCAGAACGCGCATCTTCCTCGGCTGTATCGAACTTCTTCTTGGCAGCCCGTAGTTCAGCCGTCAACGCGTTGAGAGCGGCACATATGATTCCACACTCGGCCTGCACGTAATGGAAGTTGCTTCCGAGTCCTCGGAGTGCCTTGATGGCGGTTTGGGCAGCCTCGCCGTCGAGGGACTTCCCCATGGCTCCAACGATCTGCTCGGTAACGCGCTCCTTGGCCTCATCTGCCATTTTCCCAATCGCATGGTACCCGTCGGCCGCCTGCGCAATCTGTTCGGTATCCAGTTCACGCATCGTTGCGACATCGACCACCAGACTCACCGCCCGTTGCGCTGCTCACTATGGCTTTTGGAGGTCTCGTCGTCCGGTGGTTCCACTTTCGTGCGCATCTCCCGGAAAGCCTCTTCTATTTCCGCGTCGCTCTTGTATTGATTGTTTCCTGCTTTCTCCAGCTTTCCGCCGAGCTCGCCGCATCTACGACTCACCGCTTCGACATACACCTGCCACGAAGCATGGAGTTCGCGCTGTGCCGACGCACATTCCAGACCACCGATCGCACCGTGCGACCCCGTTCCTCTCTGCCCGGCCTCAAGCTCCTTCATCGCTTTCCGGATCCCACTTCGGAGCTTGCCGACCCCTTCGCCGGCACTGGTCCACGCTTTCCGGGAGGACTTCAGGCCACCAACGGAACCCTTTCCTCCATCTCCCGCTCCGGCCAACTGCATCCTGACCTCGACATCCCTCTTGAGACCAGTCCACTCATCATCAAAAGCACTCATTATCCCCCCAGCTTTGTCCGTGTTGCATGAAGTTCTGGACGCCCGCAGAGCGACCTGTAAGGATACAACCGCGTAGAGCAACCAGATACCAACAGCCCAACTCGCGCTCCGAAATGACCGGTCATTACCACATATGACAGGTCGAAATTGCGCAACGGAAGGGGACTCGAGCGGCACGTGCACCCGTTCACGCCTGCTGAGCGTCTCTGTCGCAACCCCAGCGGCACCACGGCGATGTGGGTACGTGATCACCTCGACGGCCTCTGGAACGACAGGGACTTCGCCTCCTGGTACCCGCGCGACGGCCGCCCTGGACTCTGGTCGGCCCAGCTGGCCACAGTCCTGTGTGTTGCGGTTCCTGCCCAACCTCTCCGACCGGCAGGCGGCCAAGGCGGTGCGATGCCGTATCGACTACAAATCCGCCCTGACCCTGGAACTGGACGACCCGGGATTCCACCACAGTGTGCTGACGGACTTCCGTGATCGCCTGTGCGAGGACGACCGCGCGGACCAGCTCCCTTCCTTGTCGCTGGAGCTGATGCGCGAGGCCGACATGGTCAGTGAGCGCGGGAGGCAGCGCACCGACTCCATCCAGGTCCTGGCCGCGCGGGACCTCACCCGTCTGGAGCTGGTTCTCGAAGCGATACGCGCGGCTGGAAGAAGCAACTCAACGGGCACCTGACATCCTCGACGGCCTGGTGGATGCGGAGTGGGCCACCCGCTGCGGGCGTCCGGTCCGGCTCCCCAGCCAACCCAGTCACCCTGCCACCCGGCTCCAGCAGGCGGGAGCCGACGCCCGTCGGCTCCTCGAGCGCCTGCCGCCACACCGGCGCGGTCCTCGCGTGGAGAAGCTGCGCCAGATCGTCGTGCGGAACTTCCTCTCGACGCCCGTGGCGGGTTACGGCCGCGCACCGAGAAGGACGGACAGCCCAAAGGCGCCGTGCGGATCGTCTCGCCCAACGCTGCGAGGCCCGCCGGGCCATCCGGCAACACCCGCTGGAGCGGCTATCTGGTCCATGGCGCCGGGACCTGCGGGACCGGCGAGTCACAGGCCAATCTGATCACGAACATCGCCACCACCAGGCCGACCCGGGACACCGAGGCGCTACCCGGCATCCACGCCCGGCTCCGCAACCGCCGGCTGCTTCCCCGGCAGCACCTGCTCGACGGCGGCTACCTCTCCGCTGCGCTGCTGCGCCGCTCCCTCCGCCACCACCAGGTCCAACTCGTCGGCCCGGTCAAGGCCAGCGGCGCATGGCAGAGCAAGGAACAGACCGGCTTCGCCCGCGACGACTTCACCATCGACTTCGACCAGCGCCAGGTCACCTGTCCCGGCCGCGAGACGAGCAGTATCTGGCTTGAGCCACCAGCCATGGCGCCCTACACCGTGGCCAGGTTCCACCCACGCCAGTGCAACTCGTGCCCCGATCGGCCTTCCTGCACCCGTGGCACTGCCGCCCACACCGTGAACTTCCTCCCCCGCCACCTGCACGAAGTACAGACCCAGGCTACTGCCGTAACGAGTGCGGCGTGAGCTGCGGCGAATTGGCTCGATGTCATGTTTCGGTGTTCGCAGGCGACGTGGGACAGCATGCCGAGCCTCAGGGCGCCTGGCAGGACGGTCGCCGGAGGCGTGGCGTGTGGACCTGCCGCTCCGGGCGAGGAGGGCCGCCGGGGTGGCATCAGCCCGCCGGGGTGACCAGCCGGGCCTCGTAGGCGTACACGGCCGCCTGGGTGCGGTCCCGCAGGCCGAGCTTCTCCAGGACGCGGCCGACATGCGTCTTGATGGTCGACTCGGCGACGACCAGCTTCGCGGCGATCTCGGCGTTGGACAGGCCGCGGGCGATGAGCGCGAGCACCTCGGTCTCGCGCTCGGTGAGCTCACCGAGCCTGGCGGCCGGCGGCAGTGCTCCGTCGGCGCCGTGGCCGGCCGGCCGGGTGAAGGTCCTGATCAGGCGCTTGGTGACGGTGGGGGCGAGCAGGGCCTCGCCGACGGCGACGATCCGGATGCCGTCGGCGAGTTGCCGGGCGGGGGCGTCCTTGAGCAGGAAGCCGCTGGCACCGGCACGCAGCGCCTGGTAGACGTATTCGTCCTGGTCGAAGGTGGTCAGTATCAGGACCCTGGCGTGCGCGTCGGCGGCGACGATGCGACGGGTGGCCGCCAGCCCGTCGAGTACCGGCATCCTGATGTCCATGAGCACGACGTCCGGCCGCCGTTCCGCCACCAGCGCGAGGGCCTGTCGCCCGTCGGCCGCCTCACCGACGATCTCGATGTCCGACTGGGCGCCGAGCAGGACCGAGAAGCCCTCGCGGACCATGGCCTGGTCGTCGACGACGAGCACCCCGATGGTCACGGTGCCGCCTCCGCCGGGACCGGACGTTCTGCGGGGGCGGACACGGGCAGGAAGGCGACAACTTCATATCCGTCGTCCGGCGTGGGACCGGCCGTCATCTCCCCGCCCAGCATCGCCGCACGCTCGCGCATGCCGGGGATCCCGTGTCCGGAGCCGCTCCCGGTCGACGCGGAGGCGGCGGCCGGCGGCACGGTGTCCCCGGCCGACAGATTGACGATGCGCACCCCGAGGCCCCCCAGGACGTAGGAGAGTTCGACCCGGGTGTCTGCTCCCGGCGCGTGCCGGAGAACGTTGCTGAGCGCCTCCTGGATGATGCGGTAGGCCGACAGTTCGACCCCCTGCGGCAGTTTTCGCCGCGCGCCGGTGACCGCGGTCTCGACCGGCACCCCGGCGTCGCGGACGTTGGCCAGCAGGCCGTCGAGCTCCCCCAGGGTGGGCTGCGGGGCTTCCGGCGCGCCGGAAGCCCCGTAGTCCGACACTCGGATGACCCCGAGCACCCGGCGCAGCTCGGCGAGTGCCGCGACCGCGTTCTCGCGGATGGTGGCGAGGGAGGCGGCCAGCTCGGGCGGGATGCTCTCCACACGGTAGGGCGCCGCCTCCGCCTGGACGGCGACGACGGACATGTGGTGGGCGACCACGTCGTGCAGCTCACGGGCGATGGTGGTGCGCTCCTCCAGCACGGTGCGCTTCGATCTCTCGGCGAGGGAGGCGTCGTGACTGGCCGCGGCCCGGGCACGCATGTCGTACCAGGCTCGTGCGAAGACCGCGCCGATCAGCGCGAGAGCCGCCCAGAGCGAGAACGCGGCGAGGTTGCTCCGCTCAAGGTCATGGGCAAGCGCCGCCGATGCCGCTCCCACGGCGACGGTGCACAGCCACAGCACGGCCGCGACCACCGGATGGCTGCGCAGGGCGACCAGTACCATCACGGTCAGATGTGAGATGAACACCGGCTCCGGAAACGGCAGCGGGTCGGTGACCAGTCGGAGGACAGTCACCACGACGATTCCCCCCAGCGACAGCCACCAGGCCGTGACCGGCCGGAACAGGGTCAGCACCAGGGGTCCGGCTGTCGCCAGCATCAGCAGTACACCGCGCAGCGTGTCCCGCTGGGCGTAGTCGTACGGGTCCCAGCACAGTGACCAGCTCAACCAGACCAGTACAGCCGCGGAAGCACCGATCGCCAGCTGCGGCAGCCGGCTCACCATGCTCCGCACCCGTCCGGACAGCATGCCCGCGACGGGTCCGGCGACGGGAAGCGGGGGCAGCCTCCGCGCCGCGAGAGCTCCGGCGAACAATTCCCGATGCAGGGCGTACAGGCCGCCCTGGAACGTCTTGTACCTCGTCTCAGTCACACCGGGACCGTACGGCGCGGGACCCCGTCCGCACGTCCGCCCGGGTACGGATATCGCCGCCTCCGCCTCAGGTACGACACACGCACCCGCACCGGGCGGCCCTCGTCGGGGCGCGCCCGGTGCGGGAGGGGCGGACAGGGGTCGAAAGCCCGGTCAGGCGCGCGGGGTCACCTTCGCCAGGCCGTTGATGATGCGGTCCATGGCGTCGCCACCGGTGGGATCGGTGAGGTTGGCGAGCATCTTGAGGGTGAAGCGCATCAGCACGGGGTGCGAGAGGCCGCGCTCGGTGGCCAGCTTCATCACCTTCGGATTGCCGATGAGCTTCACGAAGGCGCGGCCCATCGTGTAATAGCCGCCGTAGGTGTCCTTGAGGACCTTCGGGTAGCGCCGCAGGGCCAGCTCACGCTGGGCCCGGGTGGCCCGCGCGTGGGCCTGCACGATGGTCTCGGCGGCGATCGCGCCGGACTCCATGGCGTAGGCGATGCCCTCCCCGTTGAACGGGTTCACCAGCCCGCCGGCGTCCCCGACCAGCAGCAGGCCGCGGGTGTAGTGCGGCTGGCGGTTGAACGCCATGGGGAGCGCGGCGCCGCGGATCGGGCCCGTCATGTTCTCCGGGGTGTAGCCCCACTCCTCGGGCATCGAGGCGCACCACGCCTTGAGGACCTCGCGCCAGTCCAGCTCCTTGAACGCGGCGGAGGTGTTCAGCACCCCGAGCCCGACGTTGGAGGTGCCGTCGCCCATGCCGAAGATCCAGCCGTAGCCGGGCAGCAGCCGGTCCTCGGCGCCCCGCCGGTCCCACAGCTCCAGCCAGGACTCCAGATAGTCGTCGTCGTGCCGGGGCGAGGTGAAGTAGGTCCGCACGGCGACGCCCATCGGCCGGTCCTCACGGCGGTGCAGGCCCATCTTCAGCGACAGCCGGGTGGAGTTGCCGTCCGCCGCCACCACGATCGGCGCGTGGAAGGTGACGGGCGTCTTCTCCTCGCCCAGCTTCGCGTGCACACCGGTGAGGTGGCCGGTGCGCTCGTCCACGATCGGCTCGGTGACGTTGCAGCGCTCGTGCAGGCGTGCGCCCGCCTTCTCCGCCTGGCGCGCGAGCTGCTCGTCGAAGTCGTCCCGCCTGCGGACCAGCCCGTAGTCCGGGTAGCTGGCCAACTCGGGCCACGGCAGCTGCAGCCGGTGGCCGCCGCCGATGATGCGGAGCCCCTTGTTGCGCAGCCAGCCCGCCTCCTCGGAGATGTCGATGCCCATCGCCACGAGCTGCTTGGTGGCACGCGGGGTGAGCCCGTCGCCGCACACCTTCTCGCGGGGAAACGCCGTCTTCTCCAGCAGCAGCACGTCCAGTCCGCTGCGGGCGAGGTGGTAGGCGGTCGTGGCGCCCGCGGGCCCGGCGCCGACGACGATCACATCGGCGGACCGCTCGGAGGCGGCCGCCTCCGGGCGGGACCGCGCCTTGGACTCGGAGTGCGCCTGGGGTTGGGGGTCGGCCACGAGGACTCCCGCATGCTGGCTGGTTGGGCTGACCGCGCCAGTCTATGCGGCGCGGGCGGGGCCGCCTCGGCGCGGTCCCACCCGCGGCCCCGCCCGCACCTCAGGCGCCGTTCTCGTCCCAGGTGCGCAGTGCGGTGCTGAAGACCTGCTCGCGACCCGGATCCCAGGTGTCGTAGCCGCTCTCGGCGTAGATGCTGTACTCGGTGCCGTCCTCGGCCACGTACGCCTGGTCGACGGCGTGCACGGTGCGGCCCGTGTCGTCGGAGGTGTAGACGAACTCCCAGCGGGCGCCGGGCCGGCCCCGGAAGGTGTTCGCGGTCAGCTCCAGCCGCCGGTAGCCGTCGCGCTTGGCGGCGCCCTTCTCCAGGGTGCGGAAGTTCTCGTACGAGGTCTGGCCCGTGTTGCGGATGACCCCGATGCGCAGGTAGTCGTCGCTGCCCGGTGCCTCGTAGTCGACCTGGGTGCCCTTCACCGCACGCTGCCAGCCCTCCCGCACCCCGACGGAGAACCCCTCCGGATCGTCGGCCCTGGTGAACCCCTCGGGCAGCGAGGTGCGCCGCGGGGAACCGGGGGTTCCGCCCGCCCCGCCCTCTCCGCCTTCCTCGGCATCGGCGCCGGACGCGCCGGCCGAGGGGGTGGGGTCGGGTGCCCGGCTGTTGACGTCGCCGGGTTCCGGTGCGGCGGACGGGGACGACTTCTCCCCGGCCGCCGACTTCTCGGCTGCCGCGGTGCCGTCGCCGTCCTTCCCGTCGCCGCCCGCCAGATGGAGGATGCCCCCGGTCGCGGCGCCCACGACGAGGAACGCCGCCAGGACCAGGCCCGCCCAGGTGAGGCCGCGGCGGCGCTGCGGCGGCGGGACCGGTCCGCCGCCGCCCGGCAGCGGACCGGCCAGGGTGTCGCCCGCGGGGTGACCGCCGCCCGGCGCGCCCTGCTGCGGGCCGGCGTACGGAGGCGGCCACGGCGCTCCGGCCGGGGCGCCGTACGGGGCGGGGTAGACGCCCGGGACCGAGCCGTCCGCCCCCGGCGGGCCGCCCGGGCCGCCCCCGCGGCCGAAGCGGGCGCGCAGGAACGGGACCAGCAGCGCGCCGCCGTAGGACCACAGCAGCGCGAACAGCAGCAGTTCGGCGATGCCTGCGCCGACCTCGGCGCTGGAGGCGACGGACTCACCGGTGCCCACGTCGTTGCCGAAGCCGTCGGCGGAGTCGTTGCCGTAACCGTCCCCGAGGCCGCCGCCACCGAGGCCGCCGCCACCGAGGCCGCCGTCGCCGAGGCCACCGCCGCCCGCGGTGCCGGACGCCTGGTGGAAGCGGGCCTCGAAGCCCATCCCGGCCACCGCGACGACCAGCAGCAGGCCCAGCACGAAGAACCCGGCAGCCAGCAGCTGCTCGCCGCGTCGGGCGCTGCGCCGGGCGACCAGGGTGCCCAGCAGCAGCGCGCAGACCAGCCCGCCGGCCAGGGCGCCCACCACCGCCCAGCCGCCGGCGAGGTCGCTCAGCTCTCCGTAGCCCAGCGACTCCCGGCCGGTGTGCCAGCTGCCGAAATCCCACTGCACGTCGATCGGCGCGCCCCAGGCCAGCGCGAGGCCGAGCGCGCCGACGTTGGGCAGCATGACCAGCAGTCCCCACACGTCATCCGCGGTGATCTCGTCCGCGGAGGCGAGCAGGACGACGAGCATGACGACGGAGGCCAGCGCGAGCACGCACACCAGCGCGAGCCCCGCCGTCCGCAACGCGCCCACCACGATGCGCACTCCGGGGCCTGCGGCCGCCACGGCGCCGGTCCCGGCGCGGGTCAGCACGAGCGCCGCCACCAGGGTGGAGAGCAGGAACGCCCACAACAGGGTGAGCCCCGGCGCGGAGTTCAGTTCGAGGCCCTCGTACGACGGGGCCGCGTACAGCCCCAGGAGCAGTCCGCCGACTCCGCACAGCACGCCGATCCGCAGCGCCGCCTCCAGCCCGGCCGACGGCCCGGCCGGGATCGCCCGGCGGCTCGTGACGCGGGCCGCGACGGCGAGCGCGCCGATCCACAGCACGGTGGCCAGCAGCGGCAGTCCGGAGACCTCGACGGCGCCGACCACGCGTTCGCCCCCGACGTCGGCGGTGCCGTCGGAGGAGAGTCCGAACCCGCCGCCGATGCCCCGCAGCAGTGCGGCCAGCGCGACCCGCATCCGGGTGCCCCAGCCGATGTCGAGGTCGTCGAGGTCGTCGTCGGACCAGAGACCGAGCGCGCAGGCGGCCACCAGCAGCAGCCCCAGCGGCCAGGCGGCGACCCGCAGCGCCGCGGCCCAGTCGCCCTTGACGGTCCGCGCCAGGAACAGTCCGAGCGGCGTCGGTCCGCCGGGCGCGCCCGGCGGGGGCGGCGGCTGCGGGGGCTGCGGCGCCCAGGCCGCCGCGGCGGACGGCGGCGGGCCGGGCGGAGCGGTCGGCAGCACGGCCTGCGTGGCGGTCGGCGGCACGCTCGGCGGCGCGGGCTGGGCCGGCAGGGAGGTCCGGGTCGGGATGTAGCCCGACGGGTCGGGTGGGGTGGGTGGAGCCCCCGGGACAGGCGTGGTCCCGGGGGTAGGCACGGGCCCCGGGGCAGGCGGAGTCCCGGGGGCGGGCAGGGTCCCGGGGGCAGGCGGAGCCGCAGGAGCCGACGGAGCGCCGGGGACAGCCGAGACGTCAGCAGCGGGCGCAGCACGCGACTCAGACGGGGACTCAGAAAGTGGTGCGCTGCTCGACGCAGACGCCGCATCAGAAGCAGACGTCACATCAGGAGCAGCCGGACCACCGGGAGTTTCCGGCTCTGCGGGCCGCCCGGACTCTGGCGATCCCGGCTCCCCCGGGACCGTCGGGGCCTCGGGCGGGGTGGCCGGTGCCGTGGGGGCGCCGCAGGACATGCAGAAGCGGGCCTCGGTGGGAGAGGCCGTGCCGCACTGCGGACAGCGCTGCGGGGACGGCGGAGGGGACGGCATGGCGCGCTCCGGTGGGTTCGGCGGGACGAAACGGCACCCGTGGGCACCGCGCGTGCGCGGACGGATACGGGGGGGCGGCTCCATCGTTCCGCCGAACTCCACTCGACGGAAGGAGATTTATCCAAGCGCAACCCGGTACCGGCTACAGGGGCGCGGCGGACGCCGAGCGCGCCTCCCGCTGCGCGCGCTGCGCGCCGTATCAGGTGGCGGGGCGGAACCCGCGGTGCAGGGCGACGATGCCGCCGCTCAGGTTGCGCCAGGCCACCCGGCCCCAGCCCGCGTCCTGCAGGCGCGCTGCGAGAGCGGGCTGGTCGGGCCACGCGCGGATGGACTCCGCGAGGTAGACGTACGCGTCCGGGCTGCTGCTGACGCGCCGGGCGAGCGGCGGCAGCGCGCGCATCAGGTACTCGGTGTAGACGGTGCGGAACGGCGCCCAGGTGGGGTGGCTGAACTCGCAGATCAGTACCCGGCCGCCGGGCTTGGTGACCCGCAGCAGTTCGGTGAGGGCCGTGTCCACGGCACTGACGTTGCGCAGCCCGAAGGAGATGGTCACGGCGTCGAACACGGCGTCGGCGAACGGGAGCCGGGTCGCGTCCCCGGCGGTGAACGGCATCCAGGAGTGGCGCCGCTTCCCCTCGCGCAGCATGCCCAGCGAGAAGTCGCACGGCACGGTGAACGCGCCGGCCTCCACGAACGGCAGCGACGAGGTGCCGGTTCCGGCCGCGAGGTCGAGCACCCGCTCGCCCGGGCGGGCGTCCACGGCGTCGGCGACCGCCCGCCGCCACAGCCGGGTCTGGCCGAGCGAGAGCACGTCGTTGGTCAGGTCGTACCTGGCCGCCACGTCGTCGAACATGGCCGCGACCTCGTGCGGCTTCTTCTCCAGGGATGCCCGCGTCACTTCTCGTCCGTCCGCTCGTCCGCTCGTTCGCCGCCCGTCGGCATGCCCGGCCCGCTGGTCAGTTCGCGTCGATGAGCGCGAGCTCGGGGTGGGCCGTGCCCCCGTCGATGGCCGTGGAGGACAGGTGCGAGACGGCCCGGTCGTCCACCGGGTCGTTCGCCGGGTCGTCGTGCACCACCAGGTGCTCGTAGGTGGTGGCGCGCTGCGCCGGGACCCGGCCCGCCTTGCGGATGAGGTCGATCAGCTCCATCCGGTTGGAGCGGTGCTTGGCGCCCGCCGAGGAGACGACGTTCTCCTCCAGCATCACCGAGCCGAGGTCGTCGGCGCCGTAGTGCAGCGAGAGCTGCCCGATGTCCTTGCCGGTGGTCAGCCAGGAGCCCTGGATGTGGGCGACGTTGTCCAGGAAGATCCGCGCGATGGCGATCATCCGCAGGTACTCGAAGACGGTCGCCTGCGTCTGCCCCTTCAGGTGGTTGTTCTCCGGCTGGTAGGTGTACGGGATGAAGGCCCGGAAGCCGCCGCTGCGGTCCTGCACGTCGCGGATCATCCGCAGGTGCTCGATCCGCTCGGCGTTGGTCTCGCCGGTGCCCATCAGCATGGTGGAGGTGGACTCGACACCGAGGTCGTGCGCGATCTCCATGATCTCCAGCCAGCGCTCGCCCGACTCCTTGAGCGGCGCGATCGCCTTCCGGGGCCGCGCGGGCAGCAGTTCGGCGCCGGCGCCCGCGAAGGAGTCGAGCCCGGCCGCGTGGATGCGCTCGATCGCCTCCTTCGGCGTCACACCGGAGATCCGCGCCATGTGCTCGACCTCGCTGGCCCCCAGCGAGTGGATGACCAGCTCCGGGAACGCCTTCTTGATCGCGGCGAAGTGCTCCTCGTAGTACTCCACACCGAAGTCCGGGTGGTGGCCGCCCTGGAACATGATCTGGGTGCCGCCCAGCTCCACCGTCTCCGCGCAGCGGCGCAGGATGTCGTCCAGGTCGCGGATCCACACCTTGTCGCTCTTGGGCGAGGCGTAGAAGGCGCAGAACTTGCAGGCCGTCACGCACGAGTTGGTGTAGTTGATGTTCCGCTCGATGATGTACGTCGCGATGTGCTCGCTCCCGGCGTACCGGCGGCGGCGCGCCTTGTCGGCGGCGGCGCCCAGCGCGTGCAGGGGCGCGTAGCGGTAGAGGTCGAGCGCCTCCTCGGGGGTGACGCGCCCGCCGGTGGCGGCGCGGTCGAGGGCGGAGAGCAGGTCGGCTTCCGACACGTGCGCTGTCACCGTGGCGTCCCTCCAAAGGTCGCGCAATCGACACATCTCGCCGCTTACCACAGCACAGCGGCGCCGGACCAGCCTACGCCAGGGGTGCTCAGCCGATTTTCCGGAGTGTCCCCACCGCGTATCCGCTGCTCTCCTCGTGTGACTCGTAGCGCAGCCGGTCGTCCTCGCGCAGCCGGAACTCCTCGGCGGAGCCGCCCCGCGCACACAGCTTCGAGCTGGGCTTCGTGCCCGAGGCGTCGACCACCAGCCGGTCGTCGGTGGCCGACACCAGCTTCCAGCGCCCCGCACACTCCGTGCCCACCAGCTTCGAACTGCCGGTGGCGACGGTGTCCCCCGGGTCGCCCTCCTTCACCGTCACCGTCAGGGTGCCCAGCGGAACCCCCTTCCGGGAGGTGAGGTCGCCCCGCCAGGTGCCGACGAAATCCTCCGGCACCCCGGAGCCGGCGCCGTCCGAGCCGCCTCCGGACCCTCCCCCGTCCGGTGGCTCCTTCGTCCCCTTGCCGGGCGGCCCCTTCGTCGCCGCCGGGGGCGGCTCGGCGGTGTTGTCGCGGCCGGAGTCGCGGACCCCCGGCAGCAGTCCGGCGACGTAGCCGGTGCCCAGCAGCGCCGCCGCGACCACGCAGGCGAGCGTGACCACCAGCGTGCAGCTCACCCGCCGCCGCGGCCGACCCTCCACACCCTCCACGCCCGCCGGTCCCGCCGCTCCCCCGCCGGCTGCCGCACCGCTCGGGCGATCGGCGTCCGGGCCGGTTCCCAGGACGATCCGGGAGCGCCCGCCGGACTGCTTCGGCCCGGGGCCGTCGGCCGGAGGCGGAGCCGGAACCACCGCCGGGCCGGTGGGGGCCGCGGGACCGGTGGGGGCCGCGGGACCGGCAGCGGGCTTCCCGTACGAGGGGTCCGGCGGGCCGAAGCCCGGCGGTGCGGCAGCGGGCGCCGGTGCGGCAGCGGGCGCCGGTGCGGCAGCGGGCGCCGGTGCGGCAGCGGGCGGCGGCGGAAACGGGACGTGCGGCGTGAGCGACGCGGACCGACCGCCGGCCGCGTCCGGGCCGTAGGCGGGCGTCGTGAAGGGAACCGGGCCCGAGGTCTGCGGCGCCTGCGGCTCCAGCTCCAGCAGTTCGGCGGCCCGCCTGCCCAGTTGCTCCACCAGCGGCGCAGGCAGCCAGCCGCTCCGCAGCAGATCCTCGGCGCCACCCGCGGAGCCCGCCAGTTCGGCCGCCAGCGCGTCCGGCGCCGGACGCCCGGCGGGGTCCTTGCCCAGCGCGCGGGCCACCGTCCCGCGCAGCGCCTCGGGGAGGCCGCCCAGCCGGGCCTCGCCGTGTACGACGTGGTAGAGCAGCGCGGCCGAGGTGTCCCCGGGGAAGGGGTTCTCGCCCGTCCCCGCGAACACGAGGACCGCACCGAGCGCGAAGACGTCGGAGGCGGCGGTGGCCCCCCTGCCGAGGATCTGCTCGGGTGCCATGTAGCCGGGCGAACCGACCGAGACGCCGGTCGAGGTGAGCGAGGCGGCGCCTTCCACGGCCCGCGCGATACCGAAGTCGATCAGCCGGATGCCGTCCGGGGTCAGCAGCACGTTGGAGGGCTTCACGTCCCGGTGCACCAGCCCCAGCCCGTGCACATGGGCCAGCGCCTCGGCCAGCCCGGCGCCCAGCGCACGCACCGTCGCCTCCGGCAGCGGGCCGTGCTCGGCCACAGCCTGCGCCAGCGTGGGGCCCGCCACATAGCCGGTGGCCACCCACGGCACCCGGCCCTCGGTCCCGGCGTCCAGCACAGGTGCCGTCCAGGCGCCGCCGACCCGGCGGGCCCACTCCACCTCGCGCCGGAACCGGCGCCGGAACTCCTCGTCCACCGCGTGGTGCGGGTGCACGACCTTCACGGCCACGGTGCGGCCGGTGCCCGAGCGGGCCAGATACACCCGGCCCATGCCGCCCGCGCCCAGCCGGCGCAGCAGTCGGTACTCGCCGAGCTGCTGCGGGTCCTCCGGCTCCAGCGGCTGCATGCACGTCCCCCCTTGTCGCTGCCTCCGCCCCCGCGCCCGGGCGTCCGCGCGCCATCGGCGCGGACGTCAGCGGACAGCACCAGCCTATGCGCGGCGAGCGGCCGCCCGGCTGCTCCCGCAGCGGTTCGCGGGCGGCCGGGCAGGGCTCAGGGGCGCAGCATCTCCACCCGGACGTCGGGCGGGAACCCGGTGGTCGCACCGGTGCGGCGGGCGAACTCGGCGACGCCTTCGAGTTGGCGCTCGCCGAACCGGAAGTCGAGCGTGGTGAAGTAGCGCTCCAACGTGGCCGGCTCGAAGATCTCGTAGCGCGCCGCGTGCTCGGCGACCTGGTCGACCTGCTCCATGGCCAGGTCGCGGGAGGCCAGGAAGGCCCGGTGCGTCTCGCGCACGGTCTCCGGGGCCCGCTCCAGGAAGTCGCGGCGCACGGCCCAGACCGCGAAGACGAACGGCAGCCCCGTCCACTCCTTCCACAGCCGCCCCAGATCGTGCACCTGAAGGTCCTGCTCGGGCAGCTGCCGCAGATACGCGCGCAGTCCCACGTCGCCGATGACGACGGCGGCGTCCGCCTCCTTCATCATCCGCTCCAGGTCGGGCGGGCACGTGTAGTACTCGGGCCGGACGCCGTAGCGCTCGGAGAGCAGCAGCTGGGCGAGCCGTACGGAGGTGCGCGACGTGGAGCCGAGCGCGACCCGGGCGCCGTCCAGCTGGTCGAGCGGGACACGCGAGACGATCTCGCAGGACATCACGTCGCCGTCGCAGCCGACGGCGATGTCCGGGAGCGCGACGAGGTCGTCGGCGTTGCGCAGGAACTCCACGAGGGTGACGGGCCCCATGTCGAGCCGGCCGTCGATGATCATCTCGCTGAGCTTCTCGGGGGTGTCCCGGGTGAGATCCAGGTCCAGCAGCGTGTGGGTGTGGACCAGGCCCCAGTACAGCGGAAGACAATTGAGGAACTGGATGTGCGCGACGCGGGGGCGGGTGCGCACATGCCTCGGTTTCGCAGTCACTCTCCGGAGAGTACGCCTCGCTCCGCACCCCCTCGCGCAGGGTCCCGCGGCGGGGCCGGGCCGATTCCTCCGCCGGGCCGTACCGGATTTTCCGCGGGCGCGGCGCATGATCGGCAGGCCTTCCACCCCGGGCCCCACCGTGCTAGGCTCAGAGCCAAGTTGCAGTTTGGTTTCCCTTGCAGTACAGAGCCTGCGGAGCATGTGACCGCGGGCTCTCGTCGTTTTCAGGCTTCTTTGTGGGTTCTGGGAGCAGGGACACCCTTATAGGCCCAAGGAGGGCTTATGGCTACCGGAACCGTTAAGTGGTTCAACGCCGAAAAGGGCTTCGGTTTCATCGCCCAGGACGGCGGCGGTCCCGATGTCTTCGTCCACTACTCCGCGATCAACGCATCCGGTTTCCGCTCGCTCGAGGAGAACCAGATGGTCTCGTTCGATGTCACGCAGGGCCCCAAGGGCCCGCAGGCGGAGAACGTCACTGCGCAGTAGTCCCTGACTCCTGCAGTATCCAAGGAGCCCCCGCCTGCGGCGGGGGCTCCTGCCTTTTCCGGTGCCTTTCCGATACGGGAGGCCGGCCGGGTACCCGGCCCGCCCCCCCGAAGGGCCCCCCCGGCCGCCCCCCCACCCCCCCCCGGCTGCG